>CAZEQC010000014.1:2202-5443 GCA_964514285.1 uncultured Anaerolineales bacterium | reverse complement strand
GGAGACCGGCTCACCGATACCGTCAACGTGGTCACGACCACTGTGGTTGAGCCGAAGGTGGCGCTGACCAAAACGGTTCAGACGCCACGCGACCCGGTGGGTGCGGGCGACATCGTGACCTACACGCTGGAGGCGCACAACTTTAATCCGAATGGCACGTCGCCGGCCTACGATATGGTGATTACGGACAGCTTACCTACGGGCGTCGATTTCGTGGCTACGGAGTCGTTCACCATCACGGACCCGACGACGGCGACCCTCGCGGGCGACTACCCTGCATGGACCGTGTCGCAGCTGAACGTGAACGGGACCGTGTTCATCACCTTCACGGCGCGGGTGGCTAGCGACATTAGCGCCAACCGGACGCTGGACAACGACGCCTGGGGCGCCTACGACAGTCAGCCGGGCGACGTGCCGGGCGAGCGAGACTATGATATCGTCACGGATACGGCCTCGATCACCACGGGTAGCCCGGAGCTCTCCCTGACCAAGTCGGTGGAGCCCGACATCGTGGGAGAGGGTGACGATGTGACCTACACCATCTTCGTGACGAACACCGGCATCGTGTCGGCGACGGGTGTGGTGATCACGGACGCTGTCCCGACGCACACGTCCTACGACAGTTGCGGCCCCGCGGGGTGCACGAAGAGCGGGGACGTGGTCACTTGGTCGCTGGGTATCCTCGACGTGGGCGAGTCGCGCACGGTGAGTATGGTGGTGCAGGTCACCACCTGGCCCACCACGGGGGCGACCCTTGTCAACCTCGCTTCGCTGACTTCCGACCAGGGCATCACCGACAGCGACGAGGTCACGACGCCGTTGTACGCCTCGTTGGGCGATTACGTCTGGGAGGATCTGGATCGCGATGGGATCCAGGAGGATGGCGAGCCACCGATTGAGGACGTGTTGGTGACGTTGTACGACGACGATGGCAACCAGGTCGCCACGACGACGACGGACGCCAGCGGCGCCTACACGTTTACCAATCTGTACCCCGGCGACTACGAGGTCGAGTTCACCGCTCCGGATGGGTACACCCTGACCCTCCAAGGGCAGGGCGGCGATGATGCCGTGGACAGCGATGCCGATGCCGCGACGGGGCGGACGGGTTCCATCACCCTCGAGTCCGGCGAGCACGATCCCACCTGGGACGCCGGTATGTACCAGCCGGCCTCGCTGGGCGACACGGTGTGGGAGGACTTGGATGGCGATGGCGAGCAGGACAGCGGTGAGCTTGGGATCGAGGACGTCCCAGTTACGCTCTACGACGGGGATGGGAACGAGGTGGCCTCGACCACCACGGATGCGAGCGGCACCTACACGTTCACGGATCTGGTCCCGGGCGACTACTACGTGGTGTTCACGCCGACGGATACGTACACATTCACCCAACAGGATGCTGTGACTGACACGGTGGACAGCGATGCGGACCCAGTGACGGGGAAGACGATCTCCACGACCCTGACCTCTGGGGAGAACGATCCTACCTGGGACGCCGGGTTGTACGATCCGGTGCGCGTTGGCGACTTCGTCTGGTATGACGACGACGCCGATGGTCAGCAGGACGGTGGTGAGAGCGGTGTTTCCGGGGTGGTGGTGACGTTGTACGATGCGGCGACGGGACAGCCCTATGAAGTGAACGGTGTGGTCCTCACGGATACGACGGATGCCAGTGGGGAGTACCTGTTTGAGGATCTGCCGCCGGGGACTTACTCCGTCACCTTCGATCTGGACACGCTGCCGCCAGGCTATGTGGTAACGGCTGAGGACGTAGGCAACGACGCGACAGATTCCGACGCCGATTCGGCTACGGGCGACTCCGATGCCACGCCCTTCCTTGAGTCGGGGGACGAGGACCTGACGCTCGACATGGGCATCTACCAGCCGGCGTCCTTGGGCGACTACGTTTGGGAAGATACAGATCGCGACGGCGAGCAGGACGCCAGCGAGGACGGCGTCAACGGCGTCACCGTGGGGCTCTATCAGGATCTTGACGGCGACGGGATAGCGGAGCCGGGAGGCGACGACAACGGACCGATCAGCACCACCGTCACCGTCAATGACGTCGGGGGCAATGCGGGCTATTACACCTTCACCAATCTGGTGCCCGGACCCTACTTCGTGGTATTTACACCGACGGTTGGCTATACCTTGACCCAGAAGGACGCGGTGGGTGACGCCGACGACAGCGACGCCGATCCTGTCACGGGGGTGGCGGACGTCACCGAGCTGACGTCGGGCGAGAGCGACCCGACGTGGGACGCCGGGATCTATCGCATCGCGGACCTCGTCGTCTCCAAATCCAGCAGTCCTGATCCCTATGTACCGGGTGCGACACTGACCTACACGTTGGTCTATACGAACAACGGTCCGTCCTTCGCCGAGAACGTCTGCATCACGGACACGCTGCCCGTCAGTGTGACCTATGAGGGCGTGGTGAGCCAGCCGGCAGGGTGGAGCGATCCGCCGACCTATGATGTTGGTCCGCCCGCGACCCTGACGTGGTGCAGATCGACGCTGGCGTCGGGTGAGTCTGGTACGTTTGTCTTCACGGTGACCGTGGATTCCAGTGCCCTTGGTGTGATCACCAATGCTGTGGCCATCTCTGGGACCACGCACGACCCCAATCCCGACGACAACGAGCAGGATCTACCGAATCCTTCCGCGCCTCAGGCGGATCTGTTGGTGCTTAAGGTGGATAGCACCGATCCGATCACGGCCGGCGAGGATATGACCTACACGCTGACGGTGCAGAACCTCGGCCCGTCCGATGCACGGGACGTGACGGTGACCGACACGCTGCCCAGCGAGGTCAGTTTTGTGGATGCCACCTCGCCGCGTAGCTTCAGCGATCCGGACGTGGTCTGGGATTTGGGCACCTTAGCTGCTGGGGATAGCGAAGTGCTTACGGTGGTCGTGACGGTGCAGTCGTGGGTAACGGAGACCTTCACGAACACAGCTGTTGTGGACAGCACGACGCCGGATGACAACCCGGGCAACAACGAGGTTGAAGAGCCGACGGAGGTGAACACCCTGGCGGACCTTTCGGTGCTCAAGGTGGACAGCACCGATCCGATCACGGCCGGCGAGGAGCTGACGTACACGCTGACGGTGGAGAATCTGGGGCCATCCGATGCGCGGGACGTTACGGTGACGGATACGCTGCCCAGCGAGGTCAGTTTTGTAGATGCCACCTCGCCGCATAGCTTCAACGATCCGGACGTGGTCTGGGATTTGGGCA
>CAZEQC010000014.1:0-2102 GCA_964514285.1 uncultured Anaerolineales bacterium | reverse complement strand
CGCTGACGGTGGAGAACGCTGGGCCGTCGGATGCACAGGACGTGACGGTGACGGATACGCTGCCCGGTGAGGTTACCTTCGTGGATGCCACTGCGCCATACGCTCCCAACCCGCCTGACGTTGTTCTGGATGTGGGCACACTGGCTGCCGGGGCGACGCGAGAGCTGACCGTGGTGGTGACGGTGAAGTCGTGGGTGACGGAGACGTTCACCAACAGCGTAGTGGTGGGCAGCACGACGCCGGATGGCGACCTCGACAACAACGATGACGACGAGCCGACCGGCGTGGTGCCGCTGGCCGACCTGGGCATCAGCAAGGATAGCACGCCGGATCCGCACGTGCCGGGAGAGCCGCTCACCTACACGTTGGTCGTGGTCAACGCTGGTCCCTCCAACGCCGTGAACACGGTGGTGAGTGACAGCCTGGACGCGGCGACGTCCTACGACAGCTCGTCGGTCGAGGCCGGCGCCGACGTCAATGGTGCCCCACGCTTGTGTGTCTACGATAGTGGAAGCCACACCGTCGCCTGCGACCTGGGCGTCGTGGAGGCCGATGAGACGGTGACCATCACGTTGGTCACGACGGTTGACTCGGGGTTCACGGACCAGCTGTTCAACACGGTCTTGGTGGACGCCGACACGGTCGATCCCGATCCTGACGACGACGATGCGACGGATCAGAACCCCTCGGCACCGAGGGCGGACGTCACGGTGAGCAAGAGGGATGCTGGAGACCCGGCCACGCCAGGTGAGGGAGAGCTGGTCTATACCTTGGTCTACACCAACAACGGCCCTTCGGACGCGGATAACGTGGTGGTGACGGACACGCTGCCAGACGAGGTCACGTTCGTTGATGCCCAGCCGGAACAGGATGGCGGCCCGAATCCGCTGGTGTGGGACGTGGGTCCGGTGGTGGCTGGTCAGGGCGGGTCGATCGCGGTCACGGTGACGGTCAAGTCCTGGGTGACGGAGACGTTCACGAACGCGGTGACGATCGCGACAGACACGCCGGAGAGTGACGTCGACAACAACGATGACACGGAACCAACGGATGTCAGTCCGCTGGCGGACGTGACGGTGACCAAGACGGATGATCAGGATCCGGTCACGCCGGGTGAGGGGCAGCTGGTCTACACGTTGGTCTACACCAACAACGGCCCTTCGGACGCGGTGAACGTGGTGGTGACGGACACGCTGCACGATGGCGTGACGTTCGTCGCTGCCGATCCGGGGCAGGACGACGGTCCGAACCCGCTGGCGTGGGACGTGGGCACGATAGCGGCTGGTGAGAGCGGGGCGATCGCGGTGACGGTGGCGGTCGATGCGTGGGTGACGGAGACGTTCACGAACGGCGTGACGATTGATACGGACACGCCAGAGAGCGACCTCGACAACAACGATGACGACGAGCCTACAGACGTCAGTCCGCTGGCCGACCTGGGCGTCACAAAGGACAGCGAGCCCGATCCGCACGTCCCCGGGGATCCCTTGACGTACACACTCACCGTTGTCAACCAGGGTCCCTCAGACGCCCAGGGTGTGGTCGTGAGCGATATGTTGGACGACAACACGAGCTACGTCGAATCGTCCGTCGATCCGGCTAGCGATCCGACTGGCAAGGCGCGGGTTTGCAGCCACGACCCGGCGAGCCACGAGCTGACGTGCGACCTGTGGACGGTGGCCGTCGCTGAGACGGTGACCGTCACCCTGGTGACCGAGGTGGCACCGGCATTCAGTGGCGTTCTGACGAACACCGCCAGCGTCTCGGCGGCGACCGAGGATCCCAACTCCGACAACGATCTGGCGCCGCACGAGAACCCATCGCTCGTCCCGGTGGGCGGCGTGACGCAGCCCCTCGATAGGCTGGGGCTGCTGACGTCTGCGCTGCATGCGGTGGTGCTCGTCGGGCTGGTGGCGGTCAGCACGGGCTTGGCCTGGCGAAAGAGGAGGGACTGGCTCTAGGCGATCAACTTAGGGAGGCGACAGCGCTAACGGGGCTGGAGAGAACCTCCAGCCCCGTTTCACGTTCTCATGGGGCACCTTGGGTGAGGGCCGCGCTGCCGGGGAGACGTGGATATAGGCGTTTTGGCTACCCGCCTTCCC
>CAZEQC010000013.1:64805-68373 GCA_964514285.1 uncultured Anaerolineales bacterium | reverse complement strand
CGGCTCCCCCCACGCCGACACCGCCGCCCGGGCGCTCGCGCAAGCCTGCGGCTCCGAGGAGGCGGCGAACGCCTATCTGGCTGAGGTCAGGGAAGAGGAGTAGGGAGTAAGAATGGGCGGAGAGCCCCGGCCTGGCGTATGCACGCCTTCCCCACAGCCTCCGCCAGGAGGGTTGAGCTCTGAGCCAGACGGTTTAGCGTCTGGCTGGCGTGGCGGCCCTCGTCGCTGCAAGCCACCGGGACAGGCCGCCCTCGAGACGAGGGCGAGGAGCAGATGATCAGCGGGGGACACCGCCGCCCTGTTGAACGCACGCCCTCCCCACCTCTGCGATGGCTCCTACGACGTGATGCCCACCGGGATGGCCCAATCGCTCAACTTGGCCACCGGTGCCGGCTACACGGTGGAGAGTCTGCTGGAGGCCGGGGATCGGGTCTACACGCTGGAACGGCTCTTCTTGAGCCGGGCGGGGTTCACCCGCGCCGACGACACCCTGCCTCCACGCATGCTGGAGGAGCCGATGTCCGAGGGCCCGGCGAAGGGCCACGTGGTGGAGCTGGATGAGATGCTGCCCGAGTTCTACGAGTTGCGAGGCTGGGGCGAGGACGGCGTGCCCACGGACGACAAGCTCAAGGAGCTGGGGCTTGCGCCCTAGGTCGGTCTCCTACCGGGGGCCGCTCAACGACACGATAGACAGGGGAACGGATCGTCTGATTCCCCAGTCACCAGTACAAATGCCATAGAGGAGAGGCCATGACACAAGAGAGTTATCCGTCGGCGTACGGCGCGGAGATGGCGCCCCACCTGGTCACCGAGCTGCCCGGACCGAAGGCCCGGGCCTTGATCGAGGCGGACAAGCGTTTTGTCTCTCCTTCGATCCCCCGCGCCTTCTCGCTGGTTGCCGAAAGCGCCCAGGGCTGCACGGTCACGGACGTGGACGGCAACCGCTTCCTCGACTTTGCCGCTGGCATCGCTGTCTGCTCCACCGGCCACTGTCATCCGCGCGTGGTCAACGCGGTCCAAGCCCAGGCCGATCGCCTGATCCACATCTCGGCGGACTTCTACTATCCGCCCTACGTCGACATGGCCAGGACATTGGCCCAGATCGCCCCCGGGTCCGATAACTGGCAGGTCTTCCTCACCAACTCCGGGACGGAGGCGGTGGAGGGGGCGCTGAAGCTGGCCCGCTATGCCACGGGTCGCCATCGGCTCATCGCCTTCCTCGGTGCCTTTCACGGGCGCTCGATGGGCGCCATTTCCCTGACGGCCAGCAAGCCGCAGTATCACCGCGGATTCGGCTCCTTGCTCGCCGACGTGACCCACGTGCCCTACGCCAAGTGCGTCGACTGCCACTACAATCTGACCTATCCCGAGTGCGAGTTGGCCTGCCTCGATTTCATCGAGAAAGAGATCTTCAAGCGCATCGCGCCGCCCGAGGACGTGGCGGCGATCGTCGTTGAGCCCCTGCAGGGGGAGGGCGGCTACGTGGTGCCGCCTCCCACGTGGCTCCCCGCGCTGCGCGAGCTCTGCGATCGGCACGGCATTCTGCTCATCACCGACGAGATCCAGAGCGGTATGGGGCGGACGGGTAAGATGTTCGCCTTCGAGCATTTCGCGGGGCAGGATGGCCCCGTCGTGCCGGACATCATCACCGTGGCCAAGGGGATCGCATCGGGCATGCCGCTCGGTGCCTTCATCGCCCAGGATGACTTGATGGTCTGGGACAAGGGCGCTCACGGGACCACGTTCGGGGGGAATCCCGTCGCCTGCGCGGCAGGGCTGGAGACGATCGCCCTGCTGGAGGAGTCGCTGATGGAGAACGCGGCTCAGATGGGCGACTACCTGATGGAGCGACTGGAGGCGCTACGGGACCACCACGACGCCTTGATCGACGTGCGCGGCCTGGGCTTGATGATCGGGATGGAGTTCCAGACCAGCGAGCTTGCCCAGGCCCTGGTCCAGGGCTGCTTCCAGCGCGGCCTCATCGTCCTGGGGTGTGGCGACAAATCGGTCCGTCTCTCCCCGCCGCTGATCGTGGGCCGCGAGGAGGCCGACGTAGCGCTGGAGATCCTGGAGGGGGTGCTGACCGAGGTGGGGCATGGCACACCAACATAAGCTCATGGGCATGGAGGAGGCCATCGCGGCCCACGTCCACGACGGCGATACGGTTGCCATTGAGGGCTTCACGTCGTGCATCTGCTTCGCCGCTGCCCACGAGGTCATGCGCCAGGAACGTCGCGATCTCACCCTCTGCCGCATGACGCCGGATCTGATCTACGATCAGATGATCGCCGCCGGGTGTGCCCGCAAGATGGTCTTCTCCTACCTGGGCAACCCGGGGGTCGGCTCGCTCTACTGCGTCCGTCGCGCCGTGGAACACGGCGTTCCCCGACCCGTCGAGCTGGAGGAGTACTCTCACTTCGGCATGGTGGCGCGATAGATGGCCGGGGCCTACCGCTTGCCGCTCTTTCCTCTCCGCTCCTATAAGGGCAGCGATCTGTCGCGGGTCAACCCTCGCATTCGTTTCGTCGAGAGCCCCCATATGCCAGAGACTCATACGCCATCTGAGATGATGATCGTCACCGCGGCGCGGGCGCTCCAGGGCGTGCGCACCGTCTTCGTCGGCGTTGGACTGCCCAACAGCGCCTGCAACCTGGCGCGGCGGACCGTCGCACCGGACCTAGAGCTGATCTACGAGAGCGGCATCCACGGCGCCCGGCCGGCGCGTCTCCCGCTCTCCATCGGGGATCCGACGCTCATCAGCGGTGCGACCTCCATCTGTTCGATGGTCGATCTCTTTGGGCTCTACCTCCAGGGTGGGCGGTGCCCAGATCGACCGCTTGGGCAACCTCAACACCACCGTGATCGGCGACAGCGGGGCTGAGCTGATCGAGGCCTGGGAGTGTCCCAAGGTGCGCCTGCCGGGCCCAGGCCCCCTTCCAGCGCGGCCTGGTCGTCTATCCCAGCGGCGGCTGCGTCGACGGCACCGCTGGCGATCACCTGACGCTCGGTCCTCCCTTCGTCATCAGCGAGGAACAGATGGATGAGCTGGTTGTGCTATTGCGCCAGGCCATCGCCGCCGTCGTGCCCTAGACCGCGACCGGCTGACCCTTGATCCTCTGTTTCCGCCAGGGGGGCGAGCTTTCTCGAATTGGGCATATGAGGTATCATTCATGCAAGCGTGAAAGGATGTCTCATACGTGACAGTCCCCCAGCGACTGACTGAACAACCGATCCGACAGTGCTACCACTGCCACAAGTGCCGGGCTGGATGTCCCGTCCTCCCCGCCATGGACCATGGCCCGGACCGCATCCTGCGCCTCCTCCAGCTTGGTCGCTGGGAGCAGGTCCTCACCAGCCGCGACATCTGGCTCTGCCTGGGCTGCGAGATGTGCGGCGCCCACTGCCCCAACGGCATCGACGTCGGCGAGGTGATGATCGCCCTGCGGGAGTGGGCCGCCGAGGAGGGCTATCGGCGCGAGGGCTGCGACAAGCTCCGCGACAAGCTCCGCGACAAGCTCCGCGACAAGCCCTGCGACAAGCTCCGCGACAAGCTCCGCGACAAGCTCCG
>CAZEQC010000013.1:58495-64795 GCA_964514285.1 uncultured Anaerolineales bacterium | reverse complement strand
CGCCACGACGAGCCGGGCGAGGCATCCCCGTTCTTCTTCCCGGAGGCCGATGACGTCGTGGTCGACGACCGCCTCTGTGCCGGCGTCGAGCGCCTCAACCGGCTCAGCGACACCATCGCCGACAGCCACAACGTCAGCGGCGACGAGAACAGCGCCCGGCTGATCTGGAGCCAGAACCTGGCCCACGTGCCCGAGGGGCTGGAACCGCGGCCCGGCGCCGAGCTGGTCTACTTCGTCGGCTGCGTCAGCGCCTTCTTCCCCCGCAGCTACGGCGTGCCCCAGGCGCTGACCCGCATCCTGGAGGCGGCGCGGGCCGACGTCACCACTCTGGGGGGCGACGAGTGGTGCTGCGGCTACCCCCTGCTCGCCCTGGGGGAGGGGGAGCAGGCCGCGGTGATGGCCCGTCACAACGTCGCCCAGCTGGAGGCCCTGGGCGCGCGACGGTTGGTCACCACCTGCCCCTCCTGCTACCACATGTGGACGCACATCTATCCCGAGCTGCTGGGGGAGCCGCCCGACGTGAGGGTGCTCCACGCTACGGAGTTACTGGCCTCCTTAATCGAGGAGGGGCGGCTGCCCTTGGGCCAGCCCTCCCTCGGCAGAGGTCAGGGCGGGCCCCTCAAGGTTGCCTACCACGATCCCTGCGATCTGGGGCGCAAGAGCGGCGTCTATGAGGCGCCCCGCCAGGTGCTGCGCGCCATCCCGGGCGTCACGCTGGTGGAGATGAGCGGGTCGGGCCAGATATCCGAGTGCTGCGGGGGCGGAGGGAACGTGGAGAGCTTCGATCCCGACGCCGTCTCCCAGGTGGCCCACCATCGCGTCGATCGCGCCTGCGAGGTGGAGGCAGACGTGATCGTCTCCGCCTGTCAGCAGTGTGAGCGGACGTTGATGGCGGCGGTGCGCCGTCACCAGGAGGCGCGGCGGGCCCGCATGCGGGTGGTCGACGTCGCCGAGCTGATCTGGCGGGCCGTGGAGAGCGCTGAGGGGGAGGAGGCCTAGGTCGGTGGCTCGCATCGGCGTCTTCGTCTGTCACTGCGGGCTGAACATCGCCAGCACCGTCGACGTGGAGCGTGTGGTGGAGGCGGTGGGCGATGACCCCGCGGTGGCCTTCGCCGCCGACTACGCCTATATGTGCTCCGATCCCGGGCAGGGGCTGATCCAGACCGCGATCCAGGAGCACGACCTCGACGGGGTGGTGGTGGCCGCCTGCTCCCCTTCCATGCACGAAGCGACCTTTCGTAAGGCGGCCCAGAGCGTGGGCCTGAACCCGTACCGCGTGGAGGTGGCCAACATCCGCGAGCAGGTCGCCTGGCCACACCATGGGGTGCCGGAGCAGGCGACCAGGAAGGCGGTGGAGATCGTGCGCACGTTGGTGGAGAAGGTGTGCCGCGACGAGTGTCTCCAGCCGCTGACGCTGCCCGTCACTCGGCGCGCCCTGGTGGTGGGCGGGGGGATCGCCGGGCTGACCGCGGCTCTCAACGTGGCCGACGGCGGCTACCCGGTGGTGCTGGTCGAGCGGGCCGACCGCCTGGGCGGGAAGGTGGCCATGCTCTCCTCGCTCTATCTAGATGGGGGCCGGGGTGAGAGGCGGCTCCAGGAGCGCATCGAGGCCGTGCGCCACCATCCCCTGATCGACGTCCGCACCGGGGCCGAGGTGGTGGGCTTCGAGGGGTACGTGGGCAACTTCACGGTGCGCGTCGAGCCCGGCGAGCCGGGGGCAGGGCCACCCACCGCCCACGAGGTCGGCGCCGTGGTGTTGGCCACCGGCTTCGATCTCTACCCCAAGGAGAGGCTGCCTGAGTACGGGGGGGGGCGGCTGGCCGACGTGGTGGACAGCCTGGCCTTCGAGCGTATGCTGGGCGCCGACGAGATCCGTCGCCCCTCCGACGGGCGCGTGCCCCAGGAGGTGGTCTGGATCCAATGCGCCGGTTCCCGATCGCCGGAGCGCCACCGCCCCTACTGCTCGAAGATCTGCTGCATGTGCGCCGCCAAGCAGACCATCGCCTACCGCCAGGCCGTCCCGGAGGGCCAGGCTTTCGTCTTCTACATCGACATCCGCTCCCAGGGCCGCGGGTACGACGAGTTCGTCCAGCGGGCCATGGAGACGTACGGCGTCGTCTACCTGCGCGGCAAGGTCTCCCGGGTGGTGGAGAGGAACGGCCGGCTGGAGGTCTGGGGCGTCGACACCCTCACCGGGCGCGCGGCGCGGACGGAGGCCGACCTGGTGGTGCTGATGGCCGCCGCCGTGCCCAGCGCCGGGAGCGGGGAGCTGGCCCGTCTGCTGCGGGTGGGCTGTGATGAGAACGGCTTTTTCGCCGAGGCCCACCCCAAGCTCCACCCGGTGGAGAGCCTCACCGCCGGGGTCTTCCTGGCCGGCGCCGGGCAGTTCCCCAAGGACGTGCCGGAGAGCGTGGCGCAGGCCTCCGGGGCGGCCTCGAAGGTGCTCAAACTCTTCGCCCGGGAGGAGCTGGCCTCCGACCCCGCGGTCGCCGTGGTGGACGAGGATCTCTGCGTGGGTTGCGGGCTCTGCGTGCCGGCCTGCCCCTACGATGCTCGCGAGCTCCACCCCTGGCGGAAGGTGGCCACGGTCAACGCGGCGCTCTGCCAGGGCTGCGGGGCTTGCGCCGTGGCCTGCCGGAACAAGGCCACCACGGTGCGCAATATGACCACCGAGCAGGTCCTGGCCATGATGGAGGCGCTGCTGTGACGGCCGGGGGCGACAGGCTGGGGCGACCCTCCTCCGTCCTCGTCGTCGGCGCCGGGCTGGCCGGCATGACGGCTGCCCATCACGTGGCCGAGGGAGGGCTCGACGTGACGCTGGTGGACAGCGCGCCGCACGTCGGAGGGGCCTTCCTGCTGCTCGATCACACCTTCACGACGGACACCTGCGGCCTCTGCCTGGCGCTGCCCCGCCAGCCGTCCACCTGTCCCACCCTGGCCAGCGCGGCCCATCCTCGCATCGCGGTGCTGGCCGATACCACCCTCACCGCCCTGGAGGGGGAGCCCGGCCGCTTCACCGCCACCCTCCGCCGCGCCCCGCGCTACGTCGACGCTGAGCGGTGCGACGCCTGCGGCGCCTGCGCCCAGGTCTGCCCGGTCCGCCGTCCCTCCTCTCGCTGGGGGCGTCTGCTGGACGCCGACCCCCTCCGCCGCCGGGCCATCTACCCGGCGCCCCCGCGCGCCGTCCCCAACGCCTACGCCATCGATGCCAACGCCTGCACCTTCTGCGGCGCCTGCGCGGCGGCCTGCCCCCGGGAGGCCATCGATCTGAACGCGGCCGGCGGGGAGGAGACGCTGGCGGTGGGGGCCGTGGTGCTGGCGCCAGGGTTGGCGCCTTTCGACGCCGCCCGGGCGGTGACGTACGGCTGGGGGCGCTGCGCCAACGTGGTCACCAGCCTGGAGTTGGAGCGCATGCTCAACCGCTCCGGTCCCACCCGAGGGCGGATCCTGCGGCCCTCCGATGGTCGCGTGCCAGAGCGCATCGCCTTCATCCACTGCGTCGGCTCCCGCAGCGAGGCCCTGGGACGCCCCTACTGCTCCTCCTCCTGCTGCATGATCACGGCCAAGCAGGTGGGGCTCAGCCACCGGGCGGTTCCCGAGGCGGCGCTGACCGTCTTCACCATGGACGTGCGGGCGGCCGGCAAGGGGTACGAGCGCTACGTCCAGCGCGTCATCGATCTGCCGGGGGTGACCTACCGTCGGGAGCGTCCGGCGGCCGTTCACGAGCTGCCGGACCAGGATCTGCGCTTGCTGACCCAGCGTGGCGAGGAAGTGGTGGACCTGCTGGTCCTGGCGGTGGGCATGGGCCCGGCGGAGGGTGCGCAAGCGCTGGCGGAGGCAGCCGGCGTGGCCGTCGACGATTACGGTTTCATCTCGACGGGCGAGGGGGGTGCGGGAACCACCTCTCGGCGCGGCGTTTTCTCTGCCGGGTACGGCGTCGCCCCGGCCGACGTGCCGGAGACGGTGACCCAGGCTGCTGCTGCGGCCGCTCTGGCTGTCGAAGGTATTCCCCCTCACCCAACCCTCTCCCCCCGGGGGAGAGGGCTAGACAACGCCCCCGGCGGCCATCCCTCTCCCCCGGGGGAGAGGTTAGGTGAGGGGGAGATTGGCCATCCTCCGGATGCCCCGCCGCGGATCGGCGTCTTCCTCTGCACATGTCGCGGGGCCCTCGACGGCCCCCTCAATCTGGCCGCCCTGGCGGCTGCGGCCCAGGGGCTGCGCGGCGTCTGCCACGTCGAGCGGCTGGCGGACGCCTGCGACCCCGCCGGGCTGAGAGCCATCGAGGACGCCGCCGGGGAGCACCAGCTGAACCGCGTCGTGGTCGCTGGCTGTTCGCCCCACCTCTATGGCGATCGTTTTGACGCCCTGATGGAGCGCCTTGGGCTCCCACCCCGTCTCCTGGGGCGCGCCAACCTCCGCGAGGGCGCCGCCTGGCCCCACGCCGATCAACCCCCCGCCGCGACCGCCGTGGCCGACGGCGAGATCGCTATGGCCGTCGCCGCCCTGCGCGAGACGCCCGATCGTCTGCCCGGTTTCGCGAGCGACGAGGGCGACGGCGCGGGCCGGAATGTCGAGCGTCGCGTGCTGGTGCTGGGCGGCGGCCTGGCCGGGATGACGGCCGCCCTCACGCTGGCCGAGCTCGGCGTGGACTCCGATCTGGTGGAGCGGGAGGCCCAGCTCGGGGGCAACCTGCGGGACGCCCTTCGCACCCTGGAGGGCCTCGACGCCCAGGCCCTGCTGCGCGAGGCAGTGGCCCGCGTGGAGGCGCAGGACCGCGTCCGGCTCTGGACCGAGGCGCGGCTGGTGGGCTGGTCCGGCGTGCGGGGCGACTTCCGTGCCCGGATCCAGGTGGGGGACCGGGTTCGCGCCGAGCCGTACGGCGCGCTCATCGTCGCCACCGGGGCGGAGCCGGCCTCGACCGGCGAGTATCTCTACGGCCAGCACTCCCGGGTGGTCACGCAGCGCGAGTTAGAGCGTCATCTGGCTGCCGGCGCCGCGCCCGACGGCTCCGCGCCGCCTCACCCATCGAATCTGGGATCGGTGGTCATGATTCAATGCGTGAGCTCCCGGGATGAGGAGCATCCCTACTGCTCGCGCGTCTGCTGCGGCCACGCCATTAAGAACGCGCTGGCGCTGAAGCGGCTCGATCCCGCCATCGAGGTCAGCGTCCTCTTCCGCGACATCCGCACGCTGGGCCAGCGCGAGCTCTATTACCGCGAGGCGCGGCGCCTGGGCGTGCAGTTTCTGCGCTACGAGCCGCCGCGCAGGCCCACCGTCGAGGCCCACGGGGACCGGCTGCGCGTCACCGTCCACGACACGCTCTATGACGAGACGCTGACGGTGGACGCCGACCTGCTGGCCCTCTCCACCGGCATCGCGCCCGCCTCGGATAACGTTCGGTTGGCCGAGCTTCTGGGCGTGGCGCTGGACGAGGACGGCTTCTTCGCCGAGGCGCATCCCAAGCTGCGGCCCGTCGACTTGCCCACGCCGGGCCTCTTCCTCTGCGGGATGGCCTACGGGCCGCGCTTCATCGCCGAGAGCGTGGGCCAGGCCCGGGCCGCAGCGCTGCGCGCGGCCCTCTGTATAGGCCGCCCGACCCGGCCGCGGCGGGACGCCGTGACCGTGGAGCCGAAGCTCTGCAGCTACTGTGGCCTCTGCGTGACCGCCTGCCCGTACGGCGCGCGGGTGCTGGATCGGGAGGAGCGCGTGGCCCGGGTGATCGCCTCGCTCTGCCAGGGCTGCGGGGCCTGCGTGGCCCTCTGCCCCAACGGGGCCAGCCGCCAGCCGGCCTTCGAGCCGGCCCGGGCGCTGGCTGTGGTCGACGCTGCGTTGACGTGAGGGGAGGACGTTTGACGGACGATACGCCTGTGGTGAGCCCATCGGACCCATTCGAGCCGCGAATTGTGGCTTTTCTCTGCACCTGGTGCACGTACACGGCCGCCGACCTGGCCGGCACCTCGCGGATCCAGTATCCGCCCAACGTGCGCGTGATTCGCCTCATGTGCAGCGGCCAGCTCGATCCCATCTACGTCGCCAAGGCGCTGGTGGAGGGGGCCGACGGCGTGCTCATCGGCGGCTGCCACCCGGGGGACTGCCACTATCAGTCCGGCAACTACAAGGCCCGCCGCCGCTTCGCCATCATCCAGGAGGTTCTGGACGAGCTGGGGCTGGAGCCGGAGCGGGTCTGGCTCCGCTGGATCAGTGCCTCCGAGGGCCAGGTCTTCGCCGACACCGTGACCGATATGGTGGTGGCCATCAAGGACCTCGGCCCATCCCGCTTCCGCGGCCAATGGAGCATCT
>CAZEQC010000013.1:39440-58395 GCA_964514285.1 uncultured Anaerolineales bacterium | reverse complement strand
GTGGTGGCCATCAAGGACCTCGGCCCATCCCGCTTCCGCGGCCAATGGAGCATCTAAGCAAAACCGTCGACGGTTGTCGTAACCGCTTGAGCGGTTCAAGAGGGACTGAAGCCCCTACTACGGGGGTGGCGGTTGTGGTAACCGCTTTAGCTTCAAAAGGAGCTTCTTTATGCACGGATGGCTAGAGGTCCAGGAGGACGCCGCGCAGACCATCAACCGTCTGCTGCGTCGTATCCTCTCCGCGGGCGTCGTCGACGGGTTGCTGGTGCCCATGGGCACCCTCGACGGGCGCAACGCTGTGCCTACCTTGATCCGCGACCCGGCCCTCCTGGAGCGGGCCGCGCCTCTGGCGCCCGTTATGCCCCGCAACGCCGGCACCGTCCTCGGCCGGATCACCGCCACCGGTCCGGAGGGCCGCGTGGGGGCGGTGATCCGCCCCTGCGAGCTGCGCGCGGCCGTCGAGCTGGCCAAGGTGCAGCAGGCGGACCTCGACCAGGTCCTCTTGATCGCCGTTGACTGCCTCGGCACCTACACCGTCGAGTCCTACGCCCGTCTCCTCGACGAGGGGCGCGACCCCCTGGCCCGCGCGCTGGCCCTGGCGCGCCAGGGCCGGGTGGAGCCGCTGGCGGGAAAGGTTGATCAGATGCCTCTTACCTTCCGCGACGCCTGTCAGATGTGCGAACGTCCCATCCCGGCAACCGGGGCGGAGGGCGAGGCACACGCCCCGCACGTGATCATCGGCCTCCTGGGCGTGCCCAACCATCGGCGCCTCTGGGTCTCGGTGCGGGATGACGAGCAAGGGCTGGCCGAGTTGCTCGGGCTGGAGGAGGCCCTCGAGCCCCCCACGCGCGCTGAGGCCGTGGCGTCGCTGGTGGAGGCGCGCAAGGCCGAGCGGGACCGCCGCTTTGCCGCGCTGCGGGAGCGGGTCCACGGCCCGGAGTCGCTGTTGGCCGAGTTCGCCACCTGCATCGGCTGCCGCAACTGCATGGAGGTCTGTCCCATCTGCTACTGCAAGACCTGCATCTTCCGCACCGACGTCTTCGACCACCCCTCGGCCCGCTACTGGGATTGGGCCCAGCGAAAGGGGGGCGTCCGCCTGCCCGCCGACACCCTTCTCTTTCACCTCACCCGCATGTTCCACATGGCCCACGCCTGCGTCGGATGTGGCATGTGCAGCGACGCCTGCCCGGTGGGCATCCCCGTGGCCGACGTCTTCCGCGCCGTCGGCCAGCGGGTGCAGGATCGCTTTGGCTACCTCCCCGGCCGCGACCCCGAGGAGGCGATGGTCATCGCTACCTTCCGCGAGGACGAGCTGGAGGACCTGGGGTAGCCCCATGACGAACCACACACCGTCCCATAGAATCCTCATCGTCGGCGCGGGCATCGCCGGCATGCAGGCCGCCCTCGACGTCGCCGATGCCGGCTACGAGGCCGTGCTGGTGGAGCGCCTGCCCTCCATCGGCGGCCGCATGGCCCAGCTCTCCGACACCTTCCCCACTCTGGACTGTGCCCAGTGCATCCTCACCCCCCGCACCGTGGAGGTGGGCCACCACGAGCAGATCCGCCTCCTCACCTACGCCGAGGTGGAGGACATTCAGGGGCAGGCCGGTGATTTCCTGGTCCGCGTCCGCCGCCGCGCTGCCTACGTCGATTGGGAGGCGTGCACCGGCTGCGGCCTCTGCCAGGAGAAGTGCCCCACCAACGTGACCTCCGAGTTCGAGCGGGGCGTGGGGACGCGCAAGGCCATCTACACCCTCTCCCCCCAGGCCGTGCCCAACAAGCCCGTCATCGACCCCCAGCACTGCCTCCACATCCAGCGCGACCGCTGCGGGGCCTGTGAGAAGCTCTGCCCGGTGGGCGCCGTCGACTTTGAGCAACAAGCGACGTCTATCGAGATCCCCTGCGCGGCCATCATCCTGGCCACCGGCTACGACCTCTATGGCCTGGAGAACATGCCGGCGTACGGTGGGGGGAGCGTGCCCGACGTCATCGACGCCCTGGCCTTCGAGCGCCTCCTCTCCTCGTCGGGGCCGACGGCCGGTCAGGTGCGACGCCCCTCCGACGGGCGGGAGCCCCGCGAGGTGGTCTTCATCCAGTGCGCCGGCTCCCGCGACCCCCAGGGCCACCTCCCCTACTGCTCCAAGATCTGCTGCATGGTCACCGCCAAGCAGGCCACCCTCTACCGCCACCGCGTCGACGGCGGCCAGGCCTACGTCTTCTACATCGACATCCGCGCCGCCGGCAAGGGGTACGACGAATTCACCCAGCGGGCTATGGAGGACGAGCACGTCGTCTACCTGCGCGGCAAGGTCTCGCGCCTCTTCCGCGACGGGGACCGCGTCGTGGTCTGGGGCGCCGACACCCTCAGCAACCGTCAAGTCCAGATCGCCGCCGACCTGGTGGTGGTCGCCCCGGCCCTCCAGCCCCACGCCGAGACCGCGCGCCTGGCCCAGATGCTCGACCTGCCCACCGACGAGCACGGCTGGCTCCTGCCCCTCGATAACAACCTCCGGCCCGTGGAAACCCGTCGCCCCGGCGTCTTCCTGGGCGGCAGTGTCACCGGTCCCATGGACATCCCGGAGACCGTGGCCCACGCCAGCGGCGCAGCCGCCCAGGCGCTCAAGATGCTCTCGCGGTAGTAGCCTCGAGTCCAGACCGGCAGATCGGTCTTCGATGCTCTGGAGGCGCTCCTTCTACTCGTCACCCTTGCCATTCCGCCCCATTCATGCTACACTCTCTAGCTGCCATGGGGCAGCCGCCGCCCTTAGGATGGCCCGCGGGCTGTCTCGCCGTTCGTTCGTCTGGTTCGAGGTTCTTGTGAGGTAGACTCATGCATAAACGTGTGCTCTTCGTTGGGCTGGTGCTCCTGGTCGGTGCGCTCGTCCTGGCCCCCGTGGGCCGGGCGGCGCCGTCGTTCCAGGCCCAGTCGAGGATCACCTACCCGACCGACGGGACCACCGTCAGCGGGCAGGTCGAGGTCAAGGGCGTGGCCCTCCACCCCAACATGGACTTCTACCAGATTCGCTACGCCTCCGGCGCCCAGCCAACGGCCGGGTCGCAGTGGCAGGACTTCGCCATCGTCGAGGGGGAGCAGGTGGACGACGGTGTGCTGGGGACCTGGGACACCACGCAGGTGCCCGACGGTCAGTACACGCTGGCGCTGGCTGTCTGGGGCGTGAACGACGCCAACAACCCCTACGTCTTCTTCGCCACCAACATCACGGTTAACAACGCCAACCCGGTTTCTTCCCCGACGCCGGAGGATCAGGAGCCGACCGAGGTGCCGGCGACCCCCACCGTCGGCCCCACGCCGACCCCGGTGGTCGTCGAGCAGCCCGCCACGTCGACGCCACGGCCCACGCCCACCGTCTCGACCAGCCTTTTGGCCACACCCACCATCAGCGCCACCGACGAGCCCGCCGTGGCCCTCAACACCGGGGAGATCCGGGACGGCTTCTGCGTCGGGGGGCTGATCACCGTCTTTCTGCTCGCCCTCTGGGGGCTCTATCTTTTGGCCAAGGCCGGCCTGCGCTGGTATCTGCGGCAACGCTCGCAGTCATCCCCCGGCGCCGGGGGCTGAACCGCACGTCGCATCTAACCTGAACTGCTCTTATGAGTCGTCACCTTATCGTTGGACTGGGCAATCCCGGCCGGGAATATGCTGACAACCGCCACAACGTGGGCTTTCGCTGCGTCGACCACCTGGCCTCGGCGCATGGCCTCGCGTTCAATCGGCGGCAACGACAGGCCCGCATCGCCCTGGGCCTGGTTCTGAAACGGGCCGTCATCCTGGCCAAGCCGCGTACCTACATGAACAAGAGCGGCTATCCGGTCTCCTCGCTGGCCCGTTACTACCGAGTGCCGATGGATCGCGTCCTGGTCGTCTACGACGACCTGGACTTGCCTCTGGGCACCACCCGCCTGCGGCCCTCAGGGGGTAGCGGCGGCCACCGGGGTATGAAATCGATCATCAACCAGCTGGGGAGCCAGGCCTTCCCCCGCCTGCGCATCGGCATCGGGCGCCCGCCCGGGCGCATGGAACCGGCCGACTACGTGCTCCAGGACTTCTCGGACGACGAGGAGATTCTGCTGGCGAGGACCCTGGACCAGGCCGCGGCCGCCGTCGAGGCCTGGCTGATCGAGGGGGTCGACGAGGCGATGAGTCACTACAATCGGAGCGTCCGACGTGACGAAGCTGACGGATCCCTGTAGCTGGAGAACGAGGGCTCTCGGCGCCGGCGAAAGGACGCTGTCCCGACCGCTGGGCTGATCGCTTCGTATGACCATCTCTGGCCTCCTGACGGCGTTTGAGGCGCTGGAGCCGTACCAGGCTCTGAGAGAGGACCTGGAGCAGGGCGAGTTGCCCGCTTCCCTGGGACTGATGCGCGCGGCGCGGCCCCCGCTGCTGGCGGCCCTCGCTCGCGACCTGCGCCGTCCCCTCCTGGTCGTCACCGGCACCGTCGGGCGGGCGCAGAAGCTCGTCCAGGCCATCCGCGATTGGTCCGAGAGCGGCACGACGGTGCGTCGCTTCCCAGAGCCGCTCACGCTCTTCTACGATCGCGCTCCCTGGACCGAGGAGATCATTATCGGCCGCCTCCGCGTGCTTCGAGAGCTGGCGGACCTCCACGGTGGACGCGGGGCCGACGATGGAGAGGAGGCGCCGATCCCCGCGATTCCTCTCATCGTGGTCGCCTCCGCCCGGGCGCTGATGCAGCGCACCCTGCCGCTCCATCAGTACCGCCTCTCCGTCCGCGAGGTCCGTCTGGGCCAGCTGCTCGATCTCGAACGCACCCTGCGGCGCTGGGCCGGGCTGGGCTACGAGCCGGTCAGCGTCGTCGAGGCCGCCGGTCAGTTCAGCCACCGCGGGGGCATCATCGACGTCTTCCCCCCGGCCGACGAGCTGCCGGTCCGCATCGAGCTGTGGGGCAATCAGATCGACTCCATCCGCCGCTTCGATCCGGCCACGCAGCGCTCGCGAGAGCGGGTGGAGGCCGTCACGATCACGCCGGCCCGCGAGGCCCTGCCCCGCCACGGGCCTCGGATCGCCCCTCGCGTGGCCGAGATGCTGGAGCGCGACCTGCCGGAGGACCTGAGCGAGGAGCTAGACGAGCACTGCCGCGGCCTGGATGATGCAGCGCCCTTCCCCGGGCTGGAGTTCTACCTCCCCATGTTCTACTCTCGCTCGACGACTCTCCTCGACTACCTCCCGCCCGGCGGCCTGCTGGTCGTCGACGACCGTTGGGCCCTGGCCGACAATTGGGCCGAGCTGGAGGAGGAGGCGCTCGATCTGAAGCAGAGCGTCGAGAAGCGCGGCGGGCTGCCCCCCGACTACCCCCTGCCCTATGCCACCTGGGACGAATGGAACGAAGCCACCACCGACCGGCCGGTCCTCACCCTGGGGCACGGCCGGGAGGAACCGGTGGCCATGGACAGCGGGCCGACCCGCCTCGCTGACTGTTTCATCCCCGGCCCTCGTTTCGGCGGTCAGCTCAAGCCGCTGATGGACCATATCGAGATGGCGCAAGTGCGCGGCGATCGCGTCGTGGTCGTCAGCCGTCAGGCCCGACGGCTGGCCGACGTCTGGAGCAGAGAGCGGGGGGCCGAGGGGCGCGCCTCCCTCTCGCCCCTGGAGGATCTCAGCGCCCCGCCTCGCTCGCCGCTCACCCTGGTGCAGGGCGCCCTCGACGAGGGGTGGATGCTCCAGCCGCCCGAGGGCCCGGCCACCCAGCTGCTCACCGATGGCGAGATCTTCGGCTGGCGCCGTCCCGCCCCGCGTCGCCCCGTCCATCGCCGTAAGACGGCGCCGGAGTCCGTCTTCGCCGACTTCTCGCCCGGCGATTACGTCGTCCACGTCGAGTACGGCATCGGCATCTTCCGCGGCCTGGTCACCCGAAGCGTCGAGGGAGGCGAGCAGGAGTACCTGCTCGTCGAATATGGGGGGGACGACCGCCTCTACGTCCCCATCTACCAGACCGATCGGCTGAGCCGCTACATCGGGGGCGACGATCGTCCGCCCAGGCTCAGTGGGCTGGGCAAGGCGCGCTGGCGGGAGGTCAAGGAGCGCGTCAAGGAGGCCACCCAGGAGGTCGCCCGCGAGCTGCTGGAGCTCTACGCCGCCCGCGAGCTGGCGACCGGGCACGCCTACCGGCCCGACACCGCCTGGCAGGCCGAGCTCGAGGCCTCCTTCCCCTACTTCGAGACCCTGGGCCAGCGGGAGGCCATCGCCGACGTCAAGGCCGACATGGAGAGCCCGCAACCCATGGATCGCCTGGTCTGCGGCGACGTGGGCTACGGCAAGACCGAGGTGGCGGTGCGCGCTGCCTTCAAGGCGGTGATGGACGGCCGCCAGGTCGCGATCTTGGTGCCGACCACCGTCCTGGCCCAGCAGCACTTCGCCACGTTCAGGCAGCGCATGGAGCCCTTCCCGGTCGAGATCGAGATGCTCTCCCGCTTCCGCACCCGGGCGGAGCAGGACGAGATCCTCGAACGGCTGCTGGTGGGCCAGGTCGATATCGTCATCGGCACGCACCGCCTCCTCCAGGAGGACGTCGTCTTCTCCAAGCTGGGCTTGTTGATCATCGACGAGGAGCAGCGCTTCGGCGTCACCCATAAGGAGAAGTTCAAGCGCATGCGCACTGAGTTGGACGTCCTGACGATGACGGCCACCCCGATCCCGCGCACGCTCTACATGGCGCTGACCGGCGTCCGCGACATCAGCGTCATCGAGACGCCGCCCGAGGAGCGTCTGCCGATCTCGACCTACGTCGGCCCCTACGATAACGCCCTGGTTCGACGGGCGGTCCTCCGCGAGTTGGAGCGGGGCGGGCAGGTCTTCTACGTCCACAACCGCGTCCAGACCATCGAGGCGGTCCGCCGGCGGCTGGAGCAGGTCGTGCCCGAGGCGGTCTTCGCCGTCGCCCACGGGCAGATGCGGGGGCGGGACCTGGAGGAGACCATGGTCCGTTTCGTCGACGGCGAGATCGACGTCCTGGTCTGCACCACCATCATCGAGAGCGGGCTCGATATCCCCAGCGCCAACACGCTCATCGTCGAGCGGGCCGGTCGCTTCGGCCTGGCGCAGCTCTATCAGCTGCGCGGGCGGGTGGGCCGCGCGGCGCAGCGCGCCTATGCCTATCTCTTCCACCAACGAGAGAGCCGGCTCACCCGGGAGGGGCGCCAGCGGCTGGAGACCATCCGCGAGGCCAGCGGCCTGGGCGATGGTTACACCATCGCTATGCGGGACCTGGAGATTCGCGGCGCCGGGGATATTCTGGGCACGCGGCAGTCCGGCCACATCTCGGCCGTCGGCTTCCATCTCTACACCCGCCTCCTCAGCCGGGCGGTGGAGACGTTGAAGGCCGAGCGCGAGGGAAAGCCGCCGCCACCGGAGCCACTGACGACCATCCGCATCGACCTGCCGATCCCGGTCCGCCTGCCCGAGGACTACGTGCCAGATACCTGGCTCCGTCTGAAGATGTACCGCCGGCTGGCCGAGCTATCCAGCATGGCCGATATCGAGGATATGGAGCGGGAGCTGGTCGATCGTTTCGGACCCCTGCCCCGTCTGGCGGAGAACTTGCTCTTCCAGCTGCGGCTCAAAGCGCTGGCGCGGGATGCCGGCGTGCGGTCCATCGCTGTCGACAACGGGCGCCTGGCCCTGCGGCCGGCCGGCCAGTTTCCCCGCGAGTCTTTCCGCCGACACCTGGACCAGGTCCTGGCTGATCAGACGAGCGTCAGTCGTCACGGCGTCTGGCTGGAGAAGGAGGCGGGATGGCAGGAGACGCTGGTGTGGCTGCTCAAGGAGATGGCGCGCATCCAGGGTAGTTGACGGATGCGACGCGAGAGGTTATACTGACCTCTGGAGGGCAGCCAGGGCCGCTGGAGGGACGCGCCGCGCAGACGCGTCCGAGGGGCCCCGGATCGTTTGGCTTGCTGGTCTAGCGCGATGAGGAGTCTGTGACGATGAACGTCCTGCGTGACATCTCGGTGATCCTTCTGGCGGCGGAGGCCTTTATCTTCGCCCTGATTCCCCTGGCGCTGTTTGGCGCCCTGGTCTACGGTGTCTGGCGGCTCCGACAGCATCGCAACGCACCGACCTGGCTCCGCAGCGTCCGGGGCTACGTGATGCTCGGGCTCTCCTACGTCGAGCAGGCGATGGACGCGGCGGCCAAGCCCGTCATCGCCGTGCACACGGCTTTCGCGACCGTGGAGGGCTGGCTTGGCGCCCTGCGGAGGCGTGAGCGCTGAACCACGGCTGCGATGGCGAACAGCGCGGAAAACCGATAATCCGATGCAGAGAGTGCAAATGGCAAAAGAGGAGGCGATTCGATGAACGTACGAACGCGCGTGATGGTGATCGGCGGTCTGATCGGCGGGGTGGTCGGCGTCTTGGCCGCTCAGCTCTACTTGCGATCGGTCGACGAAGAGCTTGCGGAGGAGGGGGAGGTCGACCTCCCCTCTCTCGAGCCGGGAGATATGATCAAGCTGACGCTCAGCGTGTTGGGTACGCTGAAACTGGTCGATAGCCTACGGAAGACCGCCTCGTAGCGCGGTCGACGAGGAGGAGCGATGGGCTTCACATTCCCGTCTGATGCCTGGATCAAGGGGCTGGGTGATCGACTCAACCAGAGCGCATCGTATGAACGCTCGGCCAAGGATTGGGAGGGGGATTTCGTCTTCGTCGTGGAGGCCGACGAAGCGCACCCGGAGACCGCCTACCTCTTCCTCGGCCTCCGCCACGGCAAGAGCACCGGGGCGGCGCGCGTGGGGAGCGAGGACGAGCGAGATGCCGAATTCGTCATCCGTGCTCCCTTCAGCGTCTGGCGCAAGGTCATCGAGGGGAAACTGGACCCCATTCGTGGCATGATGACCCGTCGGCTCAAGCTCTCTGGCAATATGGTGAAGATCATGCGTTACCCCAAGGCGGCTCAGGAGATCATCGCCTGCTGCGCCGAGGTCCCCACCGACTGGAGCTGACGATGTGGCACTTCGTCTCTCCCCAGATTGTGTTTGGCGAGGGCGCACTGGACGCCCTCGCCGAGCTGCGTGGATGGCGGACCTCCCGCGCCTTGGTCGTCACCGACGCCACGCTGCTCGCGTTGGGCCTGGTCGATCGGGTCACAGCGCGCCTCGACGCGACGGGCATAGAGCCTCATCTCTTCTCCGCCGTCGAGCCCGAGCCCAGCCTCCAGACCGTCCGGCACGGTGTGGACGTGGCGCGGGGCGTGGAGCCCGATTGGATCGTCGGTCTCGGTGGCGGGTCCCCGATGGACGCGGCGAAGGCGATCTGGGTGCTCTACGAACGCCCGGATCTGGAGGCCGCCGAGATCAACCCCTTCATCGACCTGGGGCTACGTCAGAAGGCGCGTCTGATCACGGTTCCCACCACCAGCGGCACCGGGGCCGAGGTCACGTGGGGCATCGTGCTCACCGACACCGACGAGCAGCGGAAGATGGGGCTCGGCAATCGGGAGAATGTGGCCGACGTGGCGATCGTGGACCCGGAGATGGCCGCGGGCATGCCGCCTCGTCTGACGGCCGACACCGGCCTCGACGCCCTCACCCACGCCATAGAGGGCTATGTCTCCACCTGGCACACCGACCTGACCGATGGGCTCTGTCTCCAGGCGGCCCGCGACGTCTTCCGATACCTGCCCCGCGCCGTGGCGGATGGGAGCGACATGGAGGCCCGAGAGCGGATGCACCACGCGGCCACGGCCGCCGGCCTCGGCTTTGGCAACGCCATGGCCTCTATGGCCCACGCGATGGGGCACGCCCTCGGTGCCAGCTTCGACGTGCCCCACGGCCGTGCGGTGGCTCTCTGTCTGCCGTATGTCATCGAGTTCGCGGCCCGCGAGGCCCCGGAGCGGTGCGCCGAGCTGGCGCAGCGGCTTGGCTTCGCCGCGGCTGGCGCCCAGGAGGGGGCCTGTGCGCTGGCCCGCGAGGTGCGCCGTCTGATGGCCAAGGTTGGCAGTCCCCTCAGCGTCGCCGATCTGGGGCTGGAGCGCGAACAGTACGAGGCGCAGGTAGAGAAGTTGATCGACGATGCCTTCACCGACACCCAGATGGTCACGGCGCCACGCTCGCCCTCCTATCCCGATCTCCGTCGGCTCTTTCTCTGCGCCTACACCGGAGAGACCGTCGACTTCTGAGGAAACCTTCAGCTCAAGCCGCTCCCAGCCGGCCTGCGCTGCGGCCTGTCTGCCCCTGTCCCCTCACGCGCCGCGCTGTTGCCCGTCTCCGCGTCTACTCTACCCTCCTGCTCCAGGGTAATCGCATTTGGCATCTTCGCTCAGCCTGGATCGCCAGATCCAGGCCGTGAGTGGGACTAAACTCTGGATCTGGCGATCCAGAGCGAGCAGAGGGGCGCAGCAAGCAGCCCACAGTCGACCCAATCCTCCAAATGCGATTGCCCTGCCTCCTGCTCGCCGTAGGCTGGCGAATGATAACGAATTTGGTAACATGAAAGGAGCAGCGAGGCACCGGCAGAGGTGCTTTGGAGAGGTAACTGGAGAGGTAAGTAGGTGATGACAAGGACGGAGATGAAGAGAATTGGCATGCTATTGATTGGTCTACTCGCCGTCGTGGCCCTTTCGGCGTGCAGCTCGGCGTCGATCCCGGCGCCGACCGCAACGGCCGAGCCGACGGAGGCGCCTTCAGCGGCGCCGACCGACGAGATCTACGTGGCGGTCGATGGCAGCGGCGACTACTTGACGATAGAGGAGGCTGTCGCGGCCGCGTCACCCCGGGCGACGATCACCCTCGGCCCCGGGACCTACCGCCTGGTGAGAGGGCTGGAGATCAAGACGTCGCTAAAACTCGTCGGCGCCGGCATGGACGAGACGGAGATCGTGTCTGGGTCTCCGAGCCACGTGATCAACTTCAGCGGGTCCGGCTCGTTCGGGGCGGAGGGGGTCACCTTTCGCCACGACGGCAGCCAGATGGCCGACGTGGTGGTGGTTGAGAAGGGCATCGGCGAGTTTCTCGACTGCCGCTTCACCGGGGCTGTCTATGAGGAGGGGAAAGGGAACAGAGCCGGGCTGCGCTTCAAGGGATCCTCCCGGGGTACGGTGGAGGGTTGTGAGGCGGTGGACAACGACAACACCGGCTTCCTGGTGGAGCAGCAGGCTCAGCCCGAGCTGCGGGGAAACATCTGCTCCGATAACGCCGTGGTGGGCATCGGCTATATGGACCTGGGCAGAGGGTTGGCTAGCGAGAATGAGTGCACCGGCAACAAGATCGGTATTGGGGTGGCGGTCGAGGCCAAGCCGACGTTGGAGCGGAACGTATGCAACGACAACGACTATGGCATCGCTTACGTGGAGAACGGCGGTGGCCAGGGGTATGGCAACACCTGCTCCAACAACAAGATCGGCATCACGGTCGGGGCCTCCTCCACGGCGGAGCTATCCGACAATGACTGTCGTGATAACTCTGAGCAGGATATCAGGGATTCGCGCCAATGAGCGATGCACGTTGGCCCAGGCGGCCTGTGCATTGTGACGTACCCTAGCGGTTTCCCTCTCTCACAACCCTGATCCGTCGTTGACCGCCCGGCAGCTGCCGGGCGGTCTCTGCGTTCGATTGCGAGGCTCGTCCGAGGAGGGATGTCTTAGAGAACCTTAAAGTTTACGCCAAAGCCTCGAAAAACACGGGAAAAGACTAGCAAAAGCTCCCAGCATGCTGTATAATGTGGGGGACTGTGGTGGGAAGTGGGGCGAAGTGGGGGGGCGTCCCAGTCCTTTGCTCCTCTAATGGACTCAGGTGGGGATTCCAACGGCATGTTTCTGGGCGAGTTCGTCCATACGCTTGACGGCAAGGGGCGGTTGACCATTCCCGCCAAGTTCCGTGCTGATGTCGATACGAGCTTGGTGGTCACCCGGGGAATGGATCGTTGCCTGGCGATGTTTCCCATGGACGAGTGGGAGCAGCTCTCGTCGCGGGTGAGCGATCTGCCGATGACGGACCGCCGGGCGCGTGCCTTCAGGCGGTTCCTCTTCGCCAGCGCCTCCAAGGTCTCTCCGGACAAACAGGGCCGTGTTCTCATTCCCCCGCGTTTACGTGAGTATGCCGGCCTCGACGGCGAGGTCGTCGTCGCCGGTCTCAACAACTACATCGAGATCTGGAGCACTGAGGCCTGGCAGGGCGAGCGGGAGCGGGTGGAGGGGGATGATCTCGACGTTGAGGGCTTGGCAGCACTGGGTATCTGATGGTTGAGGGTCGGTCTGTGTCGTCTCCGTCGGGGCAGAGACGCCGCGACTAAGGGAGTCGACCTGGTGATGGGGCGCTGCCGGACGTAGCTGTGGGGTGGAGGTTGGTTGTGGATGCTGGTCGGATGAGGAGTCGGCGCTAGATGGAGGAGACCCACGTTCCGGTTCTGTTGGATGAGGTGATCGAGGGCCTTCAGGTGGAGCCCGGCGTGCGCATCATCGATGGCACGGTGGGGGGAGGGGGACACGCTTGCGAGATTCTGGCCGCCTCCGCTCCCGACGGGCTCTTGGTGGGTCTCGATCGAGACCCAGCAGCGCTTGAGATCGCCGCGGATCGGCTGGAACCATATGGCGACCGGGCCCTGCTCGTGCACGCCTCCTTTGGGCGGTTGATGGAGGTGGCGCGGAGCAACGATGTCGTTCCGGTGGACGGCGTCCTCCTTGATCTTGGCCTGTCGTCGCTCCAGCTGGCCGACGCTGATCGCGGCTTCTCGTTTATGGCCGACGGTCCGTTGGATATGCGATTTGATCCCACGTCGAACGACCCGACCGCCGCCGATCTGGTCAACCAGCTCTCGGCCGAGGAGCTGGCAGATCTCCTCTACCATTACGGCGAGGAGAGGCAGTCGCGTCGCATTGCCAGGGCCATCGTCGAGGCGCGTCCGCTCCATACCACCGGCGAGCTGGTTCAGGTCTTGGAGGAGACGGTAGGACGTCGGCGGGGCCGGCTCCATCCGGCGACGCTCACCTTTCAGGCCTTGCGGATCGCGGTCAACGATGAATTGGCGACCCTGGAGGCGGCCTTGCCCCAGGCCGTAGAGCTGCTGGCGCCCGGCGGACGGCTGGCCGTGATAGCGTTTCACTCGTTGGAGGATCGTATCGTCAAGCGCTTCATGCGCCGCGAGAGCAAAGACTGCATCTGCCCGCGGGAGCTGCCCATCTGTACGTGCGACCATCAGGCGTCGCTCGACGTGATCACGCGGAAGCCCATCCGACCAACCGAGGAGGAGGCGGAGGCCAACCCGCGCTCTCGTTCGGCTCGGCTCCGAGTCGCGGAGCGGAAGCGGTGATGCGTCGTCATTTCCGACCTCTGCCAAGGGTTGGCGAGGCCTGGAGCAGGAGTCCGCCAAGGAGAACAGATGTCTGATTTTCTGGAGTGGGCCACCCACGGTGTGAAGCGGGGATGGCTCGAGTTGGACTCTCGGCCGGTCGTGTTGTTGACCACCATCGTCGGCGTGCTGACGCTGGTGGCGGCTCTCTACCTGGGGCTCGTCGGCCGAACGGCTGCTCGAGGGCGTCGCATCGAGCAGCTGCAGACGGCAATCTTTCGCCTCCAGCGCGAGAATGAGCAGCTGGAGGTGGAGATCGCGGAGGTCAGCGCTTACCCCCGGCTTGTGGAGCGGGCCCAGGCGCTCGGCTTCGTGCCGGCGGAGCAAGTGGAGTTCTTGATGGGGTCGGACTAGGAATCGGAGTGCGTCATGGCTGAAGGACCAAAGCGAAGGCTGCGTCTACTGATCACGTTGCTGGTAGCATACGTGTTCTTCACGGTTGTACAGCTGGTCAAGGTCCAGATTGTGGAGCACGATTTCTACGTCAAGTGGGCCAGGGAGCAGCAGGTGCGCTCTATCAGGATGGACCAACCCCCGCGGGGTGTGATCCGTGACCGGAATGGCTATCTGTTGGCCGGTAACGACCTGCGGTATGCCGTCGATGCGGCGCCAGTATCGGTGCGGGATAGACAAGGAGCGGCGGAGGAGTTGGCTGCGGTGTTGCATATGCCCGCCTCGCACTTGTTGGATCAACTGAGCAGCCGCAATGAGTATGGCAACTACCGACAGTGGATTCGCATCGCCCAGCCCGTCTCCCAGGAGGTCTGTGATCAGGTGGTCGACCTGGAGATCAGCGGCGTTACCGTCAAGCCCCTCTGGAAGCGCGCCTATCCCGAGGACGCGATGGCCTCCCACACCCTGGGGTTCGCCACCCCGATGACGGGCTTCTACGGCGTGGAGGGCTTCTACAACACCATCCTTCAGCCCGAACCGGTGGAGTGGGAGGGCCCCCTGGATCCGGGGAGCGCGCCAATCCCCTGGGAGCCCATCACGGGGGAGTTCCCTCGCCGGGGTGTGGATCTGGAGCTGACGCTGGACCGCACGGTGCAGGGGCTGGTCGAGGCCGAGTTGGCGCGGGCGCTGGAGACGTATCAGGCTGAGGCGGGGACGATCATCGTTATGGAGCCGGAGACGTTTGGGATCCTCGGCATGGCCAGCCTGCCCAGCTACCATCCGGAGAACTACGCTCGACTTGCCGACACAAATCCGGTGTTGTTCGACGATCCGGCGGTGAGCCAACAGTATGAGCCGGGATCCGTGTTTAAGATCATGACCGTGGCTGCGGCGCTCGACGCCGGGATGGTGACGCCGGACACGACCTATGACGACCAGGGCTGGATTGAGGTCGGCGGACACCCGATTCATAACGCGGAGTATGGGAGTTACGGGATTCAATCGGTGGAAGACATCCTCGTCGAGTCGCTCAACGTGGGCGCGGCCTGGCTGAGCAGTATGATGGGGCCGGACATCTTCTACCGCTATGTGCAGGACTTTGGTTTCGGCGACCCGACCGGCGTCGATCTGGCCGGGGAGGTGGCGGGGCAGGTGCCGCTCCCGGAGGACGTTGAGCAGTGGAGTGTCTCGAATCTGGGGACCAACGCCTTTGGGCAGGGCTTGGCGGTGACCCCGCTGCAGATGGTCACTGCGGTAGCCACCGTGGCCAATGACGGCAATCGCCTGCGGCCCCACATCGTCAATCGCCGCTTGGCGTCTGATGGTGCCGAGTCGGTCTTCCATCCGGTCTTGGAGGAACGGGTGATCGACCCGGAGACCGCGCGCACGCTTACCGAGATGCTGGTGCACGTCGTCGAGAGGGGGGCGACGAAGGCTCAGGTGGCGGGATACCGGGTGGCCGGTAAGACCGGCACAGCTCAGATCCCCGTCCCTGGCGGCTACGATGACGAGTGGACCATCGCGAGCTTCGTGGGCTTTGGCCCGGTGCCGGACCCGGCCCTGGTGATCCTGGTCCGACTGGATCGTCCCCAGACCTCACAATGGGGGTCGCAGACGGCGGCGCCGACGTTCCAGCGGCTGGCGACGCGGTTGTTCACCGTCCTGGGCGTCCCGCCGGAGGGAGACGCGATGTTGGCGGAGGCAGGATCATGACCGGCAAGTCTCTGACCCTGGCCGACGTCCTGGAGGGCCTGGGCACCATGCCCGGGACGCGGTCTATCCCTCTCGACCGACGATCCGAGGGCTTGAGGCAGGAGATATCGACCACTGTCATCGATTCTCGTGAGGCCAGGCCGGGGGCGTTGTTCTTTGCCTTTGAGGGCGAGCACGCGGATGGACACGACTACGTGGCCGACGCCTTCTCCCGTGGGGCCGTGGCGGCCGTCGTTCAGCACGAGGTAGCGGTGGAGGCCTCCACGCTGGATCTGACGACGATGCCTGAGCCGCTGTCCGAGGCGCCTGCGCTGCCCCTGGTGCTGAAGGTGGATCGGACGCTCCAGGCGCTGCAGCGCTTGGCGACCTTCTGGCGACGCTCACAGAAGGACCTGCGGGTCATCGGCGTCACGGGGAGCGTGGGGAAGACGACCACCAAGGAGCTGGCGGCGGCGGTGCTCTCCCGACGTTACGAGACGATCAAGAGCGAGGCCAGTTACAACAACGAGATTGGCCTGCCGCTGACCCTGCTCCATCTCACCAGCGAGCACGAAAGGGCTGTGTTGGAGATGGGCATGTACGACGTGGGCGAGATCGCCGACCTGGCTCGTATGGGACAGCCCCAAGTTGGTATCGTCACCATCGTCCGACCTGTCCACCTGGAGAGAGCAGGATCCTTCCAGCGCATCGTGGAGGCCAAGACGGAACTGGTCGAGGCGCTGCCGGCGGGGCCCGAGGGAGTGGCGATTCTCAACTACGATGACGAGAACGTCCGCAACATGGCCAAATCGACGGAGGCCCGCATCTTCACCTATGGGTTGTCTCCCCAGGCCGATCTCTGGGCCGATCGTATCGAGGGTCTGGGGTTGGAGGGCATTCGCTTCCGGCTTCACTATGGACAGGATGCGTTGCACGTGAAGGTGCCCCTTCTGGGGCGGCATTCGGTCCACACGAGCCTCCGGGCTGCCGCCCTCGGGCTGGTGGAGGGCCTCACCTGGCAGGAGATCATAGAGGGCCTGCACGGTGTGGAGCCCTCGGATCAGCTCCGGCTGGTGGCCGTGCGCGGCCCGGCCGGTGCCACCATCCTGGACGACACGTACAACGCCAGCCCTGCCTCGACCATCGCGGCTCTGAACTTGCTGGACGAGCTGGAGGGGCGCAAGATCGCCGTCTTGGGTGACATGCTGGAGCTGGGGCATTATGAGCGGGAGGGACACCAGAAGGTCGGCATGCGGGCCCTCGAGATCGCCGACGTGTTGGTCACCCTGGGATCGCTGGGGCGCATCATCGGGGAGACGGCGATCCGTTGGGGGATGTCGCCCGATGCCGTTCACATGGTGGACGGTACCGATGAGGCCGTCCACCGGTTGGAGACTATCCTGGAAGGGCAGGGCGAACTGACCCAGACCGTCATCCTGGTGAAGGGCTCGCGAGCCCTGAAGATGGAGGAGATCGTCAATCGTCTCCAGCGTTCCGAAGACTCGACATCCTGACGCACGTGGCGCGATCTATGGACAGAGCCCTTATTCTAGCGAGTATCTCGTTCGTTCTGGCCGTGGTGTGGGGCCCGCTCTTGATTCGCATCCTACGCCACTATCAGATTGGCAAACGCATCCGCATTGATGGCCCTGACGACCATCAGAGCAAGATGGGGACGCCGACCATGGGCGGGCTGATGATTGTGGTTCCGGTGCTCCTCATCACCCTCGTGCTGAACATTTACAACTTGTTGGGGCGCACGTTGATCGGGCGTTCCATCCTGGTGCCGCTGGGCGTGATGCTGATCTACGCCCTGATCGGTGCGGTAGATGACCTCGCTGGCGTCCGTGGCGTACGCCGCGGCCTGGGCCTCACCGCGAGGAGCAAGCTGCTTTGGGAGATTCCCTTGACCTTGGGCATAGCCCTGTTCATGCTAGCCTCCGACATCCAGTTTGCCGGGCAGGTCGGCGTGCCGGGCATTGCCCAGATGGTCAACGTAGGCTGGGTCTGGGTGCCGCTGGCGGCTTTCGTCATCTTGGCGTCGGCCAATGCTGTGAATCTGACCGACGGCCTGGACGGTCTGGCCGGGATCATCGTGGCCAGCGCCTTTGCCGCCTACGGCGTGATCGCCCGGCTGCAGGGGCAGTTCTATCTGATTCGCTTCTGCTTCACCGTCGTGGGGGCGTCGTTTGCCTTTCTCTGGTACAACGCCCATCCGGCGCAGATGTTCATGGGCGACACCGGAAGTCTGGCCCTCGGCGCGACGCTGGGTACCGTGGCGTTGATGACCGGGCAGTGGTTATTGCTGCCCATCGTCATGTTGATCCCCGTGGCGGAGACGCTTTCGGTCGTCATCCAGGTGCTCTACTTCAAGTATACGAAACGTCGGTTTGGCCAGGGCCGGCGTGTCTTCAAGATGAGTCCGCTCCATCATCACTTCGAGCTGCTCGGCTGGTCCGAGACCCAGGTGGTGCAGCGCTTCTGGCTGGTGGAGCTTCTGGCCGCTATGGCGGGCGTGGCGCTTGCTCTGCTGTGATGGTTCGACATGAGACGGAAGGAGAGAGTCTGAAAGACCAACACGTGGTGATCCTCGGCCTGGCCCGGCAAGGGGTGGCGCTGGCCCGCTACCTCGCTCAGGTGGGCGCCGAGGTGACAGTTTCTGATCTCCAGGATGAGGAGGCCCTGGCTGATCAAAGGGAGCAACTGGCGGACTGTTCGATTCATTATGACCTGGGCAGCCATCCGATCGATCTCCTGGACACTGCCGATCTGCTCTGCCTCAGCGGTGGGGTCCCGTTGGACATCCCCATCGTCGAGGAGGCACGGGAGCGGGGTATCCCGCTCAGCAACGATGCGCAGATCTTCCTGGATCGCTGCCCGGCGCCCGTCATTGGCATCACGGGCTCGGCCGGCAAGACGACAACGACGGCTCTGGTCGGTGAGATGTGTCGTGCCGCCGGATTAGATACCTGGGTGGGGGGCAACATCGGCAACCCACTCATCGCCGATCTGGCCGTGGGGCCATCGACCGATCAGGGGGCAGTCACGATCGAGCCTGATGATTGTGTGGTGATGGAGCTGTCCAGTTTCCAGCTGGAGCTGATGACCACCAGCCCGCATATCGCGGCGGTGCTGAACGTCACCCCCAATCATCTGGACCGGCATAAGACCATGGAGGCCTATATCGCTGCCAAACGGCATATCGTGGCGCACCAGACGGGGGAGGACCTGGCCGTGCTCGGTTACGACGACGCCAACGCCCGGGCCCTGGCCCTGGAGACGCCGGCGGAGCTGTTCTTCTTCAGCAGCGGTGCCGAGGTGGAGGCCGGGGCGTTCAAGACCAACGGAGAGTTGACGCTGCGCATGGACGGGGAGGATCGCGAGATCTGCAAGGCCTCTGAGGTGCAGCTGCTGGGCAAGCACAACCTGCTGAACGTCCTGGCGGCCAGCACCCTGGCGCATCTGGCCGGCGTTCCTCTGGGGGCGATTCGAGAGGTGGCCACCACGTTCACCGGCGTCGACCACCGCCTGGAGTTGGTGCGGGAGATGCCC
>CAZEQC010000013.1:0-39340 GCA_964514285.1 uncultured Anaerolineales bacterium | reverse complement strand
GGGCCGCCCGGACAAGGGCCGTGTGCGCTGGTACGATGACTCCATCGCCACCGCCCCGGAGCGCACTCTGGCCGCTATGCGTTCGTTTGATGCGCCCATCGTGCTCTTCGCCGGTGGGCGAGACAAGGATCTGCCGTGGGACGCTTTCGCAGAGGAAGCCGTCCGTCGGGTGCGGCAGTTGATCACCTTCGGCGAGGCCGGCCCCATGATCGCCCGCAAGGTGGAGGCGGTGATGGAGCGGGGCAGTGAAGGCGGCGCGGAGGGCCGTGGGGCAGCGCGGCGGCTGGAGGCCATCACGCGCGTCGAGACGCTGGAGGAGGCCGTTGCGGCCGCCGCTCGTCTGGTCGAGCCGGGGGACGTGGTGTTGTTCTCACCCGGTGGCACCAGCTTCGACGCTTTTGAGGACTTCGCCGAGCGCGGCGATCGTTTCCAGGCCTTGGTGCAGGAGCTTTGCGGGAGGGAATCATGTCGGTAGATGTGCGACAGCTTTGGAAGGGCAGCGTCCAACGCGCCAACCCGCCGGACTTCGGGCTTATCTTGGCGGTCGCCGGCTTGGTGATCGTCGGCCTCTTGATGGTCTACAGCGCGACCTTTGACTGGTCCTATCAGGTCTACGACAACTCTCTCCGGATAGCCTTACGACAGGCCCAATGGGTAGGGGTCGGGATTGTCGCCCTGGTGGTGATGATGATGATACCCTATGAGTGGTGGCGGGATATGGCTGTGCCCATTATGGCAGCCACCCTGGCCCTGCTCATCTTGGTCCTCTTCATCGGGGACGAGGCGTTCGGCGCCAAGCGCTCTTTTTTCGGTGGCTCCGTCCATCCCGGAGAGCTGGCGAAGTTGTCGACCATTATCTACATCGCTACTTGGCTCTCCTCCAAGGGGGACCGAATCCGCGACGTGTCGTATGGCCTGATCCCCTTCGCCGTGTTGATCGGCTTGGTGAGCGGCTTGATCGTCGGGCAGCCGGACCTGGGGACCGCTGCTCTGATTGGGCTGACGTCCATGGCTGTCTTCTTCTTCGCCGGCGCCGAGATTATGCAGCTGGCCGTCGGTGGCGTCGTCGCCATGATCACGTTCTTGTTCCTGGTCAGCAAGTTTCCGCACGCCTCGCGACGCATCACCGAGTGGATACAGGTTTGGAAGGACCCGTTTAGCGCCGGTCACCAGATGCAGCAGACGCTGATCGCCCTGGGCAGCGGAGGGCTCTTTGGCGTGGGAGTCGGGCAGGGCCAGCAGAAACTCGGCTACCTGCCCACGCGGCACACCGACGCGATCTTTGCCGTGCTTGGGGAGGAGGCCGGCCTCTTGGGCTGTCTCTTCGTCATCGGGCTCTTCGCCATCTTCGCCTACCGTGGGTTCAAGATCACGATGGAAGCCCAGGCCCCCTTTGCCGCGCTCCTGGCTTGCGGGGTGACCTGCTGGATTACGTTCCAGGCCTTGATCAATGTGGGGGTCGTCACCGGATTGCTTCCCTTCACGGGTATGGCGCTGCCGTTCATCAGCTGGGGCGGTTCTGGGATGGTGACCTCGCTGGCCGGCGTCGGGCTGCTGCTCAGTGTCTCACGTGGGCGGAGTGCCGGCGAGCAATCGAGTCGACGGACTGATAGACGGGAGAGTAGCCGTCAGTATGCGAGTCTGGATCGCCGGTGGGGGAACCGGGGGACACGTGTATCCCGGTCTCGCCGTCGTGCAAGCGCTTCGCGCCGCCGCTGACGGCGCCCTGGCCAGCGCGATGGCCGAGGTCGGTCCGGTCGACGTCACCTACGTGGGGGGCATAGGGGGGATCGAGAGGACCTTGGCCGCGCGGGCCAACGTCCGCTTTGTGGGCATTCCAGCCGGAGGCGTGCACGGCCTTGCGCCGCAGCGGGTGGTACAGAACATTGTCAAGCTATTACGCGGCTGGCAGGCCGCTTACGCGCTGGGCCGTCGGGAGCGTCCGGCGGCGCTCTTCGCCACCGGTGGCTACGCCAGCGTGCCCGTGGCGTTGGCGGCCTGGATGCTGCGGGTGCCGATACTGGTCTACTTGCCAGACGTGGAGCCGGGGCTGGCCGTCCGTTTTGTCGCCCGCCTGGCGTCCAAAGTGGCGGTTACCGTCGAGGCCTCGCGGGCTTATCTCCCCGACCGGAAGGTCGTGGTGACTGGCTACCCGGTGCGAGAGGCTTTCCACGACGTGGATCGACGGGGAGCGCGGGAGGCGTTAGGGCTGAGGGCCGACGGACCTGTCCTTCTCGTCATGGGCGGAAGCCGTGGGGCACGCAGCATCAATCGCGCGGTGTGCAAGAATCTGGAGCAGATCTTGGAGATGACGCAGGTGATCCATCTAACCGGAGAGCTGGATTGGCCCTGGGTCTCTGAGCAGCGGGACGCGCTGCCCGAGAGGCTTCGGGCGCGTCACGCCGCCTTTCCCTATCTGCACGAGATGGGACAGGCTCTGGCCTCAGCGGACCTGGCGATCTGTCGGGCGGGGGCCTCTACGCTGGGAGAGCTTCCCTTCTTCGGGTTGCCTGCGGTCCTGGTGCCTTACCCGCACGCCTGGCGGTATCAGCGGGTTAACGCCGAGTGGCTGACGGAACGAGGAGCGGCGGTCACCGTACAGGATGAACGGTTGAGGGATACATTGCTGTCGACGCTTGAGCAGCTCTTGACGGATAGACGACGGCTGGTGCAGATGGGGGAACGGGCCCGTGCGCTCTCTCGGCCCGATGCAGCGGCTCGCCTGGCGGAGACCCTCCTCCGACTAACATAGGTTGGTGTGATATGATGCCTTTGGATACAGCGCTGTTTGCCTTTGTCTTGGTCTTTGCCCTGATGGGGGCCTTGCGAGGATGGTCGAAGGAGATGCTGGTTTTGTTCAGCGTCATCCTGGCGTTGGCCATGCGCCTCATCTTCAGCCAGTATGTGCCCATTGCTAGAGAGTTCTTTGATCGTCCGCCGGTGCAGCAGTTCTACCTCTACTCCGCACTGATTATCATCATGACCATCGGCGGCTACGCTGGCCCTGCGGTGTCTGGACGACTGGCCGGTGTGTCGGCCCGCGAGACGCTCCAGGATATCATGCTGGGGTTCATCATCGGGGCCATCAACGGCTTCCTGATCGTCGGATCGATCTGGTACTTCCTGGACGTCGCCGGCTACGGCATCCTGGGGATCGCTCCTCCGCCGCCAAACTCGATGGCGGCGGCCCTTGCCAACAATTACCTGCCGCCGTTGTGGCTCTCCGACGCGGTCCTCTTGACAGCTTTCTCGTTCGCGTCGGTCTTCGTCATCGTCGTGCTTATCTAGCTTGCTTAGCAGAGTCTGTTGACGCGATCGTTCTGTACTGTCTGACGAGATCTATGGAAGAGGCTAAGGTGACTGCGTCGACCCTCGGCTGTGAGGATGCTTTGAACGGTATGTCTGACGTCGCCAACAAGCACGTCCACCTGATCGGCATCGGCGGAGCAGGTCTTTCTGCCATTGCGCGTGTGCTCCTGGAGCAGGGGGCGCAAGTCTCCGGCTCCGACCTGGTCATCTCGCCGGTGGCCGAGGCTCTGGCCCGCGACGGGGCTCGCGTGTTTGAGGGCCACGACGCCGGCAACGTAGAGGGCGCCGACGTGGTGGTGGTCTCGTCGGCGATCCCCGACGACAACGTGGAGATTCAGGCCGCCCAAGCCTTGGGTATCCCCGTCCTGAGGCGGCCGGCCTTTCTGGGCCAGATGATGGACGGGAGGGAGGGCGTGGCCGTGGCCGGCACGCACGGCAAGACGACCACCACGGCCATGATCGCCACCATCTTGTTGAAGGCCGAGCGAGATCCTACGTTCATCGTCGGAGGCGTGGTGGACGACCTGGGGACTAACGCGCGGGCCGGCTCTGAGCCTCTCTTCCTCATAGAGGCCGACGAGTACGACTGCACCTTCCTCAGCCTGAAGCCGGATCTGGCCGTGATCACCAACGTGGAGCACGATCACCCGGACTGCTATCCCACGTTCGCCGATTTCCGGTCCGCGTTCGAATCGTTTGCAGCGCTGGTGCCGGACGAGGGTCTGCTCGTCGTCTGTGGCGACGACCCGGTGGCCCAGGCTATCGGACGTGAGACGGATCGTCCCCTGGTCAGCTTCTTCGGGCTGAGCGAGGGTGCGGATTGGCGGGCTGAGGAGATCCATCCCAACTTCGCCGGCGGCGTCGATTTCCTGGCCGTGCACCGGGGTGAGACCCTCGGCCTGGTGCGGCTTCGGGTGCCCGGCGCCCACAACGCCTCCAACGCGATGGCGGCGCTGGCGGTGACGGATCATCTTGGCGTTCCCTTTCCTGTGGCGCGAGAGGCGTTGCGGAGCTTCCGTGGCGTGGCGCGTCGCTTCGAGATCAAGGGCGAGGTCGATGGCGTGGTGGTGATCGATGACTACGCTCATCATCCCACCGAGATCCAGGCCACGCTGCGGGCAGCGCGAGACCGTTTCCCGGAGCGTCGAATCTGGGCGGTCTGGCAGCCGCACACTTACAGCCGCACCAAGGAGTTGTTGGATCCGTTCGCAGCGTCGTTCGACGACGCTGATCAGGTCATCATCCTCCCTATCTACCCGGCGCGCGAGACCGATACGTTGGGCATCAGCGCCACCGACGTGGCGGATCGCATGGAGGACGTTGAGGCACGCGTGACGGGGTCGATGGAGGAGGCAGAGAGCTGGCTGCTGAGCAACGTGGAGCCGGGTGACGTGGTGTTGACGCTGAGCGCGGGCGATGGCAACCGCGTTGGCGAGCGGCTGCTGGCCGAGCTGAGAGGGGAAGACGATGCAGAGGGACGACAGGGCCCCGGAGGGGCGTGAGCAGGGTGGAGCGTTGAAGAGCGTGCTGCGGGCGGTGAGCAAGCGCAAGCAGGATCGTTCGGGCTTCTCCTGCAGTGTGGTGAGATCGAAGATGAAGCTGGTGAAGGCTCAGCGGAAACGCGAGGATGATGGCTGATCTGGAGATGGCACGGCCCAGCCCCACGCCGTCCGCGCTCGATGCGCTCGCCGAGGTCCTGGAGCCTCGCGTCCAACGCCGGGCGCCCTTGGCGCCGTTTACTGCGATGCGCGTTGGAGGACCGGCCGATCTGCTGGTCGTCGTCGAGAGCCTGGATGAGCTGACTGACGCGATCTGGGAGGCGCGTCGGCTCGCCGTCCCCTGGCGGATCCTGGGCGGCGGCTGCAACGTCCTGATCGCCGATCATGGGCTTCGTGGTCTGGTGATCATCAACCGGGCAGTCTCCATAGCGTTTGAGGGCCAGAGGGTGCGGGCGGCGTCGGGGACGAAGCTGGCCGTCCTGGCGCGGAAGACGGTGGAGAATCGCCTGGCCGGGATGGCCTGGGCGGCCGGCCTGCCGGGCACGGTCGGGGGCGCTGTGGTGGGGAACGCTGGCGCCTTCGGCGGTGACGTCGCCGACACGCTGCGCAGCGCTGCCGTGCTGGAGCCCGATGGCGTCGTGGTGGAGAGGGAGCGCGCCTGGTTTGACTTTGCGTATCGCGACAGTCGGCTCAAGCGAGAGACCGCGGCGGAGGGCGACGCGGGTACCCAACGCGTGGTGTTATCGGCCGTCTTCCAGCTGGAGACCGGCTATGGAGCAGCCCTGCGGGCTCGATTCGATGAGGTGCTGGCGCAGCGTCGGGCGAACCATCCCTCGGGCAGCACGATGGGGTCAACGTTCAAGAACCCGGCCAATGGTTACGCCGGGCGGCTCATCGACGAGGCGGGGCTGAAGGGACACCGCATCGGCGGGGCCATGATCTCGGAGAAGCACGCCAATTTCTTCGTCAACCTGGGCGACGCCACGGCCGAGGACGTGCTCGCTCTCATTCGGCACGCCCAGGCGGAGGTGAGACGGCAGTTCGGGGTGGAGCTCACCCCGGAGATCGAGCTGTTGGGATGATCGGTGACTGCGTCGACTCAGGTCGTCGAAGTGTGATGGAAGACGTTCGTTGAGGGGGGAGAGGACGACGCTGATGCGCAAGATTCGTGTAGGGATCGTTTTTGGCGGGCGCTCGGGAGAGCACGAGGTCTCGCTGCAGTCCGCTCAATCTGTGATGGACGCTATTGATGCGGACAAGTATGACGTTGTGCCTATCGGCATCACCAAGGATGGTCGATGGATCGCGTCGGGCGACCCGATGCGAGCGTTGACGTCCGGGGATCCCGACGCCAGCCAGCCGGTTGCCCTGCTGAGGTCACCTGGGTCGACCAAGGTGACTGAGTCGACCTCGTCATCCGTCCAGAACGTCCAGAAGGACCTGATGCGCCTGGATGAGTCGGGAGAGGCCATTCGAGCGACTCCGCTGGCGGAGCTTGACGTCGTATTTCCCGTCTTGCACGGCCCCTACGGCGAGGACGGCACGGTCCAGGGCCTGCTCGAGCTGGCCGGGCTGCCCTACGTCGGCGCCCCGGTGACCCCCTCGGCGGTGGCGATGGACAAAGTGATCTTCAAGGACGTTATGCGGGCCCATGGGCTGCCCATCGTGGAGCACGTCGTGGTCACGCGGAAGAGGTGGGAGAGCGAGCCGGACAGTGTCTTGGCCCAGATCACGGATCGATTCGCGTACCCTCTCTTCACCAAGCCCGCCAACCTGGGGTCGAGTGTCGGCATCGCCAAGTGCCACGATCGACCGCAGCTCGTGGCCGGGTTGCGGGAGGCGGCCCGCTACGACCGGAAGCTGCTGGTCGAGCCGGCCGTGCCGGCGGCGCGGGAGATCGAGGTCAGCGTCCTGGGCAACGACGCTCCGATAGCCTCGCTGCCCGGCGAGATCGTTCCCAGCCGCGAGTTCTACAGCTATGAGGCCAAGTACATCGACGACGGTGACGAGGCCTCTGACCTGTTGATTCCCGCCCCGCTCTCGACGGAGATGACCAAGCGCGTGCAGGACTTGGCGGTGGAGACGTATCGGGCCATCGACTGCGCTGGCATGGCGCGCGTCGATTTCTTGCTCTCGAATGAGACAGCAGACCTTTACGTGAACGAGGTGAACACCATACCAGGCTTCACCAAGATCAGCATGTACCCCAAGCTTTGGGAGGCCAGCGGCTTGCCCTACCCAGAGCTGATCGATCGCTTGATCGAGCTGGCGCTCGAGCGACATCGCGACAAGGCGCGCACAGAGATCTCGTATCGGCCAAGGGAGTGAGCGTATGACCAAGTCCTGGCATCCCAAACGCGACACGAAGCGCTACGACAAGGCCGGCACGGTCGTCTTGAACCGCGTCAAGCTTGGTCAAGCGCCGGTCTCCTTGCACAGGATCCGCTGGATGCATAGAGGACTCTGGGTCATCCTCGCATTGGCCGTCGTCGGCGGTGGGCTGGGCCTCTGGCTCACTGTGGACAGCCGCTTCTACATCTACGATGCCCAGATCGTGGGCAACCGTCGCCTGTCCCAGGAGGAGATCTTCGACGCCAGTGGCCTGCGGGGGCTGCACATTCTTTGGGCGCGCTCGGGAACGATAGAGGCGAGTATCCTGGAGGCGCAGCCCTCGCTCAAGAGCGTGGAAGCCAGCTGCCGGCTGCCCTCGACGTGCGAGATCGCCGTCGTGGAGCGCCGCCCTCGCGTCCTCTGGGACGAGAACGGCACGCGGTGGTGGATCGACGAGCAGGGCGCCGTGTTCTCTGGAACGGAGACCGAGAGCGCCGCCGACGGCTCTGGGCGGTGGCTCATCAGCGGCCCCTTGCCGCGTGACGCCGAGGGCAACCTCGACGATGAGGTGCGCGTGGCGCTGGCCGAGCTGTGGGAGAGTGGGTGGGACTTGCCAGATACGTTTCAGTACAGTCCAGCCCAGGGGCTGAGCTTCGTCGACGAGCGCGGGTGGCGTATCGTCGTCGGTCAGGGCTCCGGCATGATTCGTCGACTGCAGATTATGCAGGATTTGGTCGCGCACCTCGAGGCGCGCGGCGTCACGCCGCGCTTCGTGGACGTGCGCTTCTCGGGGGTGCCCTACTATGCACCTGGCGGGCAGTAGGAGGCCAGGATGAGCAGCGCCCGATTGGACGTGGGTAAAGCACCTCTCTGAGGTGGGGAGTGGAGAGCCGTGGAACGAACCGTTGTTGGCATTGATGTCGGCTCCAGTAAGATCTGCACCATGGTGGGCGAGGTCGGCAACGAGGACGACCTGCGCGTTGTTGGTGTCGGTCTGGTCCCCGCCCGTGGCCTGCGCAAGGGTGTCGTGGTCAACGTGGAGGAGACCACCGAAGCCCTCTCCGCCTCCGTGGCCGAGGCCGAGCGCTCCTCCGGGTATAAGCTCGAGCGGGCCTACGTGAGCATCAGCGGCGAGCACATCTCCTCGCTCAACAGCCAGGGGGTCGTCGGCGTCTCCCATCGCCGCTCGGGCATCACGGTCGATGACGTTGAGAGGGCGCTGGATGCCGCCTGTGCTATCACTGTGCCTCACAACCAGGAGATCATCCACGTTATCCCTCGGGGCTACGTGGTGGACGGGCAAAGCGGCGTTCAGGATCCCGTCGGGATGTACGGCTTCCGGCTGGAGGTGGAGGCTCACTTGGTGACCGCGTCCTCCACGGCGATTCAGAATCTGCTGAAGTGTGTGCGTCGAGCTGGCCTGGCGGCCGACGAGGTGGTCTCGGCGGGCATAGCCGCCGGGGATGCCGTGCTGGCGGAGACAGAGCGCGAGATGGGAGTCGTCCTGGCCGACATCGGCGCCGGTACGACCGACGTGGCCATCTTCATCGACGGCACCGTATGGCACACGGTCACCCTGGGCATCGGGGGCGCGTACATCACCCAGGATATCGCCATCGGTCTCCGTCTCCCTCCTGCCGTGGCCGAGGAGATCAAGGTGCGATACGGACACGCGCTTCCCGAGGAAGTGGACAGCGAGGAGGTGTTCAACGTCGCCTCATTCGGGGACGAGGTAGGCCAGGACGTCCCCCGGTGGCAGCTGGCCAGCATCGTCCAGGCCCGGGCTGAGGAGATTCTCTCGATGATCAACAAGGAGATCAAGCGCTCGGGATACGATGGGTTGCTGCCGGCCGGCGTGGTGCTCTCTGGCGGCACGGCGGCGCTGCCCGGTATGCGCATCTTGGGCCGCCAGGTGCTTGGCTTGCCTGTACGACTGGGAAACCCCAGGAACCTCCATGGGCTGGTTGACAGCGTCAATGGCCCAGCTCACGCCGTGGGCTCGGGGCTGATGACCTGGGGGAGTACTGAGGAGGCACGCCCGCAGCTGAAGGTGCGGCCTGGACCGAGTGGAGGGGGACGCTTTCTCAAATGGCTGCGGGCCCTGCTTCCAGGGTGATCGAGGGCCCTGGACACTCCGTTGCCCAACCGTGGCCGTGGTCCCTCGTGGTGACGGATCGAGCCGCCATCAGCGCAGGGAGACGGCTGAGGTCGTGACGGTGAGGGAGGATCGAGAAGAAGACAGAGTGAAGAGAGGACTGAATGGCACGCTTATATCAGGACACTGAAGGAGGAACAATGAATAGAGCATCACAGACGGAGAGCTTCGCAAAGATTCGCGTGGTCGGTGTGGGGGGTGGGGGGAGCAACGCCGTCAACCGCATGATCACCGAGGGTATGAGCGGCGTTGATTTCGTCGCGGTCAACACCGACGCCCAAGCTCTGATGCTTTCCGACGCTCCCGTGCGCGTGCGCATCGGCGACAAGCTGACGCGCGGGCTCGGCGTGGGGGGCAATCCCGAGATGGGACACGAGGCGGCAGAGGAGTCGGTCGACGAGCTTTACGAGATCCTCGAGGGATCGGATATGGTGTTCATCACCGCCGGCATGGGCGGTGGTACGGGCACCGGGGCCTCGCCCGTCATCGCCCGGGTGGCCAAAGAGGTCGACGCCTTGAGCATCGGCGTCGTCACCCGACCCTTCAGTTGGGAGGGCTCGGTGCGGGCGAAGGCCGCGCAGCAGGGTATCGAGCGGCTCAAGGAGCAGGTCGACACGCTGATCGTGATTCCCAACGACCGCCTGCTGGAGATCACGGACAAGCGGGTGACCCTCCAGAACGCCTTTTCACTGGCCGATGACGTTCTGCGTCAGGGTATCCAGGGGATTTCCGAGCTGATCACTGTGCCGGGCCTGATCAACCTCGATTTCGCCGACGTTCGGACGATTATGGCCGAGGGCGGGGCGGCGCTGATGGCTGTTGGCCGCGCCAGCGGGGAAGAGCGAGCCGTCGAGGCTGCTGAGCAGGCTATCTCCAGTCAGTTGCTGGACGTCACCATCGATGGTGCGCGGGGCATCCTCTTCAACGTGACCGGCGGAGCGGACTTGAGCCTCTATGAGGTCAACGAGGCAGCTTCCATCATCAAGCAGACGGCGCACCCGGACGTCAATCTGATCTTCGGCGCCGTGGTCGACCAGGAGATGGAGGACGAGATCCGCATCACGGTGATCGCGACCGGTTTCGATCAGACCGGTTCACGGTCGCGGTCGGTTCGCACGTCGACGCAGCATGAGGAGCGGGAGTCGGTTGATTTCGGCGTCTCCAGCTTCGACGAAGACGACATCGAGATTCCGGCTTTCCTGCGACGTCGCAGCTGACGGCGTGTCTCTTGCCGGCAGCGGACCAGTTTGCCGCTATGGCGACTGCCCATAGCTGGCCGCTGTTGCGGCGCCTGTCTGTCTTGGGCTTGTCGGCCGCGTTGTGAGAGCCATTCTATCCTTGCGCAGGCTGATGCTTCGGGGTGGGGCCTGGCGGTATTGGCGCGGGTTTTTTGGGAACCGTGCCTCCTGTCAGCCTGTGCCTGCCGGACCCAGACCATAGTACGACATAGATTGTTCCTGCTTCGAGTGGATACGTCGTCCAGAGAGGTCAGTCCAATCCTGTGGACCAGCGCTGGCGATGTGTTCTCTTGCGCCTCGGGTGGGATAACTACTCCGATGGGGCGTGTGTCGGTCGTTTAGTCGGTGGGGGCCAGCCCTTCCTCGACCCGGCGGTCCTGATCCGGGCGCGCGACGGGGGATGGGCTGGCTCTACCGCGCTCACTTCTATCCCCGATCGCTCTCGTTGAGGGTGTTCAGGGCCTCCCTCATCCGCTCTAGCGCCTCGACCAGCATAGGGCGGGGGCAGCCGAAATTCAGACGCACAAATCCCTCTCCTGCCTCTCCGAAGACCTCGCCGTCGACCAGCGCTACGTTGGCCTGTTCGAGGAAGAACGCGTAAGGATTTCCGGGTATCGCGGCCTGGTGGCAGCTGAGCCATGCTAGATACGTGCCCTCCGGCCTGGTCGTGGTGAGCCCAGGCAGCTCTCTCTCGACGTAGTCCAACAGCCAGTCGCGGTTCCCCTCCAGGTACTGGAGCAGCGCCTCCAGCCACGGCTGGCCGTGGCGATAGGCCGCCAGAGCGGCGGTGTAGCCCAGCACGTTCACGCTCGACATCAGGCCCTGGTGAGTGGTCTTGAGGCGGTCGCGGAGATCCGGGTTTTCCACGATAGCGACCGAGCACTTGAGCCCAGCGATGTTGTACGTCTTGCTGGGTGCCATCAGGGTGATCGCCCGCTGCCCGACCTCTGGGGCGAGGGAGGCGATTGGTGTGTGCACGTTATCGTCCAGCAGGAGGTCGCAGTGAATCTCGTCCGAGCAGATGATCACGTCGTGACGGAGGCAGATCTCGGCCATCCGCTGCAGTTCGTCGCGGCGGAAGACACGTCCCACCGGGTTGTGGGGGTTGCAGAGGATGAAGATTCGGGTGCGGTCGCTGATGGTCTGTTCGAAGAGATCGAAATCGACCGTGTAGGTCCCGTCCGATTGTCGGGTGAGGGCCATTTCCTCGCCCACCAGCCCGGCGTTGGCCGGTGCGTTCAGAATGGGACGGTAGACCGGCGTCTGAATGAGCACGCCCTCTCCGCGGGAGGCCAGCGCGTGGCATGCCAGGTTGAAGCCGGGGACGACGCCCGGGAGGAACATAAGGGCCTCTGGCGAGGCGTGCCAGTCGTAGCGCTCCTGGAGGCGGTCGACGACGACCTCACGGAGCTCGTCCGGGGCGCTGCCGTAGCCGAAGACGCCGTGCTCGACGCGCTCGTGCAGCGCGCGGATGATCGGCTCCGCTGCTCGGAAGTCCATGTCCGCCACCCACATGGGGAGCACGTCCTCCCCGTAACGGTGCCATTTGATGCTCTCGAACTGACGTCGGTCGATGCGCTGATCGAAGGTGTAGGTCATAGGGCTTCTCTTAGCTCCTTTCTGTGTGCTGAGGACGACGGGATCGCCGCCGTCCCTGTCGTCGGCCATTCTATATCGGATGAAGGGGCTCGTCAATGCCGGATTGCAAGTCCCGGGGCCTCTCAACCGAAGGCCGTCCAAGTCTTACGGGTGACTTGAACTTTAAGGTTATTCACGCTTCGCGAGCTTGCTTCTTGACGGTCGCTGTGGTATAATCGCGCTATAGTATCCCCCATATATGGGGTTTGATAACCTGTAAGACCCCATATGTAGGATCTCTGGCTCTTCAACGGAATAGTGATGAACCAAGCGCATCACGCGCCGCTGCGCTCGACTTCTGCCCTCAGGCTGAGGGTGTTTTTGGTCAGTGGAGGAGAACGTTTCATGAGATGTCCTTATTGTGGCAGCAAGGAGACCCGGGTCGTAGACACGGCGCGGAAGGAGCACAGTATCCGCCGTCGCCGTGAATGCAAGGTCTGTGGCAAACGCTTCTCGACGATGGAGCGGGCCATCCTCACAACCCCCCTGGTGGTCAAGCGCGACGGCCGCCGCGAGGCCTTCGAGCGCGAGAAGGTCCTCTCTGGCCTACGAGTGGCCTGCGCCCGGCGTCCGGTGTCGGCGGGCGATCTGGAGCGAGTGGTCGACCGGGTGGAGAGTCACATCCGTCAGTTGGGGAAGACAGAGGTGTCCACCCGCACCATCGGTGACGTGGTGATCCAGGAGTTGAAGTCCCTGGACCCCGTCTCCTACGTCCGCTATGCCATCGTCTACCTGGGGCTGGAGGATCTGGACGAGGTGCGGGCGGAGGTCAATCGCTTGCTAGAGGAGCAGGGGTAGCATGCACGAGGCGGGAGGCCTGGTCTTCGCGGCGCATCCTTTCCACACCGGCGGTGGTCCCAGCCTCACCCTCGGCTTTCGGGAGCGCGGGCGCGACCTGGGCGAGGATTGGGATCAGGTGGCTGTCCTCCGCGAGCTCGACGGCGTCGAGGTCGTCAACGGGCAGGTGGCGGCCGATGCCAACGCCCAGGCTCAGACGCTGGCGCACCAGCTCGGCGTTCCGGGTATCGGCGGGAGCGACGCCCACGCCGCCGATAGGGTGGGCAGCGCAGCGACGCGTTTTGCCCGGCCCGTCCGCTCCGACGCGGAGTTGGTCGCAGCGTTGAGAAGTGAAGCCTACGCTGCCGTGCGGTTGTGAGGTTGAGGTAGGTCCTGCCCATGGGATTGTGCCCGGTCGCTCTTCCTATGGGTAGGGTGACGACGGCTGCAGTTCAACGGGGAAGAGCACCGGGAGGAGCAAAAGTGCGATGGCTGTGACGCCGGATCTCAGTGGTGTGTCTCTTCGCCTGTCCAAGCCGGTCTACCGCTATCACCAGTACCAGGGGTACACGAACGACTGCGGTCCGACCAGCGTGGCGATCGCGGTGAACGCCCTGTTGGGCGAGCGGGTGCTTGAGGGCCCGGATGTGGCCAAGGCGATGAGTCGCGTGGCCTTCGCGTGGCGTCCCTTTCCCCACATCGTGGTGCCTCGGATCCCGGAATGGGCCACCTTTCCCTGGGGCATCGTCTACTACCTGCGGAAGCAGGGCTTCCGCGCGCGGTGGCGTCCCTTTGGGACGCTTGAGAGGCTGGAGCGGAATCTGCGTGCCGATCGACTGACGATGATCATCCTGGGGGAGCCATGGGGATGGAGGAGGGTGGAGACGGATGCCCTCTGGCCGTGGAAGAGGTGGGCCTACGTCGGATGGGCGCACGTCAAGATTCTCTTCGGGCAGCTGCCCGGCCGCGGGTTCCTCTTCGTCGATCCGGGTTACGCCCGGGCGTCCGACGCCGAGAGGCTGGAGCACCACGGTCTCTTCTGGCAGGACGAGGAGACCTTTATGCGTCAGTGGCGGAACCTTTTCCGGATCCTCATCGAGGTGGAAGGCATTCGTCAGTGAGGGCGTTCTTTGGAAAGAGCCGAGGGGTTCTATGGATCTTGTGGGAGGAGGGGCTATGAAGGCCAACGAACTGCTGGTCGTCTGGACCAGCGGCGACCGTGAGGTCGCGATGAAGATGGTGTTCATGTACACCGCCAATGCCAAGAAGCACGGCTGGTGGGAGGAGGTCAACCTCCTCGTCTGGGGGCCCTCGCAGAAACTCCTGGCGGAGGACGAGGAACTGCAGGGGCAGCTGGCCGAGATGCTCGACCTGGGCGTCTGGGTGGGCGCCTGTAAGGCCTGCGCCGACAGCTACCCCGTCACGGAGGAGCTCGAAGAGCTGGGCGTGGAGGTCTTCTACAGCGGAGAGTTCCTGACCGACTGGATCCGCTCAGAAGGCTCGGTGGTCACGTTTTGAGCGTCCACTGGATTTCTTGTTTGCTCTGAGCCCCGTCCTCAGGGCGGCTGACGCGTGTTAAGACGTCTCGTTGGGGCCGAACGCCCCCGAGAACGGAGGCTGCGAGCAGGAGAAAAGATCAAGGCTTGTTATGGGTAGGACTAAGACTGTGGACTGGAGGCATAGGGAGGTTTGGTGAGCGACGAGCAAATGGAAGTGACAGAGGAGCGACTCCACTTTGTGGAGAAGCAGCGCATGGTCGTCGATGATTTTGATGCCTCGGGCTTCGTCCTCGACCTGGGTGGGGGCGGCGAGGGCATCATCGGGCGCTTGAAGGGCGGACGGGTGATTGCCATCGACGCCGACCGGGATGAGCTGGAGGAAGCGCCCGACGGGCCGCTCAAGATCGTGATGGACGCGCGTGACCTGCAGTTCCTGGACGGGGCGTTCCAGGTGGTGACGTCGTTCTTCACGCTGATGTACCTCGATAAGGAGGATCATCGACAGGTGTTCGAGGAGGCGTGGCGAGTGCTGCAGCCCGGGGGGCGTTTCCTGATCTGGGGGATGAGCGTCCCCCAGCGCCGCGACGAGGAGCAGGACGTGCTGGTCCTCCCCCTCGTGGTGAAGCTACCCTCGGCGGAGGTGGAGACGGGCTACGGGATCGCTTGGCCCGAGGATCCGTTCGGCATGCCTCGTTACGTCGAGATGGCTCGACAGGTCGGGTTCGAGGTGGTAGAGCAGCGAGAGAGCGGACAGGTCTTCACCCTGTCGCTGAGGAGGCGCTGACGGTATGAACGACACCGTGAAGGTTGCCATTGTCCAACAGCCTCCCGTCTTCCTGAACCTGGGGGCGAGCCTGCGCAAGGCTCGCAGCCAGGTCGAGGAGGCGGCCGGGCAGGGGGCCGAGTTGATCGTCTTTCCGGAAACCTGGCTGCCGGGGTATCCGGTCTGGCTCGACGCGTCGCCCGGCGCCGCGCTCTGGGATCATCCGCCGGCGAAGGCGCTCTACCGCCTCCTGGCGGAGAACGCCGTCAGCCTGCCCGGCCCTGATCTTGACGCGCTGCTCGACATGGCTGCCGGCGCCGGGGCCTATCTCGTCATGGGGGCCCACGAGCGTCGGGGTGGGACGCTCTACAACAGCTTAATCATCCTCGACCGGGACGGTCAGTCGTACCGCGTCCACCGTAAGTTGATGCCTACCTACACCGAGCGGCTGGTCTGGGGGCGAGGCGATGGGAGCACCCTGAGAGTCCTGCCCACGGACTTTGGCCATCTCGGCGGGCTGATCTGTTGGGAGCACTGGATGCCCCTGGCGAGAGCGGCGATGCACGCCAGGCAGGAGACCATCCACGTGGCTCAGTGGCCGTGGGTGCGGGAGCTCCACCACATCGCCAGCCGGCACTACGCCTTCGAGGGCCAATGCTTCGTCCTGGCGGCCGGCTCCGTGCTCACCAAGCGCGACGTCCTGGAGGGCTACCGCTCGCTGGACGTTGAGAGCGAGGCCGTCGGGATCCTGGAGGGTATTCCGGGCGAGCCCGATGGATGGATTATGAGAGGGGGCAGCGCCGTCATTGCTCCGGACGCCGACTTCATTGCCGGCCCGGTGTACGAGGAGGCGTGCCTCGTCTACGCGGACGTATCGCTGGACCGCATCGCCGAGGGCCATCTGGCGCTGGACACCGATGGCCACTACGCTCGGCCCGACGTCTTCCATCTGGAGGTCAACGACCGCCCGCGGCCTCGGGTCAGCTTTGCGTCTGAGCCGTAAGCCGGGAGAGGCTTTTCTTTGTAGAGTATGATTGGAGAGGATATGGCGAGACAAGCATCCCAAGAGACCCACAAGTCGGATCAGGACTTATCCGTTGTAGATAGACTTTCTGATAACGCTTTGAAGGTTTTTAGCCGTCGCTACGTGCGCAAGGGCCCCGACGGGGAGCTTGTGGAGACGGTGGAAGGCGTCTTCCGCCGCGTTGCCTCCCACATCGCCGCCGCCGAGGAGGGTCTGGACGGCGCTGCTCAGGAGGCGGAGGCGGTCTTCTTCGACCTTATGACTCAGCTTCGCTTTCTGCCCAACTCGCCGACCTTCACCGGAGCGGGCACGCCGCTTTCGCAGCTGGCGGCCTGTTTCGTGCTTCCCATCTCCGACGATATGGGACGCCGGAGTGACGGCATCTTCGAGACGCTGCGGGATATGGCGTTGATCCAGCAGACCGGTGGCGGGACTGGTTTTTCGTTTTCGAATTTACGGCCCCAGGGTGCCATCGTCCGCTCCAGCGGGGGCAAGGCGACCGGCCCGGTCGGCTTCATGCAGGTCTACGACACCGCCTCTGAGATCATCAGCCAGGGCGGAGCGCGGCGTGGCGCGAATATGGCCGTGCTGCATATCGACCATCCAGACGTTCGCGATTTCATCCACTGTAAGTCTAGCGAGTACGACATCACCAATTTCAACATCTCTGTCGGCGTCTCCGACGACTTTATGCACGCTGTCGCGCAAGATGAAGCCGTCGACTTGATCAACCCTCAGGATGGGGAGGTGTGGGAGACTGTCCAGGCACGTGAGCTGTTTGACGAGGTCGTGGAGGCGGCTCATCGGAACGGTGAGCCGGGCTTGCTGTTCCTGGATACGGCGAACCGTGATAACCCCACGCCCCATCTGGGCGACTATGAGGCGACCAATCCTTGCGGCGAGCAGCCTCTCCTTCCGTATGAGAATTGTTGCCTCGGGTCGATCAACCTGGCGCAGCACATCAGGCCGTCTGATGACCAGGCGGGCGAGGCAAGGACGGTCGACTGGGAGGGATTGGCCACGACGGTTCGGCAGGCGGTGCGCTTCCTCGACGACGTGATCGATGCCAATGGGTACGTGCCGGCCGTGCCGGAACTGAAGGAGGCGGCCCACCGCACGCGACGTATTGGCCTGGGCATCACAGGGCTGGGGGACATCCTCTATCAGCTCCGCGTGCGGTACGGCAGCCCCGAGGCGCGGGATCTAGCCGGGCAGGTGATGGCCTTCATTCGCTATCACGCCATGCGGGCCAGCGTCGACCTGGCCCGAGAGCGGGGACCCTTCCCGGCGATTGAGGGGAGTGTCTACGACCCCGGGGACGTCCGTTGGGAGCCGCCTCAGCCCGTCGAACCCTTCCGCTGGCCCGACCGTTGGGGGCGTCCCTCTCTCGATTGGAAGGCCCTCGTCGCCGACATCGGGCGTTACGGGATTCGGAACGCGGCGCAGACGACCATCGCCCCGACGGGCACTCGATCGACTATCGCCGGCATAGAGGCCTACGGCTGCGAGCCCGTCTTTGCTCTGGCCTACGTGCGTCACATGAACGATGGTGGCGAGGACGTGGAGCTGACGTACACCAGCCCTCTGTTCCACCAGGCTCTGGAGGAGGCCGAGCTCGATGAGGAGACCCGCGAGCAGATCATCGACCAGGTGACCGAATCCGGGAGTTGCCAGGATGTGGAGCAGGTGCCGGAGGCCATCCGCGAGGTCTTCGTCGTGGCGCAGGACATTCCGGCGGAGGAGCACGTGCGCATGCAGGCCGCGCTCCAGGCCTTCGTGGATGCCTCGATCAGCAAGACCATCAACTTCCCCGCCGACGCGGAGCCTGAGGACGTGGCCCGGGCGTTCGAGCTGGCGTGGAAGCTGGGGTGCAAGGGTCTCACGGTCTACGTGACCGGCTCGCGCGAAAAGGTCGTGTTGGAGACGAAGGAGACGAAAGAGGCCAAACAGCGCTCCGCGACTAGCATGATGTCCACCGAGGTTCGTCCGCGTCCCCACACGCTGGAGGGCAAGACCTACCGGGTGCAGACCCCTCTCGGCACGGCCTACACGACGGTCAACGTCAACGGCGATCACGAGCCCTTCGAGGTCTTCCTCAACGTGGGCAAAGCGGGCTCGGACACGGCGGCGGTGGCAGAGGCTATCGGGCGCCTGATCTCTTTGGTTCTCCGCCTGCCCTCGCCTCTCTCGTCGGGTCGGCGGCTCAATCAGGTGGTGCGGCAGCTGCGGGGCATCGGCAGCGGGCGGTCGTTGGGCTTCGGGCGCGAGCGGGTGCGCAGCTTGCCCGACGGCGTGGCGCAGGTGCTCGCCGAGCATCTGGGGCTGGCGGAGCCTATGGAGCGGGCCCGGGGCGGCGAGCAGCTGCCTCTCTTCCCAGAGGGTGACCTATGCCCCGAGTGTGGTCAAGCGTCGCTCGTCTTCGAGGAGGGCTGTCGCCACTGTTACAACTGTGGGTACAGTGAGTGTTAGGCTGCAAGTCTGCAGGTCTGCCCGTGCGCAGGTCTGCACATGCGCAGGTCTGCACGTGCGCAGGTGATCAGGTCGGCTGCTATGGGGCTCAGCGGCCCTACACCACCTCCACATCCAGAGCGGAGAGCACCGCGTCGATCGGATTGAGGATGGTGGCTGCTGTGGAGCCGGCGAAGAGGAGCCCCACCACGCGCTTCTCCAGGTCGAGCACCGCGGATCCGGAGTCACCGCCCTCGCTCATAGGGCTGGCGATCAGCTGGTCGGTGAAGAGCGCTTTGGGCCCGTAGTAATCGATGCGCACTGTGGCGTCGACCTGGGTGATCACGCCCTCGGTGTGGCCCGTGGTCCGGCCCGCTTTCTGGACCTTGGTGCCCAGCGAGGCTGTGCCGACGCCCGTCGGCGCGCCAATGCCCAGAATCTCGTTGGTCACCTGATTGGGCGAATGCGGGCGCGCCAAGGCGGCATCGACCCGGTTGCTGCCCTCGCTTCTCTTCACCGCCTGAAGTTTGTGGCGCGACCCGAACGCTCCGGCGATGCTGTTCAGCAGCTTGGTCGACCAGTCGGCGATCGCGCATTCCGAGGGCTCCGTTTCAAATAGCAGAGGCACGTATTCGGCCAGCCTGGCGACGCGGTCCTCCGGCCCCCCACCGTCGGTCCTCCCGGGCTGGAGGATCGGATCCCAGGTCTCGCAGTCGTTGGCGTTCGCGAGGACGTGGTTGTTGGAGAGGATGAACAGCTCGTCGTCCCGATGGACGAGACAGCCGAAGGTGCCGGCGGTGATCAAGTAGTGTCCCACGGAAACGCCCGGAGGGATGACGGGTCGCCACCGATCTCGCGGGCCCCGTTCCTCATCCTCACCGGGCATAGCGCGCAGCACGCCCGTCTCCACCACGTCCGTCTTGACGTCCTCAATCTGGGGCGGCACCATGTCCTTCGTCGTCAGAGCGGTGGGTGGTTCCTTGCGCGTCACCGACACGACGACGCTCAGCTCTCCGGTGTTCTCCCCCTGCTTTGTCTTGTAGCCCAGCCCGACGCCGACCACGTTCCGCTTCCGCAGCAGATGGACGGCGTGGGTCTCTTTGGCGCCCTTGATCTGGGTGAGTCTATCCGTCATCACCTTTCCTCCCCGTCTTGCTCAAAGCCCAAGTCTCTATAACCTGTCGAGGGCGTGCAAGGTCCCCACGGCCTCCACGTCCACGGGCATACCGTCCAGTTCGTGGGGTACGACATCCTCTTCGTTGAGCTGCGAGCGCGGCACCTTATGCGTCACCGAGACGACGATGGCTGCCTCGTCCGTGGGCTTTCCTCGCCGCCTCCGAAAGCCGATGCCTACGCCGACGACATTGGCCTTTCGCATCAGCTCATCCTCGTGCGCCGTCTTAACGCGTCGGAGCTGCCGCATCTGCTCTTCTGATATCGGCATACGCCCTCCCTATCCCGGCGGAGTGCCTCGGGCCTCCGTCCTCGCGCCGATCTACTCCGGCGTCGGTATCATGCTCATCTGCATCAACCGCGCCCGCTTCTCGTTGGCCAGGGCTTGGAGTCGGCCATCGCCTCCCTCCCGGGCGAGGTCAGCTGCTCGCTCGAGATCGGCCAGCGCGGCATCGTAGTTGCCTTCCTGGGCGTCGATGCCGGCTCGGAGGTAGTATCCCCACCCGGAAGTCGGCTCCAGCTCAATGGCCGCCTCGACGTCGTCCCTGGCCCTCTCCACGCTCCCCGCATGCAGGTGAATCCGGGCCCGATTGAGGACAAAATCGAACCGGGTCTCGTACAGAGGTTCGGCCGTGGTGAAGGCCTCTCTAGCCTGGGCTGATTCCTCGAGTTTGGCGTGCAGCGCGCCTTTCCAGAGCCAGGGCTCGGGGTCGTCGGGCGTCAGCTCCGTCGCTGCGTCGAAATCGGCGAGCGCAGCGCGCACGTCCCCCACCCCGAGTTCGGATTGCCCCATCTGCATATAGCGATACGCTTTGCCCACCTCGGGAGGCGGGGCCAGGAACCGCTTGTAGCCCAGCCACGCTCCGGCCAGGAGGACGATGGCCGCGGCTGCCCCGGCCGCCACCCGGAGGATTCGGCGGCGTCGCTGCTTGACGGCTATCTCGTCCAGGTACCACCACCAGCGGGAGCGCGCTGGCTCGGTCTCCTCCCGCGCCTCCCTCAGGCTTCCCCCTGCTTGGCGCAGGAAGCGCCCCTTGCGGCGCTTCAGCTGCTGCTGAAGCGTCTCGAACTGCGTCCGCTCCACGCGGACGTCCACGTCCTGCTGCTCCAGCTCGTGCAGCCGGCGTTCGATCTGGTCGAAAAGATGGAGCAGGTCCAGCGTCTCGGTGCCGGCGTCCCTCAGGTTAGAGATCGCTCGCTCGGCCCGATCCAGTGCCTCGCGAACGCGGTCGACCGGGGTGTGGGTCTTAGACGGGACGTATAGCTTACTCACTGTCCTGGTCTGGCTCGAGCTCGTCGTAGACCTGCTTGATCCCGTTGCGCGCTCGGCGTCGGAACTGTGAGTGCTCGTCTTCGGAGAGGGGGAAGACGGAGAGCAGCTCATCCACGTAATCAACGACGTCGTCGCGCGGCTGGCCTTTCTGGTGGAGGGAACGTACCCGCCGGCGCGCCAGACGTATGTACTCGCTCAGCGGTTCTGTCGCCGACTGGCTGGCTGAGCCCCGCTCAGGCATCGGCCCTCGCCCTGGCACAAAGACCACGTCGGAGAAGCGGGGCGTTCGCAGGTGGGTCAGTGTGTTCAGCCACGCCTTGGAATCTGGGCATTCGTCCATCACCGGCGGTTGGCCCACGACCAACGTGTCGCCGAGGAAGACGATGCCCTCATCCCGGAAATGGACCCAGCTGCTGCCAGGAGCGGCACCGTTGATTCGCTCAATCGTCACGTCGGCCCCGCCTTTGTGGAGTGTCAGCTTATCGTTAAACAGCAGATCGGGCAGCTCAGATTTGACGGCCTTCAGAGCATCCTCTTCGTCTGGGTGCTCGCGCTTCAGCCGTCGCAGCACGTTGCGCCAGAATCCCCGACTGTAGTTGGCCGCCTGGTCGTAGGCGCCCCGTGATGTGACGATAGGGGCCTCCAGCAAGGACGCGCATAACAGCCGGTGGGGATGTGCGTCTGTGAGAGCTGTGTAGACGATGGGCTGATCGGTCAGCTCTGCAATCTGCCGGCCCCAGCTCATCGTCTCCTGCGGCAGCGTCGGCACGTCCAGGGCGACGACGCCCGCCGGCCCGACGACGCAGCCGACGTTGACGTAGGCATACTCGGTTGATACGTAGACGTTGGGTGCGATCTGTTTCATAGTCCTTCCCTTCAGTCCTCTCGCTCCAATGACGTTTCTAGGTTCTGCAGGACGCTCTCGACGAGCTCGACGTTGGCCCTCGGTGCGCTGCCCTGAGCGGCCTGGGGCCTCCCGCCGCCCTTACCGTCCAGTTGGGCGCATGCTTCTTGGAGGAGTTGATTCACGTCTAGGGCCAGGTCGTCAGCTCGGGCGAAGCAGAAGTGGGTGCGTTGATCGTTGACGCTGAACAACAGCGCAACGACGTCACTGTGCTCCGCCAGTTTCCGGGCCAGCGTGCGCAGCTCGTCCGGGCTGCGTTGCTGCCACACCGCGCCGACGACGCGATACCGCCCGTGTGATGCCGCCGTCGCCGCCAATTCGGCGCTCTCCATGTCCAGCAGCCGCCGTCGCAGCCCACGCTCGGCGTGGCGCAACTCTTTGATCTCCGCTTGCAGCCTTTCGACGGCCTCGTCCAGCTCCCAGGTTCCGACCGTCAACCTAGCTGCCAACGTGCTCGCCATACGACGCTTGGCTTCGTAATCCCGCAGCGCTCGGCCTCCGCAGAGGAACTCGACGCGGGTCTCTTCCCCACGGTGTTCCAGGCCCACGATTTTGATCATGCCGATCTCTCCGGTGCGGGCGACGTGCGTTCCTCCACAAGGGTTGACGTCGAGCGGACGCTCATCGGCGCCCGAAGGGCCGGGAATCTCGATCAGGCGGATAGGCCCCTCGACGTCGGGCGGCGGCTCGACAACGGGCAGATCGGCCAGCGCCTCGCTGTCGACGAGGCGAATGCTGATCGGACGATCGTCCCAGACAATCCGGTTGGCGAACCTCTCGACGGGCAGGACGTCGTCCATCTCCAGGTCCGCGACGTCGATGTCGATGGTGCTCGACGTCTCCCCCAGGTGGAAGCCTACCGTAGCAGCGCAAGACGTGCCCGCTTCTCCGAGAACGCGCTCGAACGCGGCCGATAGCACGTGCTGGCCGGTGTGCTGCTGCATATGGTCGAAGCGCCGCTGCCAGGCGACCTCGCCCGCGACTTGATCATCAACCTCTACAGCGTCTGAGAGGACGTGGATCACGGGTTTCTTTCCATCGCCGTCGGCCCGGCCTTCAACCACGTCCAACACCGCCGCATCGCCCAGCGTGCCTCGATCCGCCGGTTGTCCCCCGGACGTAGGATAGAAGGCGGTGCGATCCAGGATCACTGCAGGGCGGCTTTCCCAGATCAACGCCTCCACAACGTGGGCCGTGAAGTGCCTGCGGTAGGGTTCGCTGTAGTAAAGGCGCTCAGTCATCGTTCCTCCAGGGGCAGCTTGAACGTGAAGTGGCTTCCCTCTCCGGGTATGCTGTCCACCCAGATCTCGCCGCCGTGAGCTTCTACAGCCAGCTTACAGAAGGGGAGCCCCAGACCGGTGCCCTTTGTCCTTCTGGCGCTTTCCAGGCGTGTGAAACGCTCGAAGATGTGGCCTTGGGCGTCCCGCGGTATCCCAGGCCCGTTGTCGGAGACGGTAAACAGGAGGTTCTCCTCTTCCCTCTCAACAGTGAGGGCGATCTGCCCATTCACCGACGTGAATTTCGCTGCGTTGTCCAGCAGGTTTGTCAGCACGCGGGTGATCATATCGCGATCGACGCGTATTGAGGGCACGTCGCTCGGGATGTCGGTGCTCAGCGCCTGTCGCTTCTTCTTCATCACCGGCTGGACGACTTCGATCGCCTCTCGAGCCAACAACCGGGGCGGCACCACGATCTTGTTCAGGTCCGCCTTCCCCTCTTCCAGCTGACGTAGGTCCAGCAGGGAGTCGATGAGACGTCGCAGCCGTTTGCTGCTTCGTATGGCTACCTGCAGGACGTCCAGCATCGGCAGGCTTCTGTCTTCCTCCCGCAACGCCTGGTTCATCATTTGCAGGCTGCCCAGGATGTTGGTCAAGGGATTCTGCAGGTCGTGGACGATCATGTGCATCAGATCGTCTCTCATACACTCCAGCTCCGTCAGCTCGGTGATGTCGTGCCCAATCCACTGGATGGCCCTCTGTCCTCCGTAATCGATGGCCGTCATATGGACACTCAGCGTGCGCAAGCCGCTGGGAGAGGGCACCTTCATCTCCGAGCTCGTCTCCCCGTCCTCGGGAAGGTCCTGGAATATCCTCTCACACGCAGCTTGCTCCTCGCCGAGCAGATCGCACCAACGGGTTCCGATCAGCGCACGCGCCGGCTGTCCCATCAGTTCCGCCCCTCTTTGATTGACGTCGAGGATCTTCGTGTCGAAGTCCAGAACGAAGACGGGCATCGGACTGCTGTGGAACAGCCTTTCATATCGCAGCTCGGCCCGGCGAGCACGTTTATAGAGCTCCGCGTTGGTGATGGCCATGGCGGCCTGGTCGGCGACTTGGCTCAACACCTCCAGGGCTCTCTGCTCGTCAAGTGTATCTGTGGTGGGGTTGAGCGCCTCAATGGCGCCGATGATGCCCTGGTCTGTGATGATGGGAACGGCCAGCAAGGCTCTCGTTTTGAATGCCGTCTGCTCGTCGACACCAGGGTACCAGCGGCTGTCGGTGTATGCGTCCGAGATGAAGACAGGCTCCCCGTGCTGGACAACCCAGCCGGCGACCCCCTCGTCAGCAGGTATGCGGAGACCGGTGACGGCTTCGGACGTCTCCCCGACAGCGACGCGGAATGCGAGCTGCCGGGTGCTCTCTCTGCCGGAGCTCTCCTCTTCAAGGAGGGCTACAGAGACCGCCTCCACCTGGAAGTAGGCGCGCACCTGATTCATCAACGAACGGAGCACGCTGTCCAAGTCCAGGGTGGCCGTCAGCAACTGGTTGGTCTCGTGGAGAAAGGAGAGCTCGCGTACCTTCGACTCGAGGTGCCGGATTCTTTCGAGGCTATTGGGTGATTTGTTCCCGTTCATACGTTTTCAAATACCACTTCCTCCCGCCCGTGGAGTTTCTCCAGTATCTTCTCCGTGACCAATTCCAGGTGGTTCTGATTTGTCACGAAGTCCAGAGCGTCGGAGGGGACGGTCAATACCGGGCAGAGCGCGAAGTCCTTGATCCATACCTCGTAGAGCTCGTTCAGCTGCTCGAGATAGGCGGTTGAGATGTTCTGCTCGTAGGAACGGCCTCGGTGTCGAATCCTCTCCTTCAGCGTGGCAACGGAGGCACGCAGATAGACGATCAAGTCCGGGGGGGGGAGCACTGTGATCACAACCTCATAAAGCTCACAGTAGCTCCGGTAGTCCCGTTCATCCATGGATCCCTGCCGATAGAGGTTGCATGCGAAAATCTCAGCGTCCTCGTACACCGTGCGGTCCTGCACCACCGAGTTGGCCCGCTGCAGCAACTGCCAGTGGTGACGCAGACGACGCGACAGGAAGTAGATCTGGGAGTGGAAGCTCCACCGTTCCATATCCTCGTAGAAATCGGTCAGGTATGGGTTGTCATTGACGGCTTCGAAGAACGGCTCCCAATCCAGCCGTTGGCTCAGCAGCTCCGTCAGCGTTGATTTCCCGACCCCGATATTACCGGCAATAGCGACGAATCGTTTCATGATGATAGCATGGTGATGTCTGCTCGATCATTGAATGCGGCACGCGGCTGATGGTGAAGGAGGTGCCGCGGATCGAAGGTGCCTCTCGTCATCGGTAGGTATTCTTTCGCAGGATCCTCCTGCGATCCGTGCTGGTTGGTCGCGCCACGGCAGCCTTGTTTCTCACGGCCGGCGAACCCGCCTTGGGCAGGGAGACGACGAACGTACTCCCAGCCGGCGGGGAACTTCTCACCTCTACGTGTCCCCCATAGAACTCCACGATCTCCCATACGAGGGCCAGCCCGATGCCCATGCCGCCAAAGCGCCGATTGATGCTGCCATCGACTTGATAGAACCGATCGAAGATGTGATCCAGATGCTGTTGCTTGATCCCAATCCCCTCGTCCTGGACAGCGACACACGTGCAATCGTCCCCTTCCCAGGCCCGAAGAGTGACCATGCCGCCGTCGGGGCTGAACTTGATGGCGTTGTCGATCAGGTGCGTAAAGGCCTGGACCAGGTGTTTATGGTTCGCCAGCACCGGGGGCAGCGACTCTGGTAGCTCCCTTGACATGCGGACGCCCGCCCCGATCGCTCGGGCCTTCAAGTCACTCACTGCGCTTTCCAAGGCGCTCAACACACAGATGGGCTGGGATTGGGCTTTCTGACGGGATAACTTGTCCAACGTCATAAGGTCGCGGGTTCGACGCTGGAGGACCTCAACGCGCTTGCGGATGATGGACAGCGCCTCTCGTTGTTTTTCCGAAAGGGGGCCCAGGTCCCCGGCCATCAGCAGCTCAATGTACCCTTGAACCAGCGTGAAGGGGGTTCGGAGCTCGTGGCTGACGTTTTGAACCAGCTCGGTACGCAGGCGCTCGGCTTCCTTCAGTTCCTCATACGCCTGGCTCAGCTCATCCCTCTGTTTCTGTAGCGTCTGATAGAGCCGGGCATTCTCTAGCACGATGCCAAGCTGAGCTGCGACGGCCTGGAAAAGCCGTAGGTCATCTTCGTCGAAGGCATTTGTCCTTTGACTCTCTGCGTTGAGAACCGCGATGACGCGACCGGCGACTTTGACCGGGACATTGAGCTCCGAGAGCACCTTGGGGGCTCCCTCAAAATAGGTCGACGACTTACGCACGTCGCCAACCATCTGAGCCTCGCCGGTCGTGTAGGCGCGACCGGCGATGCTTTGCTCCACCGGTATCCTCAGGTCGACGGTCTCTGGGTCATAGCCGATCTGAGAGGGGTGCAGTTTGAGGGCCGTCCCCCCCTCGACGGGGAGGGCGAATGAGAGGTACTCAATACCGAGCATCGTGTGCAGCGCCTCGACGGTTTGCTCCAGCACCTGGTCGAAATCGAGGCTGATGGCTCCGACCTGCATCACCTCCTGGAGCAGGCGGGTCTCGGTCAGCCGGCGCCGTGTCTGCTCGAAAAGGCGCGCGTTCTTCAGGGCGACCCCGAGCTGGGCGGCCACGGCGGAAAACAGCGATAGATCGTCCTCGTCGAAGTCCTTTGGCAACGGGCTCTCCGCGTTGAGAACAGCGACTACCTCGTCGCCATCCCGTACCGGCACGGCCATCTCCGTCCGGGTGGCAGGCGCTCCGTCCAGCGAAGATGAGACATCGCTGACGTCGGTGAACAACAGAGCTTCTCCGGAGCGGTAGGCGCGCCCCACGATGCTCTCCTCCATCGGTAGATGCCAGGGACTCTCAGCCTCCGACGGAAGGCCGGCTGTGGAGGGATAGACCGCCATGGTCGACTCGTCCTCTTCGGGCGAGGCAAACGTGAGGCGTTCGACGCCGAGAGTGTCCCGCAGTGTCTCGACCGTCCGGGCCAGCACCTCATCGAAGTCCAGGGTGGAGGAGGCGGCCCTGATGATTCTCTGCAGTGAGCGCATCTCCTTCAGCCTTCGATGGACCTCCTCGAACAGCCGGGCGTTCTCCACGGCGATGGCGACCTGATTGGAGATGCTGGAGAAGAGACGGCGATCATCCTCATCGAAACTGTAGGGCTCATAGGACTGGGCGGAGATCACACCGACCAGTTTGTCTCTGACGAGGAGGGGGAGCACCATCAGCGATTGCGTCGGCGTGCCGCGGGCGATCCCCTCGATGGGCAGCGTCTCTTGTTCCTGAGCCCAGTTCTCGATCCAGAGCGGCTCTTGATTGCGCACCACCCAGCCGGCGAACCCGCCGCGCTCTTGGAGATCCAAGGTGAGAGGGGCGAGGTGGTTTCCCTGATCAACAATCAGTGAGATACGAAGCTGTTCTGTCTTCTCATCATGGAGCCCGATGTAGAAGGTAGTGACGTCCATCAACTTGCTCAGCAGCTCGTAGATGCGCTCTAGCACCTCGTCCAGGCTAAGCGTTGAGGTGATCGCCAGGTCGATGTTGTGGAGCGCGGTCAGCTCCTCGACGTGACGCTGCTCCTCTTTGTAAAGCCGGGCGTTCTCCACGGCGATGGCCGCGTGATCGGCGAGCAGCCCCAGGACGTTCAGTTCCTCCTCACTGAAGGCGTGTGGCTCATCGAAGGCGACGTTCATCACGCCCTGCACCTGGTCACCGATCTTCAGGGGGAGGGAGACGATGGCCCCGGCCCACTCGTCGTAGGCTCCACCTTGGAAGAGCTCGTGGTGCGCAACATCGGGGATGACGAGTCTCTTCCCGCTCCGTGCAACCATGTACGTTGCGCCGTTCTGTCGGGGCTCGGCGTAGGGGTCCTGTTGGCCTCGCCCGGCCCACATGGCAGCGCCGAAGTTCAGCCTCTCATCCTCGTAGAGGAAGATGTGAGCGTCCGCCCCTTGAACCAGCTGGAGGGCGCTTTCCAGAATGGCCTCCAGGACCGGTTGCAGCTCCAAGGAGGACGTGACGTGCAGGCCGGCCTGACGGATGGCCTCCAGCTCGGCGACTCGTCGCTGTGCCGCCTCGTAGAGCCGTGCGTTCTCAAGGGCATTGGTCAGCTGGTCGGCCATCGCTTGAAGCGTGGCTGCATCGTCTTCATCGAAAGCGGCTCCCTCCGTTGACTGGACGTCGAGAACGCCGATGACGACGCCCCGGCTGACGAGGGGGAGCGCTATCTCGGAGCGCGTCACAGGCAGGTCGCTGGCGGCTGAGGATGGTGGACGCTTTCCCGCACGAAAGGCAATTTGGGCCTCTCCGGTGCGGGCAGCCTGGTTCACGGGGATCGGCTCGCGAGCGCTCTCTCCCATAGGCAAGGGGGACCCACGATGTGGCAGCGGATGGTCGCCCCTCGTGAAAGCCGCACGCAGCACCGCACGCTCTCGCTGCTCGTCCAGGAGGTAGACGCCGGCGTGGGAGAAGTTGAACCGATCGCAGATCAGGTGCACCGTTTCACCTAGAAGCTCGTCCACGTCGAGGATGGCGGTGGCGTCTCGGGCAACCTCAACGGCTGCTTCCAGTTGGATCGCACGTCGATGTGCCTCGTCGTAGAGTCGAGCGTTCTGCAAGGCTGTTCCTATCTGCCCGGCCAGGATGTAGGCGGTGGCGATATCCAACTCGTCGAACCTGTGTTTCCTCTGGCATTGGAGGTCCAGCACCCCGACGACCTGGCCCTCGATCTTCAGGGGGACTGCCAGCTCGGCGCCGGCTCGATAACGGTCAGGGAATGGGGCAAAGTATCGCTCGTCCTGGTCGGCGTCGTTGCTCACCATGTGCTCGCCGTGACGAGCAACCCAGCCTATGATGCCCTCCTCCAGGGGCTGGCGGTAGCCGTCCGGGACCACCTCGGCTCCGATTCCCGCCTTGCCCCCCACCGTCAGGTCACCGCTCTCTTCGTCTACGAGCATCAGTATCACACTGTCGTAGCCGAAATGCTCATGGATCGTTTGGGCCACGCTCGCTAGAAGCCGCTCCGGTTCGACGATGGTGTTCGTCTGTTGGGCTACGGTGTTGAGCAGTGTGCCATGTCTCGCCTGGCGGCGAGCCTGCTTATAGAGCCTGGCGTTTTCAATGGCCAGCGTCGCCTGCGCGGCGATCGAGGTGGCCATGTTCACTTGACGGTCAGTGAAACGACGGCCCTCCTCCACGTGATCCAGGGCCATCAGCCCGACGACCCATTTCTTGCTGACGAGAGGCACCAGGAGCACGCTCTTGATGCCGAAAGGTTCGATGAGGCTATTCGGCAGCGAGGAGGTCGGCGCATCGGGGATGAAGAGGGGGCTCTGCTCACGAATGACCTGCTGCGCCTCTGGGACCTCAGCCAGCGGGATGGGATAACTCCTCTCTTGAAAGAGATGCCACATCTCCTCATCTTGGTGGCCGTCACTGAAGGCAGACATAGCCGGCGTCGACATCTTCTCATCGTCGTCGATCAGGACGATGGTACAGCGATGGGCCCCGCAGACGTTGGCGGTCAGCTGGGTCACTCGCTTCAGCACCTGTCTCAAGTCCAGCGTGGCGGAGATCTCGCGCCCGATTCTGGTCAGCGTGTCTAGTTCCTGGTTGCTTTTCTCCAGATCGTCCGTGCGTTGTGCGCTCTCTCTCCTGAGCCTCTCTTGATAGGCCTGCATCTTTGCTTTCAGGCGCTTCCTCTCATCCAGCAGGCGCTTCCGCTCCGCTGCGCGCTCGAGGGTGTGCATCAGTCTGCCCGGCGTGATGGGCTGATTGACGTAATCGTAGGCGTCCAGGCGCATAGCGGCAGCCGCCGCGTCACCGTCAGACCCGCGGGTGAGGATGACGAGGGGAACCGTGTCGTTGCCGTCGTCCAGATCGTCCATCAGTTCCCGCCCGCCCGCCTGGATCAGGTCCAGATCCGCCAGGATAACGTCGCAGCCGTGCTCGGTCAACGCCTCCGCGGCCTCTGTGGGGCCAGATGCGGTCTGGACCTCATAGCCAGCCTCCTCCAGGAACGTCCGGAACGTCTCCCGGGTGGTAGGCTCGCCGTCTATAATCAGGATACTGGGCATATCAGCATCTCGGGAGGACTCATCAAGCGCTCAAGTGCTCGCATCCGCACCGACTGAATCCGCCAGCGAGCTCAGCTGCTCCATCGCCTGCTCCAGCGTCGTTCTCAGACGCGATGCCCGTTCGTTGGAGCGTTCTGACCCCTGGCTGGCTAAGAGAGCCCCGACGCGGGCTACGGCCTCGTTGGCTGCCAGGAACGCGTTCAGGGCTTCCCCTCGTGCCGTTGGACGAGGTCCGCTCGATGGAGCGGACCGTATCTGCGCTTGGCTCACCTCTTCAATCTGGGGCAGCGGTTGCTGGTAGGCGCCAATGCCCAACGCTTGTCTCACCTTCGCTTCCACAAAGGCGAGGGCGCTGGCATCGCGGACGTAGTTAAGCTCGTTGGTGTCAAGGCTCAGCAGGGAGGAGGTGCGGGAGGCAGGTCCCGTGGCCTCGGCGAAGCACTGCTCGTAGGCCTCGTTCACCTTGGCGATATAGTCGCGGTCCATCTCTCGCTCGTAGGGACGATCCCGGGCTGCGATACGCGCCATCAGCACGTCGGTGTCGGCTTGAAGATAGAGCACCAGGTCGGGAACGGCGATGCGATCGGTCAGCACGGTGTACAGCCGTCGATACATAGCCAGCTCGTCGCCCTCCAGGTTCAGACGGGCGAAGAGCGAATCCTTGCCAAACGTGTAGTCGCCGATCACGGGCTCCTTGGCGACCAGGGATGGTATCGCCTGCTGCTGACGATAACGGCTCAAGAGGAAGAACATCTGCGTCTGGAAAGCGTAGCGGGAGCGATCGCTGTAAAAGCTGGAAAGAAAGGGATTCTCCTCGAAGGCCTCCAGCACCAGCTTGGCCTCGAAACGCGGCTGTAGAAGACGGGCCAACGTTGTCTTGCCGACACCGATCGGTCCCTCGATGGCCAGAAAGAAAGGTTTCATCAGGGTGTCCCCTTGGCCACCTGCTCACCATAGGCCAGCAGCGTGTCCACCATCTCCGGATCTCGCCCCTCGGCGTAGACGCGCAGCACCGGCTCCGTGCCTGACGGGCGAATCAGAAGCCACGAGTCGTCGGCCAGCAGGTACTTGACCCCATCGAGGGTGTTTGTCTCGATGACAGTCTCGCCAGCCAGGGTGTCGGGCGCCTGATCCAGCAGCCGCTCGACCATCTTCCGTTTGGTGATCGGCGTGCGCAGGGGTATATCTCGGCGTGCGTAATGGGCCGGACCGACTTCCTCCTGTACGGTCTCTACCAGCTCGTGCAAGGGGCGCTCGGCGCTACCCATGATCTCCAGGAGCAGGAGGCCCATCAACACCCCGTCTCCCTCTGGGATGTGGCCCTTGATGCTCAGGCCGCCGGATTCCTCGCCGCCGATCAGTACGTCGTTGTTCAGCATGTGGTCAGCGATGTGGTTGAAGCCCACCGGCGTCTCCACCAGCGGCAGGTCGTATTGGGAGGCCAGGCGGTCCACCATACGAGTGGTGGAGATGCTCTTGACCACCGTACCGCGCCAGCCCCGTTCCTCGACCAGGTGCCGGAGCGCCAGGCTGAAGATGTGATGCGGGTCGACGAAGTTGCCCAGCGCATCCATAGCGCCGAGCCGGTCGGCGTCGCCGTCGGTGGCCAGACCGACGTCCGCGTGGTGGGCCTGAATCGCCGCGGCCAGGGCGTTCAGGTAGTGGCCCATCGGCTCTGGGTGGATGCCTCCGAACCCGGGATTCATCTCGCCGCGAATCTCCACCACCCGACAGCGGGTCCTTGCCAGCATGTCGGCGATGCACTTCCGTCCCGATCCGAACATCGCGTCGGCGATCACTCGCAGCTCGCTGCCCGAGATGAGATCCAGGTCGATCATGTTTCCCAGATGCTCGTAGTAAGCCCAGGCCGGGTCGAAGCGCCGGATGAGGTTCTGGTCGATAGCGGTCTCGTAGTCCATCACGTTCGGCCAGCGGGCTCGTTCTTGGTTGCGGGCCAAGTAGGCCTCCACGTGCTCCGCCTGTTCCGGCAGGGCCGCGCCGCCGAAATCCGCCTTCAGTTTTAGCCCATTGTAGCGAGGGGCGTTGTGGCTGGCGGTGATCATCACGCCGGCCGACGCTTTCTTGTGCAGGACGGCATAGGAGATGGCCGGCGTCGGCGCGTCGGCCCGGGTCAGGTGAGCGACGACACCGTTACCGGCCAACACACGCGCCACCTCGGCTGCGTAGCGGTCCGAGAGGAAGCGTGTGTCGAATCCAATCACCACCTCCGGTCTCGTCTCGTTCTCCTCCAACACGTAGTCGGCGATGGCTTGAGCCACGAGCCGTAGATTGGCGAACGTGAAGGTGTCCGATATGACAGCGCGCCAGCCGTCCGTTCCAAATCTGATGGTCAAAGTGAACTCCTCTGCATGCACTCTGGTCTTGTGACGCGTCTCCAGCCCCAGCGGGTTCGCCGACTGGAGACGTGCGAGGTGGATTGTCGTGCCCGGCGCAGCCTAGACGTCAGGGGGCGGCTGGGACACCGGCCTCAGGTTCGATTATAGCCCCAGAGAGGGTTTGTGTCAAAGCCCCACGCGACGGGGGTATCCTTTCCACAGATCAATGTGGGTCGGGTTTCCATACCCGACGCATCCCTACGCGTCGAAGTAGAGCTCCATCTCGTAGGGATGGGGGCGGTTGCGAACCTGATAGTACTCCTCATCCACCTTGAACGCGATCCACCGCTCGATCAGATCCTCGGTAAAGACCTCGTCGACCAACAGGAAATCGTGATCCTCCTCCAGGGCGTCCAGCGATCCCTTCAGGGAATTGGGCAGCGGCTTGATCTCGGCGCGCTGCTCATCCGACCAGGCGAAGATGTCGGCGTCGAAGGGTCCGAAGCCGGCCTCCGTGGGGTCGATTCGGCGCCGCACACCGTCCAGCCCGGCCAGCAGCTGGGCTGCCAATGCCAGGTAGACGTTGCACGTGGCGTCGGGAGGACGGAACTCCAATCGTGCTTCGTTCGGCTGGGTTGCATAGCGGGGGATTCGGACCGCGGCGCTGCGGTTGCCGACGGAGAAGAAGGCGTTGACGGGGGCTTCATAGCCGGGCACCAGCCGTCGGTAGGAGTTTGTGCTCGGGCTCGTCAGAGCCAACAGCGCGGGGCCGTGGTAGAGCAGCCCCCCAATGTAGTGGAGTGCCGTCTCGCTCATCAGGCCATAACCATTGGGATCGTAGAAGACGTTCTGACCATCCTTGAACAGGTGTTGATGGAAGTGCATACCCGACCCGGCCTCACCGTAGATGGGTTTGGGCATAAACGTCGCCGTCTGGCCGTGGCGGTGGGCTGTCATCTTGGTCACGTACTTGACGATCAACGTCGCGTCGCCGGCCTGCAGCAGGCCCATAAGGGGGGTCTCGATCTCGCACTGTCCCGGTCCCCCTACCTCGTGGTGGTGGTATTTCACCGGCACGCCCATCGACTGAAGCAGCAGGGTCATCTCGCTGCGCAGGTTGTGCAGCGCGTCCTTGGGAGGGATGGCATGGTAGCCGCCGTGCAGCGGGATGTAGTGCCCGTGACCCGCTACGCCGCTGCGCCACGTGGCCTCGCTCGACTCAACGCTGTAGCCAGCACGGTTCATCTCGTTGTCGTAGGCCACAGCGTCGAAGACGTAGAACTCGAACTCCGGCCCCCATTGACTCTTGTCGGCGATCCCGGTGTCGATCAGGTACTCCTCCGCCCGACGGGCGACGTTGCGTGGATCGTTGTCGAAAGTGGCCTTCGTGTCTGCCTCCAACGTGGTACAGATGAAGCTGAGCGTCGGCGCCTCGCAGAAGGGATCGGCGAACCCGGTGGAGAGGTCCGGCACCAGCACCATATCGCCGGCCTTGACGGACTTGAGACCCACGGCGGAGCCGTCGAACCCCACGCCATTCTCCATCAGGGTCGGGGTGAACTGGTTTTCGGGCACGGTCAGGTGGTGCCAGCGCCCCCACAGGTCCGTGAACTTGAGATCGACCATCTGAATGCTCTGTGTCTCCACGTAGTTCCGAGCTTCTTCAAACGAACTGAACATCTCTAAGCTCCTCTTTTTGGATCAGGACGGATTCCTAGGTTGGCTCCTTGGCGCTATGGGGACGAGCCGAAGGGCACGCTACGGACGTGCACTTGGGTGTCTGGATGACGTTTCGTTGATCTTACGGTAGACGGCCACGGTCCTGGCGGCTATGCTCTCTTGCGTGAAGTAGCGTTGGACTCTCTCTCGACCCCGTCTGGCCAGACTAGCTGCCGTCTCTGGGTCGTGCATCAGGCGGGCCAAGCAGGCGCGTAGAGCCACGGCGTCGTCCTCCGGGAACACCAGGCCGGCGTCATCGATGACGTGAGGGATCTCCCCACAGTCGGACCCGACCACCGGCACCTCGCAGGCCATAGCCTCAATCAGAACCCGCCCGAACTGCTCCACCCAGTTGGGCTGAGAGCGCGAGGGGAGGACGAGGGCGTCCAACTCTCGGTAGAACGCAGGCATGCGCATCGAGGGTAGCCAGCCCCGGAAGGTGACCTGAGTGGTGAGCCCCAGATGGCGGGTCTGAGCCTTCAGCGCTGGCTTCTCGCTCCCATCCCCCAGGATGTGGAGGTGCCACATACCGTGCAGGTCGGCCACCGCGTTCAGCAGCAGGTCGACGCCCTTCTCTGTTACCAGGCGGCCCACGTACCCGATCTCGAAACTCTGGGCCCGATGGTTCCGTCTTTGGCCCCTGTCCAGCGTCGAGGTGCTTTCCGCTGTGAAGATGCGTGGATCGACCCCAAACTGAGGGATGATGCTCATCGGCCCCTCGTATCCCTTCTCGCGCCAGACCTCTGCTGCTCCCTGACTCCCAGCGATGGCGTAGTCGGTGTTCTGAAGATTGTACGATTCGATCAGGTCAAAGGGCAGAGGATAGTCGCGATTGAGGTTCTGCCACGAGAACCAGAGGGCTCGCGCGCCGGCCCGCTTAGCCAGCCACATGGCGTGCGCGGCGCCTAGATTGTAGGGCTCCTCGTCGATGTGCACCACGTCCGGTTCGAACGAGCGAAGACGGCGCCCCAACCGGGGATAGAAGTGGAAGTGGAAGCTGCCGTTGAACCGGATGGGCTCGGTCACCAGCTCGTACCCCTGTGTGTGCACCCGCTCCACGTGGATCACGCGGCTGCCATCGCGCCATGAGGGGGGGACGGCGACCATCAGGTCGATGTCGCGGAAACGGGCGATCTCCTCAAGCTTCCGTTGGTAAGCGCCCACCAGACAGGCCTTGGAGACCATCAAGACGCGCATAGGTATTCCTTGCTCATACTATCGCGATATGGAGGTTATCACGTGGGCCGCCCCTTTCTCCCCGGGTCAGCTTCACCCGGGAGCTTGACATTATAGCATGCCTTGCAGGGTGAGCAATAGCCCGGCGCGACTCTTTCTTCCGGCTGAGGGATCCAGCGACGTGGAGTCTGGGGATGCCGGTTCCAAACCTCTTGTATTTCGTCATCACGCCCTACCCATGCTATAATCTCTCCCGCCATGGATGCCCGTCTGATCTACAACCCGACCGCCGGCCCGCGGAACGTCCGCGACGAGCTGGAGGGGCTCTGTTCCTTCTTCCGCGCACACGGCTGGGCTACCGAGCTGCAGGCCACGGAGCAGCCGGGCGACGCCACCCGGATGGCACGCCAAGCCGCAGGGGACCGCCTCGACGCCGTTGTCGTCGCCGGCGGCGACGGCACGGTCAACGAGGTGGTCAACGGCCTGGTGAACAGCGGCACGGCCTTGGGCGTGCTGCCGGTCGGCACCGGCAATCTGTGGGCCAAGCAGCTTCGGGTGCCCAGCTATACGCTGGCGAACCCGCTCCGGCTGCGGAAGGCGGCCCGCGGCCTGGTGCGGGGGACGATGCGGACCATCGACGTGGGCCAGGTCGACGGGCACGCCTTTCTATGCTGGGCCAGCGCCGGCCTCGACGCCCAGGTGACCACCGAGATGGAGCCCCGGGACAGGGCGACCAAGCGCCTGGGGGCCCTGCCCTATCTGGTGGCCGCCACGCTGGTGGCGCGGACCTTCCAAGGGGTGCGGACGACCATCACCCTGGACGACGACGTGGTGCGCGGCCGCACGCTGCTGGTTATGGTCAACAACATCCAGCAGTACGGGGGGCTGGTGGACGTGGCGCCGCGGGCGAAGCTGGACGACGGCCTCCTGGACGTCTTCGTCTTCAAGGGGCTGGGCTTCGCCTACGTCGTCCGGCATCTGCTCAGGGTCCTGACACAGCGTTATCTTGAGGACCCCAAGATCGTCCATCGGCAGGCCCGACGCATCGAGGTGCACACGGAAGAGACGATGGCCGTCCAGGTCGACGGCGACCCCCTGGGTAACACGCCGGCCCGGATGGAGGTGCTGCCCCGCGCGCTGCGCATCATCGCCCCTCCCAGCATGCCGTCCGACCTGCTCACTGAGAAGACGGAAGGATCATGATGATGAACCCGCTTCCAGCCTCCGGGTCGCCCTGGGGGCGCCGGACGGCGAGTCGAACTGGGTGGAGGGCACGCAGCTGCCGGTGGTCTACGTCATCCTGGCCATGGCCTTCTTCTTCCTTCCGGCGTGCGTGGATGCGTGGTCGGGAGGCCGACCGCCCGCGGCGCCTTGCTGGCTCGCCGCGAGCGTGCTATAATCTATCCAGACATAGGCGTTCGAGGGACGGACGCCTCTTCGGTTCACGTAGATTGGGAGTAGTCCATGGGAATTTATCTCGACATTGTGCAGATCGTCATCAGCGTGGCGCTGGTCGCCATCATTCTTCTTCAGGGTCGTCGCGGCGACCTGGGCGGCAGCGTTTTTGGCGGCAGCGGCAGCGCCATCTATCAGAAGCGCCGGGGCCTGGAAAAGACCATCTTCCAGATCACCATCGGCCTGGCCGTCGCTTTCTTCATTATCACGTTGGTCAACGTCATCGTCACCGGCTAGCTTGACCGGTACCTCGCCATCAGCGTCGCCTCGGGGCCCATCCGTTCCCCGGGGCGCTGTTGCGTCAGTCCTCAAACCTCTGGACCTCCACGTGATGGGAAGGATCGGGTCTTCGGTCGTCGGTAGGCGTCCCTTTGGGTGGCCTGCGAGCCGCCGGGACCGCCCCAGGGATGGGAGAATCGGCGCGTGACACGCTACATTCGCTGGCAGTTCCTCCTGATCCTGTTCGGCGTGGTGGTGTTGGCGCTGCTGCTCACCTACCTGGCCATCAACTACACCACCGTGCTCCGCCCCGGCCACGGAGGTACCTACGTGGAGGGCGTCGCCGGCCAACCGTACAGGCTCAACCCCCTCCTCAGCGGTTACAGCCTGCCGGACCACGACATCTGTTCCCTCATCTTCAGCGGTCTGACTCGGCTGGATGGGAACGGCAAGGTGCAGCCCGATCTGGCCAGCGATTGGGAGATCGGGGCCGACGGCCTCAGCTACACCTTCTATCTGCGATCCAACGCCTACTGGCACGACGGCACCCCGGTCACCGCCGACGACGTGATCCTCACCCTCCGCTTGATCCAGAATCCCGAGTTCCCCGGGCCGCCGGAGCTCGGCGCCGACGTCTGGCGCATGGTCGAGATCGAGAAGATCGATGACCGCACGGTGCAGTTCAAGCTGGCGGAGCCTTATGCCCCGTTCCTGGACTACACCACCGTCGGCATCCTGCCCGCCCACAAGATAGCCGGCATCCAGGCTGCCGATCTGGCCGCCGCCTCCTTCAACATGGCTCCGGTGGGTAGCGGGCCCTTCCAGGTGGAGGAGATCGAGAGCGAGGAGGGGGAGATCACCTCCATCGTCCTCAAGCATTTCCCCCGCTATTTCCGGGCCCGTCCCTACCTCGATCGGATTCAGTTCCGCTTCTATCGTGACTACGGTGAGGTGCTGGACGCCTACGAGGCAGGGGAGGTGGAGGGCGTCGCTCGGGTGCGTCAGGACGATCTTTCGCGCGCCCGCGAGCTCACCGAGCTTAACCTCTTCTCCGCCCAGATCGCGGAGTACGGTATGGTCTTCCTCAACCTGGACGACCCGGCGTCGCCGTTCTTTCAGGATCAGACGATCCGACAGGCACTCATGCTGGGGCTCGATCGTCAGCGGATCATCGATCGGGTGTTGGAGGGCCAGGGAATCGTCATCGACAGCCCCATCGTGCCCGGGACGTGGGCCTACATCGACCAGTCCCCCGGCTACCGCCGCGACCTGGAGCGTGCGGAGACGCTGTTGGAGGAGGCCGGCTGGGTCCGGGCGGCCAGCAGCGACGTACGACACAAGGCCGGCACGCCGTTCGCCTTCACGCTCATCGTCTCCAACCATCCCCGACGCGAGGCTATGGCCGATATGATCGCCGAGCAGTGGGCCGACCTGGGCGTCGACGTGACGGTCGAGACGGTGCCCGCGGCCAAGCTGCGAGAGGCCCTGGAGACGCGGGACTTCCAGGCCGTGCTGGCGCACCTGAAGCTACCCGGCGATCCTGATCCCTACCCTTTATGGCACGAGACGCAGGTTGGGGAGGGGCAGAATTACTCGGGCCTCTCTCACCGGCGCATCAGCGAGGTCATCGAGCAGGCTCGCGTGACGCCCAACGAGAACCGACGTCTGGTCTTGTATGAGGAATTCCAGCAGCTCTTCGCCGAGCAGCTTCCCTCGCTCCCCCTCTACGTGCCGATCTACACCTACGGCGTCGACGAGCGCGTCAACGACGTGCAGACCGGCCCCTTGATGCACCCCGCGGACCGCTTCCGCACCGTCCTCAGTTGGTGGATCGTCCACCGGCGGGTCTTCGTCAGCGAGACCGAGGCCTCGCTGCCCTACTGACCCCGCGCCGACGCGCACTTGACAAGGCAGCGTTTTCATGTAGAATAACCATCGCCCCAGAGGGGCGTTAGGCCGAAGTGGCGGAACAGGCAGACGCGCTGCGTTCAGGGCGCAGTGGGCTTTAT
>CAZEQC010000012.1:45430-68558 GCA_964514285.1 uncultured Anaerolineales bacterium | reverse complement strand
CGATCTTCGCGCCATGCCGCAGACCTCGAGCCTCGGCCCGGGCGTGGATCATCTTAAGCTCATCACTGGCAAAGGCTCCGAAGATGAAGTCTTTCATACCTGCCTCTCACGTAGCGGCGCCAAGACACAGAGCACACCCGCGCCTCCATATCACCATTCTGCAGCTGGAAGCTGATACGACTGTCCACGTGCCAGCGTGAGGTGATGGGAATCCTAGTGCGTCTATCCCTTCACCCCGCCCATCGTCAATCCAGCCTCCAGATATCCCTGGAGCCATAAGAACAGGACCACTACCGGTACGCTGACCAGCAGCGCGCCAGCCGCATACTGTCCCCAGGGCACGCTGAGGTCATTGGCCATCTGCGCCAGTGCGATGGGCGCTGTGTACCTCTGGGCCTGTCCGGCCAACAGGACCTGCGCCATCACGTACTCGTTCCAACCGCTCATGAAGCCGAAGAGGGCCGTCGTCGCCAGCGCTGGGCGGGCCAGGGGAAGCGCAATGCGGACGAAGGATTGGACCGGTCCGGCGCCGTCGATCATCGCTGCTTCCTCCAGGTCGATAGGGATGGTGTCGAAATATCCCTTCAGGTTCCAGGTGGTGAAGGTCAAGGTACCCGTCGTGTAGGCCAGGATGAGGCCCCAATGGGTGCCATACAAGCCCAGGCGCTGAAGGATTAGGGCGATCGGAACGAGGGCGAGAACCCCGGGGAAGGCCTGCAGGGCTAGGAGCAGGATCAGGCCGGACTCCCGACCCACGAATTGGAAGCGCGAGAAGGCGAAGGCCCCCGAGGTGGCCAGCGACACGCAGGCAATGGTCGTCAGGCCAGCGATGAAGAGGCTGTTCCTGACCCAGATGGGAAAGGGCTTCACGAAGAGCATCTCATAGAAGTTCTCCCAGGTTACCTCCTTGGGGATGAACATCCCCGCCAGGTCCAGCGTGAAGAGCCGACCACCGGGACGTATGGAGGCCAGGAACGTGAACCAGATAGGGTACAGAGCGAAAATCGTAGCGAGGATCACGATGGCGTACGCCAGGATCTTGAGGGCTGGGCTTGACTCTCTCATTCGTAAGCTCCTTTCGTGATGCGCGTCAGCCGCAGGCTGTAGAGCGTTGCGGCGAAGAGCATGATGAAGACGATGACCGCAAAGGCCCCGATCATACCGTCGTTCTGAGCCTGAAAGACCTCCTTGTAGGCGTGGACCATGACGAACTCAGTCGCGCCAGGCTTGCCTGCACCGCGCTGTGGTCCACCCTCGGTGATTAACCAGACGGTGTTGAACATCTGGAAGGTGGTAATGGAGCTGAGCACGACGGCCGGTAGAACCGCGGGACGCACCAGTGGCAGCGTGACATTAAGCAGTTGCTGCCAGGGGCTGGCCCCATCGACCTCGGCCGCCTCATACAGGGCTTGAGGAATGGACTGCAGAGCCCCAATGATGGTCACCATGAAGAAGGGATAGGACATCCAGACGTTGACGATGACCACGGCGATGAAGGCCAGCGTTGGGTCCAACAGCCAACGCGCTCCCCCGAGCCCGATCAGTCCCAATAGCTGATTGATCGTACCCTGCTCGGTACGGAAGAAGAACTGCCATATCAGCGCACTGATGTAGCTCGGCACCGCCCAGGGAATGATGATCAAAACCCGCCAGAAGGCTCGTCCGACCAGGAAATCGCTGTTCAGCACCAGGGCCAGAGCGAAGCCTAGGATGAAGAAGAGGGGAATGCAAGCCATGACATAGAGGATGGTGCGGAACATGACGATGAAGAAGCTGCCAGCGTTGTTCAAGGTCTCATAGGCGCCAGCGCCGTCGATCAAGAACCACAGCCCGACGGTCACAGCTGCCCCCACGAGCCAGTACCACCAGGTGGGAGGAGGGCTAGGCCCCACCCTCTTCTTCACCTGGCTGGCGACAACGCCAGCCCCGCCTATCGGAGCGAGGATCAGCAGCAGCCTGCCCAGGGCACTCAGAGCTTCAGGGGCAAAGAAATCCTCGAAAAGCTCCAAATAGTTGGCGTAGAAAGGCTCCTGCACGCAGAAGCGCCCGGGCTGATCAGGATCGCAGCAGAAGCCGCTGAAGATGGGACAGACCACATTCCACAAGAACGGCCCGGTGACGGGATGCTCCTCGATGAACGCCGCTTGGTCCTCCTGGGCCAAGTCATACACCCTGTAGTGGAAGGTGTTGCGGTTCGTCGTGGAGATGTAGACGTTATAGATGATGGGGAAGACGCTCAGAACGAGCAGGCTGATCAGCGTCGGGGCAAGAAAAGCAAGGACCGCGAGGTACTTGCGCCAACCCCTGTATGTGACTCCCATGGTGTCCTCCTTGTCTTCATAGGGAGAGGACGAGAATCCTCCCTGGGGACCAAAGCGCGGGACGGAAAGGTTCCGTCCCGCGCACAGGATCACTACTGCATATCCTCGATGGCTTCCTCGGCCGCGGCCTGAGCGTCCGACAGCGCCTCCTCAGGCGTCTGGGCGCCTGTCCAGATCGCGGTGGTCGCATCGCCTACAGGACCCCATAGGGCGTCCATGAAGGGGGTGTTCGCCATTGGAATGCCTCGCTCCAACGATGCACCGAAGCCGCTGACCGTCTTGAGCGCTTGGACCTCCGAATCCTCCAGTGCAGCCACGTTAGCTGGAATCTCCTTGGTCGACAGAACGCGCGTCGTCAGCGTATCAGCGCTCGTCCACCACTTCATCACCTCAACGGCTGCTTCGGCGTGGCCGCGATCGACGGCGTTCGTGGTCAGCATCCAAACCTTAATGCCGACGAAGGGCTTGCCCATCGGGGCGATACCGTAATCGATGCCGGCCTCCTCAACCCCGGAGATGGCCCAGGGGCCAGTCCACCACATAGCTCCCTGTTCCTCGGCTAGCATAGCCTGACAGATCTCGTGAGAAGTCTCGGCCGGGGCGCACTCGCTGAACTCCACTATCCACTCGCCCGCAGCGAGCCCTTCTGGGGTGTCCAGGTAGACGGTACCCTCGTCATCCACGTATCCCGGCATGTCGAAGCCGAAATAAACGGGCGCCGCGTGATAGGCATCCGGGTTGCCCAACCCCTGGTTGCAAAGATACCACATATCGGGGTTTGCCTCACGGAAGTCACACGCCTTGTTCAGCAGCGCATCGAAGTCATCAGACGCGGGTAGCTCGTCCTCGGTCACCAGGTCCCTGTTGTAGACCAGGGCGATGCCCTCCATCGTCTCCGGAAGGGCCCAGATCTGATCGTTCCAGATCACGCCGCTGACCGCAGGATCGGTGAAGTTGTCCTCCAGGTAGTTCATATCGATCCAATCACCCAGAGCGACGATGTTGCCGGTCAAGGCGTTGCGGCCGATCTGATCATTGGCCCAAGCGATGATGTCGGGGCCCTCCCCAGCTGGAATGGCCACCGAGAGAGAGTCCCGTAGCTCATCAACGCGGGTATACTCGATCTGAATGTCCTCATTCTCAGCGTTGAATTCGTCGAAGAGCCCCTCGATGGTGCCCTGGTAGTCACCCGCGTAGCCGTGCCACACGGTCACGGTGGTGGCCTCTGCCGGTGGTTCCGTTGGCTCTTCAGTCGGCTCCTCTGCCGGCGGCTCTGTCGGCGCCTCGGTTGGCGCTTCCGTCGCGGCCGGGCCGCACGCTGTCAGTACCAGGCTCAGCGCGATCAGGCCTGCTAGTAGGGTGATTATGTGCTTTGTCATTTTCCTCCTCCTGATAGATGCGTAAACGTATCGGACCCACTTCGCTATCGGTGGGGACTTGGTCTGCTTTAACTTCTAGTACTTTTTCCCTCTCATCACCTCCTTGGCTAACGGGCCGTCATCGTCCGTTGAGGCGTCTATTGCCTAATCAGCGATGTCCACTCCGGGAGAAAGAGAGCTATTTGACTGTCCTCTGTCCATCCTAACCTCACGTGATAGTGAGGTGGCTTGCTCAAGCGGGCTGATCTGACTCATCGATCTTCGAGGCTCTCAATGCACCTTTGAGCGGCTTCCTGCATATCCTGTGCTGCCAGCTCAGGTGATTTCCCATTGAGCAAGACAGCCTGCATCTCGGACTCCATCGCTTGCCAGTTGCATTCCATCTCCCTGGCGGTGGGCAGCGGCTTACCAACCTTCATCTGTTCCGCTGAGCCCTTCAGGATAGGGTCGGCAGTGATGAATGGATCCTCCAGGGCGGCTTTCACCGTCGGCAAGCGACCGAGCTTGGCCAACATCAGCACCTGATTGTTGGGGCTCGTGGCGAAGCGAATGAAGCTTACCACAGCCTCCAGCTTAGCTTGATCCTCCTCCAGGCTTCTCGGAAGCAGCAAGTAAGTGCCACGGAGATAGGGGTGAGGCCATTCGCCGGTTGCACTCACTTGGGGAATTCGAGCGACGCCCAGGCGTTCCCCCAAGGCCTCCTCATAGCGGTTCAAGGTCCATTCGCCGTCGATGATCATTGCAGATTTGCCGTCGCTGAAGAAGACCGAAGCTCCGTCATAGTCCGTCCCGGGCGGAACGATAGTGGTCTCATAGACCAGGTCGCGCAAGAAGTGGAGGGTCGTCACCATTTGGGGCGTATTCAGGGTGGGGGACTTACCGTCTTCGGCGAAGACGCTGCCGGTGAAGCCGCCCAACCAGGGGACGAGCCAGAGGGGGTTTGTCTGGTCATAGACCAATCCATGCTGTCCCCCGCTCGTGACGGCCTGGCCGATCTCAATCAACTCGGTGGTGTTCTGCGGCGCATCCTCGATCAGGTCTTTGTTGTACATCAGCAGAAGATGGTTGCCGCTGCTCAGCGGGATTCCCCAGGTCTGGCCTTTCATCTCGACGCTTGCCAAGGTGGGGTGGACATACTTGTCCAGCTCAACGATATCGTCTACTGGCAGGATGAGGTTGGCATTCATCAGGGACCGCACGGAGGCATCATTCGTCCAGAGCAGGTCGAACTCATCATCAGCCAGATCAACGCTTGGAAGATCTTCGCTGAACCAGTCTGAGTCTTTGTGAGCGACCCGGATGCTCACCCGCGAGTTAAGGACTGAATAGTCGTCAGCTAACAACCGGATGAACTGTAGGCTGCCGTCGGTCTCACTCTGGTTGGTCCAGAGGTCAATCTGGACCGGATCGAGCGCTTCATCCGCCTCTTTCGTGACCTCCCTGGTTACCTCCTGGGGAACCACCCGCGTCTCGATGACGACCCGGGTGACCTCGACAGGGGTCTGTCGCGTCTGCCCACAGGCTGATAGTACGAGACCCAGCAGGCTCAGAACGACGCCTAGAGCTATTGCACGTCTTCTCACCGGCTTCCCCCTACCGAGTTGTGTCGCGAAGCATGCTCTTGTATGCAATTGGCTTTCCTTACACCCTATCCCGGGTCTTGCTAGTCCTTGGCGCGAATCCGGGCCCGGTCTATCGGATGGTGCCCATCTCCTCAGAGGGCGTCCCCTGAGGCTGAGTAGCAGGAGATGGTAATTCCATAACCACGCTGATGAACTTCGCCGTGCGTTGAACGATGGTGTTGATCGGTTCGTCGCCGGATAGCGTCGCCTCGAACATCGCTTGGAGTTGATGAGAGACCTTGACATAGTCCGGGATCGACGGGCGGGGCTGACCCAGGGCGATCATCTCGGGTATCCGCGCCGAAAGGGAGTCTGCATGATAGCCAAGCGCAACGTTGAAAGATGGGCTGGGCAGGTTAAGCCACATGGAGCGATAATGGTCTCCGATGACATATGGCTCGGTCGCAACCTTAAGGATGTCGGCCACCAGTCTAGGACGCTGGCACTGTCGCAGGATGATGTAGCTGGTGCCGCCGATGGTGGATACAGGTTCGCCTTCCAGCGCGGCTGGCGGCGCGACCGCTCCGACTCGCTGGTGAAATGCCTCATCATCCCAACAACTGACGGACTGTATGGTCTCCGCTTCGTAGCTGCCCCCGAGAGCCATTGCCACCTTTCCTTCGGCGAACAGCTTGGCGCTGGTAGCGTGTTCGTAGCCGATGACGTCCGGCGAGCTGACCTGATGGCGATGGACTAAGTCACGCAAGTACGTGAGCGCAGCGCGCGTGTGGGGGCTATTGAGGGTGACGTGGGTCATTGAGGCATCGAAGATCTCCCCGCCGGCTGACCAGATGAAGGGCATCAGGGTGTACACCGTCGCCTCTCCCCCAGCGGTGCCACCAGGGAAGGCGAGGGGATATGTCAAGCCGTACCGTCCCTGGATGGAGGGCTGGAGGAAGTGAGCTGAGACCCGGCGTAGATCATCCCAATCGGCCGGCGGCTCCAGTTCTTCCTCAGCGAACCAATCCTGACGGTACCACAAGACCGAGGCGTCCGCCTTGACCGGCACGCCATAGAGATGCCCTTCTAGGGAATTGGCCTCGATGAAGGCCGGATAGCGATCCTCGGCGAAGTCCGGGCGGGTCCACGGGGGCCCTAGGTCCTCAAGGGCGTAGAGAAAACCTGCGTCCGCCAGCCCGGCGACCCAAACGCTGTCGACCATAGCCAGATCGGGGGCGGTGCCACTGCCCACCGCTGCACTGAGATGATTATAGAGCTTGGCGTGGGGAACGACCTCGATGTCGAAAGCGATCGTGTGCGTGCGGTGTTCCGCATTCCAAGCCTTAGAGACATGGCCGAGCACGGCGGACCAACGTGGATCTGAGCATACCATCCGAATGGAGGTCTCAGCTGACACGTCTTCTTCGACGTGGTTGGTGACGAAGGTCCCCAGGCCCGGCCTACGAACCAGCAGGCCTTCGTGAGCCAGCTCGTTGAGCGCTTGTCGAACCGGTGATCGGCTGATGCTGTGGGTTTGACAGAGCTCGCGCTCGGTGGGAACTCTGTCTCCAGGGCGCAATGATCCTTCCTTAATCTGGGCTTTGATGAGACCTTTCAGTTGGTGGTAGATCGGGATGGGCGATGCACGATCGATAGCTGTCATCATGAGGCTCCGGTAACGCAATGATGGATGCGCTTGTTTATAATGTTATTACATTATACCAAATGATGGCACAAGTGTCAAGCGCATTCCTATAATGAATCATTGTATTGCATTTTAGGCATAGGATGGGAAGCAAGACCCCCGACCTTGATGAGGTCGGGGAGGTTTGGAGATGGAGGGGGAAGGTGGCTTCTGTCCCCGGACAGAGGCCGCGCAGATCTGTGACTGGCCTCGTCCTAGGACAGCGCCTGGGGAGCTATGTGGGCACCCGATCGTGCATCTGTTGACGCAATGTGGTGACCTTGCGTCGGAAGTCGAGGTTCTCCTCCAGCAACTCCGTCACGCGCTCACAGCCGTAAAGGATCGTGGAGTGATCGCGACCGTCGAGGAGGTCTCCAATTTGAGGTAGGGACGCGTCCGTCTCCTCCCGAATCAGATACATCGCGATCTGTCGTGGTCGTGCGATGTCTCGTTTTCGACTGCGACCCTTCACCTGTTCCACATCAAGGCCGAAATAGCGCGCCACGTGTCCTATGATGTCGTTCGGAGCCAACTCGCGTCGCTGAGGAAGGAGGTTGCCCAAAGCAATCTCAGCGACCTCTATGGTGAGAGGTTCATCAGTCAATCTCGCCACAGCCACCACCTGGTTGAGCGCCCCCTCCAGCTCGCGGATGTTGCTCTGGATCTGGGCGGCGATGGTGGACAGGATCTTATCCGGAATCTCGACCTCGGTGAAAGCCGCCTTGGTGCGCAGAATGGCGATACGAGTTTCTAGGTCTGGGGCCTGGACGTCGGCGATGAGACCCCACTCGAAGCGAGAGCAGAGTCGTTTCTCCAGGGTGCTGAGTGCCTTGGGCGGTCGATCCGAGGAGAGGACGATCTGCTTATCCGCTCCGTGGAGTGCGTTGAAGGTATGGAAGAACTCCTCTTGCGTTCTCTCCTTGCCCGCGATAAACTGGATATCATCAACCAACAGGACGTCGGCGGTGCGGTACTTCTCGCGGAAGACGTCTGTCGTATGAGAGCGGATGGCCTCAATGAGGTCGTTGGTGAAGGTCTCCGAAGACACGTAGAGGGTATCTATGCCTTGGTCCTGGCAGGCGTGGCCGATGGCGTGGAGAAGGTGGGTCTTACCCAGGCCAACGCCCCCGTAGATGAAGAGCGGGTTGTAGGCCCCTGCGGGGCTCTCGATCACAGCCATTGAGGCGGCATGCGCCAAGCGGTTTCCGGGGCCTACGACGAAGCTATCGAACGTGTAGCGCGGATTGAGGTTCCTGCCCGCCGAGCTTCGCGCCGGTGCAGGGGTGGATGACTTCGGCTTTGATGTCGGCTGTTGGGATGGGCTGGAAGCCTTGAGCAGGGGGATGTCATCCTCCGCGTCTCCAGGCTCCTCGGTCCCCACCACAAACCTGACATCGACGGTGCGATCAGCCAGTCGAGCCAGGGTGCGTTTGATGGTGGCCAAGAGACGGTTCTCAAGCCAGTCTTTTGCGTAACCATTCTTGACGGCAACGACGAAGGTCCCATCTTCATACGTCACCAGTTTCGAGTCGCGCAACCACGTCTCGAAGGTGGCTTGCGTCATCTGAAGTTGGAGCTCGCCAAGGGCAGCAGACCAGATATGTGCAGCTTTCATAAATAGGTATGTTGAAAGGATCAACGTCCATTCTGGCCGAGACAATCGGCAGCGGGAAGTCAACAAGGGTTGCAGCGCCGGGGATGAAGGAGCTTTCCAGCCGAGGCGGCTGAGTCGAGGTTATCCTATCCCCCGCGACGAGTGACTCATCTCTCAGGTCAACGGCTCTATTCTAGCAGAAGACCCCAGCCCTGGCAACCGATTTCGTCCAGATTAGCTTAAAAGAGGGAAGTCTTTAAGGTCGCCCGTGGATTTGACACCGAGCTATGAACGGGTCTAGATCTCGGCTGCACATCTAGGGGGATAGGTCGCAGCGCCCCCAAGATGTAGGGGGCAAGGGGGTTGACTTAGCCAGCTATGATGCTGCAAGATTGTTGGACAAACAGAGCTCTTTTGGTCAACCATGACAAATTCACAGAATGGCTGATCAATGAAAAACAGATTTCATCAACCTTTCGGGCTGTCTCTAGAGATGCGTTCTAGTCGGCAATGTAACTTGTGGGCCGTGGGTGCTCACGTGCTGCTCATCCGGTCTTCATGACGCCGACCTGGATGTCACGGAATCGAGCCGGAGCCGCTCCGTGGCCCGTGTGAGCGATCTGACTCGGCTGGCCTTTGCCGCAATTGGGTGTCCCCCAGACTTCCCAGTGATCCTGATTGCACACCGCGTCACAGGAGCGCCAGAACTGAGGCGTCATGCCGGTGTAGGTGCAGTTCTTGAGCATCCGACCAAGGCGTCCGTTCGTGATCTCGTAGCCAATCTCGGTGCCGAACTGGAAGTTAAGGCGCTTATCGTCGATTGACCAACTGCGGTTGGTCTCCATGTAGATACCGTCTTCGGTGTCAGCGAGCAGGTCGTTGAAATCCCACGTGCCTGGCTCGATGGAGACGTTCGTCATCCGGATCAGGGGCATGCGATTCCAGCCTGATGCGCGCATAGCGCCGCCGGAACGGGCCTGCTCCACAGCTTCACCTTTCAGCTTTGCCAGCTGCACGGCCGTCTCCCGTGACGTCAGATAGCCTACGAAGCGCCCTTCCTTCACCAGCTCGACTCTTTGGGCAGGCACCCCTTCGTCGTCCCACCCAAACGTGCCCAAACCTCCCGGCAGCGTGGCGTCAGCCGTGAGGTTGACCACGGGTGAACCGTAGCGGAAAGTGTCAAGCTTGTCTGGTTTGAGGAAGCTGGTACCAGCGTAGGCAGCCTCGGATCCGAAGACGCGATCCAGCTCCGTCGGGTGACCGCAGGATTCGTGGATCTGTAGAGCCAGCTGCGTGGGGCCAAGGATCAACGTGGTCACGGTGCTGGGGCAGGGATCGGCGCTCAGGAGCGCCACAGCCTCGCTCCCAACACGTTCGGCATTGCCCGGGAGGTCGATACCGTCAATGTACTCCCATCCCAGGGTACGCTGATCTCGCCCGAAGGAATTGGGGTAGGACCGTTGCTGGACCTCTCCATCGCTCACAGCGAGCGCAACAATGCCTGCTCCCGTCTCAATGATCGTTTGGTCTGTGAAGGCACCCTCGGTGTTGGCAAAGAGTTTATCGTCCCGTATAGAGACGATGGAGCCTCGGGTGACCTTTATCCCCTCCGCCTGTCGCATGCCGCGGTCGGCCTCCAGAAGCAGGGCGATTTTCTCGTCGGCCGCGACGGTAAACGGATCGATCTCAACCGGCGTTTGATAGGATCCGGTGCTGGTCACTGGTGGCCCCAAGTCTACGGATTCGTCTTGGGTGATCGTGCTGGCGCGGGCGATCTCCACGGCCAGGGCGGCTATTCTCTCCACCTCGTCCCGGCTCACTATGGCGCTGGAGGCGAAGCCCCACGCCCCCTCCGCCAGAACTCGCACCCCAAGCCCACGATCGGTCGTCTCGCTCAACGCCTCGACGATTCCATTCTTGACGCGTATCGTTTGCTCGTGGTGCTTAATCAGGCGAACGTCGGCATAGGTTGCACCTTGGGATTGGGCGGTATCCAGGGCCAGGTTGGCTAACGTTCTCACAAGTCACCTCCAGGGCATCCCCAGCTGCTTTACCACGTAGTCATCTTGGCGTATAATACTCCAGGGCGCTGAGTAGCGCAACCACTAGACGGAGTCAAGGAGGTTATCGAGTGGATCTGTTTGAAAAATGCCGGGCCTTTACCGAAGCGAGGGAAGCTCAAGAGGCCGGGTTCTATCCCTATTTCATCCCCCTCACCGACAGCGAGGGCACCGAAGTCACCATTGGCGATCATCGTCTCATTATGATCGGCTCCAACAACTACCTCGGTCTGACGACACATCCTCAAGTGCGCCGTGCAGCCATTGAGGCGACCGAGAAGTACGGCACCAGTTGCACAGGCTCCCGTTTCCTCAACGGCACCCTCCAACTCCATCTACAACTGGAGCGTGAGCTGGCCGAGTTCATGGATAAGGAGGCAGCGCTGGTCTTCCCCACCGGTTATCAGACCAACGTGGGCACGATTACGGCTTTGGTAGGGCGCCACGACTTCGTGGTCACCGACAAGGATGATCATGCCAGTATCGTGGATGGGTGCAAGATGGCGCTGGGCGAGGTGCGCCGTTTCGGGCACAATGATATGGACCATCTGGAACGTGTCCTAGCGAGATTGCCCGACGACGTGGGAAAACTGGTCGTCGTCGATGGGGTCTTCAGCATGGGGGGCGACCTCGCTCCGCTGCCGGAGATCGTGCCGTTATGCAAGGCGTATGGAGCCCGCTTGATGGTGGACGACGCCCACGCCATCGGCGTCGTCGGCGGCGGACGCGGCACGGCGGCTCACTTTGGCCTGAACGATGAGGCCGATCTGATTATGGGCACCTTTAGCAAGTCCTTTGCCAGCTTGGGGGGCTTTATAGCGGGCGATGATGACGCCGTCCATTACGTGCAACACCATGCTCGTTCATTGATCTTCAGCGCCAGCATGTCGCCAGCGAACACGGCCGCGGCACGAGCTGCACTCCGAGTGATGCGCGAGGAACCAGAGCGGATCGAGCGGGTCAATCAGATCGCCAAACGGATGAGGACCGAGTTTCGTGAGATGGGCTTCAATGTGGGGAACACCGTGACACCCATCATTCCAATCATCATTGGCGACGATATGTCCACGTTTATCGCATGGAAAGCGCTATACGAGGCGGGCGTCTACACCAACCCCGTCATCCCACCGGCGGTCCCCTCAGGCTCGTCGCTGCTGCGCACCAGCTATATGGCGACGCATACCGATGAGCAGCTTGAATACGTCCTCTCCACGTTCGAGGAAATTGGGGAGAGGCTGGATATCATCTGATCGCTTGACGGATGGTGGACATCCGGTAAAATCAAGATGTAGAACTAGGAAATTAGTGGAGAAGCCAACCAGTGTGTGAGTGCTGGGAAGGATTGGATAGAATCTATGCCTTTGTACGAATACGAATGCCTGGACTGTGAAAGCCGATTCGATGCTCTACGGGGGATGTCGGAGGCGGATGACCCTATCAGCTGTCCGCAATGTGAGAGCAAGGAGACGCAGCGGATGATCTCTCTCTTCTCCGCCGTGGGGGATCAGGGCGTGATTGCCGGGGAGGGATCCTGTGCTTCCTGCTCGCCGTCGGCCTCCTGTGCCACGTGTAGCGCGAGGTCCTGATAGGCTCTTGTTCTGTCTGCGACGTTAGACTCAAGCGAAGGCCGCTGCCTGGAGAAGACAGCGGCCTTCGCTCGTGAGGTGTCCCCCTACTGTCTTTCCCACATCTGGATCGTTTCCCGGATGAAGGTGCTCACTTCGCGATTGGGAATCTCCTCGGCCGAGCGATAGGTGTGCTGGCCCACGTAGATGAGCGGACGGCCGTCTATGTCCCGGCTGAGTCGAATCCCCCGCTTGGCCAACTCTGGTCGCCCGTGAAGCCGCTTCTGGATCAAGACGTTGATCTCTTCGACGAGTTTGAGCGGTTCCGCTGATGGGATCCCCTCCGTTCGTTGCCCCGCCAGGGGAGCCCTTTGGCCAATCGGGCGGGCGGAAGCGGCGACACCAGCAGCAGGTTGGGCATCGGCGCTGCTGGGGGGTCTCTCCTCCTCCCGCAAGGCTGGGAGCCATCCTTCGGCAAACCTCAGCACGGCCTTGACAGCCAGAATGGTCTCTTGGCCCGTGTCTCGATCCTTTATCTCCCGAAGGTGGCGCAGGCGTCTGCCCCGCACGAAGACCGAGGCCCCGCCTTTGGTCCGTACGACACGCAACAGGACGTCGGTTGAGGGCTCTTCATCTCGAGGGGTGTCCTGCGGCGCTGAGCCTTGCTCTCTGCTAATGTAGATTATGAGCCAGGTGAGCAGCGCCCCGGCAGAGACCGATAGGGCAGCGACCATGAGGATCAAGGCACCAGGCGGCAAGGCCTCCATAGTGGTGTCAATGATACCATGGATCGTCCCTTATGTCTACAGCTTTTTGATCACTCTTTGTTAGGGTCTTCTTCCTGGTTACACTGGGTGTGACCGATGTCGGAGTTGCGGCCAGCGAATGGCTGAATGGAGAAGGGGGGCTGGCGGTTTCTTGGAGGTCGATCGACGTGCTCCACACCGTCGCTGCGGGTATGTAGTTTTGCCCTCAGGAGATTGCGGTATAATGATTGAGCGTAGCATCATTGTCGAGTTGAGCTCGATAGTGGTTTTCCATTCGGTGGTCGTCAGCGACGCTTAGGACTGGCCGGGATGGCTATCCGGGGCTCCGGCTGCCGCGTATGATCTGTCTGTTGGTGATTCGAGACGGAGTCTCTATGGAGCTTACCTTTCCCTTTACCGCCCTCGTGGGGCAAGAGCGTATGAAGCGCGCTCTGATATTGAACGCTATCTATCCTTCGATCGGGGGTGTCCTCATTCGGGGGGAGCGAGGAACGGCCAAGTCCACCGCCGCCCGGGCTCTGGCCGCGCTGCTGCCGGAGATAGAGGTGATGGCCGATTGTCCCTTCGGCTGTGATCCCGACAGGCCGGCAGCATGGTGCACGCAATGCCGTGGGCGGGCTCGGTGTGGTGAGGCTCTTCGGCGCACACGGCGCCCCACCAGCTTCGTCGATCTGCCGGTCAGCGCGACCGAGGACCGTGTTGTCGGAACCTTGGATATCGAGCGAGCCCTTCAGGAGGGGGAAAGGCACTTCGATCCGGGGGTGCTCGCTGCGGCAAACCGCGGCATCCTCTACGTCGATGAGGTCAACCTGCTCGATGATCACGTGGTCGATCTGCTGCTCGATGCGGCGGCCATGGGCGTCAACGTCGTAGAGCGGGAGGGCATCTCGTTTCGTCATCCTGCTCGCTTCATTCTTATTGGGACCATGAACCCCGAGGAAGGGAATCTGCGCCCTCAGCTGCTCGATCGCTTCGCTCTCTCCGTGGACATCGAGGGCCTTCACGATCCAGATGAGCGCGTGAAGATCATGGAGCGGAATCTCGCCTTCGAATCCGACCCGTGGGGGTTCTCTGCTGTCTGGGCTCCAAGGGAGAAGGCGCTCTCTGACCAGATCGTCAAGGCGCGCCAACTCTTGCCCCAGGTCCAGCACACGCGATCGGACTTGACGACTATTGCTACGGTGATGAGTGAGTTAGGTGTTGACGGGCATCGGCCTGACCTGGTTGTGCTGAAGGCAGCCCGTGCTCACGCTGCTCTCCGTGGCCGCCTTGATCTGACCAAGAGGGATATTCTCTTGGCTACCGAGTTGGCCATTCCTCATCGTCTGCGGCGACATCCTTTGGAGGAACCGGAGGTCACCGTCGACGATCTTTCGGAGCGGCTGACCGCCGTCGATGTGCAAGAAGTGTCAGAAGCTGAGCCTGAGGAGAAGGCTGAATCGTCGGAGGCCAGCGGCAAAAAAAAAGGCGACGTAGCGACGGGGGCGTCTGACGATGATGGCGTCGAACCTTCACATCCGATGCGGTCACCTGGGCCCCAAGAGGTGCCTCAATGGCCGTCGGCGGGGCGTTGGTGGGAGGGTGGTGAGAAGACGGATGCGGGCAAGGCGTTCAGCACCAGTCGGCTGGAAACGCCCCTCGACCGGCTGACTCGCACCAGTGGAGGTCGCCGCAGTCAGACGCGGACGAGCCGAAAACGAGGTCGTTACATTCAGGCCCGTCCGTCCCCCGATGATCCCAGCGACCTGGCATTCGATGCCACTCTTCGCGCCGCTGCCTCGCATCAGGGCGGACGCGGGGATGAACGGGATACCCAAGAGGGAGGCCGGCCGGCTCTTCGGCTGCGCCCGGATGACTACCGACGCAAGGTGCGCGTCACCCGCGCTGCGAACTTAGTGCTCTTCGTGGTTGACGCCTCATGGTCTATGGCAGTGGCTGAGAGGATGGAGGCGACGAAGGGGGCTGTGCTCTCCCTGCTCACCGACGCGTACCAGCGTCGGGACCGCGTTGGATTAATCGTGTTTCAGAAGAACGACGCGATCGTAGCGCTCCCGCCGACCAACAGCGTCGAGCTGGCGCAACGGGCATTGAGAGGGCTTCCGGTCGGCGGCAAGACTCCTTTGTCCGCAGGGCTGCAGGCTGCCTATGAGGTGATCACCCGCGAGATGCGGCAGCATCCCGATTTGATGCCGTTGATGGTGCTGCTCACCGATGGGGCCGGCAATGTCTCTATGATGGATCGTCCACCGCAGGAGGAGGCTTATCTCATCGCGGAGATGTTTCCCCGGGCGGATATTCGCTCGGTGGTGATCAACATGGAGAACGAAGCCTTCGACAAAGGGTTGGCGGAGACGTTAGCTCGGCACCTGGAAGGAGAATCTTACACGTTGGCTGAGTTGAAGGCTGAGGCGCTGCTGCAGACAGTACGAGGAGAACTGGCGGAGAAACGAGCATCTTGATTCTCTGGCTAGAAGTTGATCAGCAACACCCGCTACTGGACCTTACGTTGCCTCCTGGCTACTTCTGACAACTGATCCTGGGCCCAGTTGGCGACGGGAAGGAGAAAACCACGCAGGTAATAGGCCACCATCAGCATCGTATCCGGGAAGATTAAGTATCGTCTTCTCTGGATGCCTCTGACGATTGTCTCGGCGACTCGATCCGGCTTCATCGGATCGCCGTTGTCGCTAAGTACCCACTTCGCCAGCCCATAGGCAATAGTTTCACTCAGGCGTTCTAGCTTCTCCGGTCTGCCGGTGCCACTCATCAGCTTGGTTTCCAGAGGCCGGATCTTCTCCTCGCCCTCAAGCTGAGGGGTGTCTGTGTCGGGGGGTATGACGAGAGAAACGGCGATGTCGTGGGGCTGAAGCTCGGCCCTCAGGGCCTCCGTGAAGCCGCACACGGCAAATTTCGAGGCTCCATAGGCGCTGTAGCCGAAAGCACCGAAGACGCCTCCGAAGGATGATATATTCACGATGTGGCCTTCCCCCTGGGCTATCATATAAGGCAAGACAGCTTTCACGGAGTGAAGCGTGCCGAAGTAGTTGACGTCCATTTGATGCTTGAAAGTGGAGAGGGGAAGCTCCTCGACGTGACCTGGGCGGACGATACCCGCAGAGTTGATGAGGATGTGGGGCGCGCCGCCGGTCTCTACGATATCCGCGATGGCGGCTTCGATCTCCTGCCAGTTCGTGACGTCGGCGGAGAAAGCTCGATACTGTTGGTTCTGACTATCCCCTTCTGCCTTGACCTCCTCAACCGCTTGGTTCAGTTTCTCTCGATCTCGTGCCAGGATGAAGATGTTAGCTCCGTTCCTGGCCAGCAGTCTGGCCGTGGACTTGCCGATACCACTGGACCCCCCGGTGATGATGACGTTCTTGCCCTTGAAGTAATTGTCTGTCCTGTTCATCTAGCTGGGATTACTCCGCATACTGTTCCCCGAAACGAAGAACCGCCCGCGCTGGCAAACGCCAAACGCGAGCGGCTCTCCCTTGTGCGCATCTTCGACACGCCGGGCTGCGTGCCTCAATCCGACGCGGTCAGTTAGTTGCTTCGCCTAGAAGCCCGTTGGCTCTCCGATAGGAACCACATTGGCGGCCCGGAGGCCCTTGGCCCCCTCCTCGACGTTGAATTCAACTCTTTGGCCCTCATTGAGCGTCTTGAAGCCCCCGCCCTGGATGGCGGAGTAGTGCACGAACACATCCTCCCCCTCCTCGCGCGAGATGAATCCATAGCCCTTGTCATTGCTGAACCACTTGACGGTTCCGGTCTCTTTACCTTCCATCCTCCAGATTCTCCTTATGATAACTGTTGCTACTTCTACGGCGGCAAGGAGAGGCGCTCACACAGACTACCCAGGCCTCGTAAGCCTGGGCAGGATGATGCATCACTACCTAACTTACCGCGTCCTATGCTGCTAGTCTATCATATCTTAAGATAAACGTCAAGCCCCACAGGGAAAAATGAGGGCCAAGAGAGGGGCTCGAGCCGCTCAAGAATCTTAAAATTTTGTGTTGAAGTCCTAGAAAACGTGTGGTGGCCGTTTCTCTATGAGGGCTGCCAGGGAGGGCTGCCAGGATGGGCTGGCGGCAGACGGGTCGTCGTGTATAATCTTGAGCGATGCGAGTGTCCGTCATCTTAACGGTATTGAACGAGGCTCAGAGCCTTCCGAGGCTGCTGGATAGCCTGGCTGCGCAAACCCGTCGGCCGGATGAGGTCGTCGTTTGCGATGGGGGGTCGACGGATGGCACTTTGTCTCTTCTGCACGCTGAGGATCGCTTCCATCTGCGAGTCTTGCAGCGTCGCGGTGCCAATATCTCTCAGGGCAGGAACGTGGCCATCGATGCTGCCACGGGGGAAGCTATAGCGGTAACGGATGCGGGCGTCCGACTGGATCCGGCGTGGTTGGAGAGGATCGTCGCCCCGCTGGAAGACAGGGGGGCCCAGACCGTCGCTGGTTTCTTCCGGCCGGATCCACAGAGCACGTTCGAGACGGCGATGGGCGCTACGGTGTTGCCAGAACTGCGGGACATTCGCTTGGAGCGCTTCTTGCCGTCCAGTCGTTCGGTCGCGTTTCACAAGAGCGCGTGGAAAGAGGTGGGCGGCTACCCCGAGTGGCTCGACTACTGCGAGGACCTGATCTTTGATTTCCAGCTGCGTTCTCGATTTGGCCCGTTCGTCTTCGCACCTGAGGCCCTGGTCTACTTCCGTCCCCGTCCCAGTTTGAGGGCTTTCTTTCTGCAGTACTACCGCTATGCCCGTGGCGACGGCAAAGCCGATCTGTGGCGGCTAAGACACGCCATTCGCTATCTGACCTATCTGGTTGCTCTACCGCTCATCGTGGCTGCTGGGATCATTGGAGACATATGGTGGTGGGCGCTCACCTTGATCGCGATACCGGGGATGCTCTGGGTCCCGTGGCGTCGGCTATCGAGTTTGTGGGATGGTATGAGCGCACCTGGGAAGCTCAGGGCGGCGCTTTGGGTCCCGATCATCCGCGTCGTCGGGGACGTCGCCAAGATGGTGGGGTATCCTGTCGGCCTATGGTGGCGCTGGAAGCATCGTGGACAAATCCCAGATTGGCGCGAGGTTTAGGACCAAGACTGGCCTTAGGGGGTGTTACCTCTTCATTCATTCGATTGACGTCTCTCCTGGGCAATCTGGGCCTTTGTCATCCCTTATGGGCAACGAGAGATAGAACGTTGCCCCTTCGCCGACCTCGCTCTCTACCCAAATCTCCCCTCTATGTCCTTGGACGATACGCTGAGCGATCGCGAGCCCTAGCCCTGTACCCTGTTCACCGCTAAGACTCTTGACGCTGGTGGTCTCAAAAGGTTGGAACACGCTTTCCAATTCGTCCGCTGGTATGCCAGGCCCGTGGTCCTGCACTGAGAGTAGCACAGAGTCGTCGTCCCGAGAAAGGCGTACGTCGACGACAGTGCCGGCTGGGGCGTATTTGATGGCATTACTGATCAAGTTGTTCAGCACTTGTTCAGCCTTGACCGGGTCGAGGGCCATCATAGGAAGCGGCTCATCATGCAATTGCAGGTCAACGTCCCTTTTCTCCGCCAAGACCCTGTTTAGAGAGATGTTGCGTCTGACGAGGCTGACCAAGTCAGTAAGTTGCAGGTCCAGCTTGAGCTCACCGGCCTCGATCTTGGCCACATCCAAGAGATCATTCACCAGACTGGCCATGAACTCGCTCGATGAACGGATCAGCAGCAGAAACTGGATCTGTCGCTCCGTCAACACATCGGCGGCTTCATCAAGCAGGAATTCACTGTAGGTCAGGATGAACTGCAGGGGGTTGCGGAGTTCGTGGGTGGCGATTCCCAGGAGCTGTGCTTTCTGAGCGTTAAGCTGCTCCAGCTCGGCGTTCTTCTGAGACAGTTCGGCTGCGTAGCTCGCCAATGCCTCTTCGGCTTTCTTCCTTTCAGTGATGTCGCGAATCGTCCCCTGAAACCCCTTCACGTTGTCCTGCTTATCCCTGAAGCAAACCGCGGTGACGAGGGCGTTGATGACGTCGCTGCTCTTCCGCCGCAGATCAACCGGGTAGTCCTTAATAGCGCCTTGCTCCCCCAGCGCGTGAGCGTGATCCTCACTCACCGCTGGGTCGGCATAAAGATCCCAGATCCTGACCTCTCTCAGCTCTTCCTTGCTGTCATATCCAAGAAGCTCGACGGCTGTTTCGTTCATGTCCAGCCACCGACCGTCCCTTGTCGTGATGAAGGCACAATCCCGTGACGTCTGAAAGAAACGGCGGTATCTCTCCTCGCTTTCCTGCAGAGCCCGTCGGTCATCGCGCCGCTCGATAGCACGTCGAACGGTCACCAAGAGCTGGTCAACATTGTAGGGCTTCTGCAAGTAGCCATAGGCCCCTAGATTGACGGCCTCGATTGCTGATGTCTGCGAGGCGTGTCCCGTCAGGACGATGCACTCCGTCTGGGGGAAGCGCTTCTTGATCGTTCTAAGCAGCTCAATACCCGAAAGGTCTTCCATTCTTAAATCGATCAACGCAACAGCGGGCGTCTCTTTCTCCATGCTCTTGAGAGCTGCTCCGCCTGTGCTAGCGACCGCCGGTGTATAGCCCTTGGCCTCAAGAATATCACAGACCGTTCTACACAGATTAGCGTCATCGTCTACCACGAGGATTCTTTTTGATTTCATAGGAGCCCTCACTTGTTCGAGTTGTTCCGCCAGGTCTGGCCTCTCATCAGCTCTTCGAGTGCAGCATCTACTCTATCGCTTAGTCGGCGGCCTCCGTCGTGACGGGTAAGAAGATGGTAAATGTGCTTCCTTGACCCTCTTGGCTTTCTACGCTGATTGTGCCCTCATTGGCTTCCACCAGGTATTTGGAGATGGCTAATCCCAGGCCAATGCCCTTCGCCTTGGTCGTGAACAGAGGCTCGAAAAGCTTGTCCATCGTTTCTAGGGACATGCCGGTTCCTGTGTCAGTGACAGAGAGGGCGACGCCATCCAGCTTGGTCCGGGCTTCGATGCTCAAGCTGCCACCTGTGGGCATAGCCTGGTATGCATTCGTTATCAAGTTCCCCAGGATCTGCCCGATCTGCTGAGGGTCTACTAACACTTCGGGCAAATCCTTGGGGATGCGCGTGGTGATCTCCACGTCATCAGGGCTGGCACTGCTGGATAGGAGGGCGTCCACGATGCTGGGGACGGTCACGGATCTCCTGGTAGGGACCTTGATGCGCCCGAAGTCCAACAAGTCAGAGATGATTTTCTCTGCGTTCTGGATTTCCTGTGCGATGATCTCCAGGTATTCCCGGGTGACCTGGTCGGCCTCGCTGTGGACCAATTCCAGATAGTAGATGGCGTTCGACATAACGCCAAGCGGATTGCGGAGTTCGTGAGCGACGCCACCGGCCAACTGCCCCAAGACGGCCAGCTTCTCACGGCCGATGAGTTTTTGTTGTGCTTCCTGCAAGGCAGCCTCGGCTCGTTTGCGCTCGGTAATGTCCTCAAGACTGCCCTCGTAGTGGAGCAGCTCTCCGTCGCTATCCAGGACCGCGCGTGCGGTATCCCGCACCCAGATGATCACGCCGTCGTGTCGACGCAGCTGCGCCTCAAAGCTGCGCACAATACCTTGCTCCTTCATCAAGGTCTCCCAACGCTGGTGGGTCTCCGGGTTCACGTAGAGTTCATTGACGTCCGTCCCGCGTAGATCGTCCAAGTGGGGATATCTCAGCATATTGACCGTGCTCGGATTGGCATCGAGAAGCTTTCGTGTCGTCGTGGAGCGGTACAGCCCCACAGGAACGCCCTCGAACAACGTCCGGTAGCGCGCTTCGCTGTTCTGGAGTGCCTCGTGAGCTCGTTTTCTTTCAGCGGCCCGTCGGACAATGACGCCACCCAGTCCGAGGCCCGTCACGACGGCGATGACCGTCGTCGCGACCAGGACGAATCGTGCCTGTGCAATCAGCACTTGAGAGGATGCGTTTCGTGACTCAAACGCCTCTTCGACGCTGGAAGCTATGCCCGAGGCCATGCCGGTGATTTCGGGCTCCAACTCCTCCATCCTGGCGAGCAGCTTTCGCAGCCTGACCTGGTCTGACTGGATTTCCTCCATACCTTCGTAGTAAAGATTGGCCGCTGTCTGAGCCTCGGCGAAGTTTTCTCGCTGAACAGGGTCTTGGAGGTTGGCTTCCAGGCTGGAGAAAGCGGCTTGGGCCTCCTGAGAGGTCATCTCGAACTGAACGGCGTGCTTGGCATCTCTCTCCAGCAGGAACTTGAGGGTGCTGGAGCGCATCCGCTCCAACGCGTTCTGTGCGTTGCCGAAGGCGAGAAATACGCTTGGATCCTCGAGGAAGACGCTATGCACTCGCAGCGCTGTTAGCTTATCCCGCATCACGTGCTCCTGGATGTCCAGAATCTCAGCATCGATGCGTTGTGTATTCCTGATGAGGAGGGCGACCTCCTTGAACGTCTCCTCGTATACTCCAGCGGCCGTGTTGATGCGCTTGAGCATTTCCCTCCGTTGGGGATCGGTGATCTTCTCGTCGGCGATGACCAAGAGGTTTTCAAGATGGCCGAATGCCTCGCTGAAACGATCCACGTCCCCCTGTTTCTGGGTATTGACGTGCTGTTGTGCGTAGAAGCGGGTCAAGAGAACCTGGTTGACGATATCCTTGGCTAAACCCCTCTCGACAGCCAAATCATTGGTGAGTTCGTCCACTGTCTTGCTGATTCGTCTGAGTTGGACGACAGCCAGTATTCCGATCCCAACCACCAGCACGATACCGAGTAGGTAGCCCAGGAGCGCTCCTGGGCCAAACTGACGCTCACGGGTCTTCTGCATCGGTATCTCCTCAGTGTGGGGTGTGTCAGGATCTCGCTCTGGGGCTCATTCGTCGCACCGTTGCGCTGGCTCGAACCAGGACGCCAAACCTGCTTGAAGGGCCTCGGCAGCTTCCTCAGGAGTCCGTTTGTCCCGGAGGACATCCAGCGTCCCTGACTGGATCAGCGTATAGGCGCTGGGCGTCCCCTCCCGAAGTTCCTCCCAGACGAAGCGGATGTCGGTGCCCCGGCCTTGATTCAAGGCCAAGAAGGCGTTGGCGTGCTTGTTCTCGAGGGTGGGGGGATTGCGATGCATAGGGAAAAACCCGGGCATCTCATTGCCGAGCAGTTCGCCGAACTCGGGCCGGGTCATCCAGGTGAGAAAGGTCATCGCCTCGTCCTTATAGGTTGAAGCTACGTTCAGCCCAATCCCTACATCGAGGTGAAAGGTGACGTAGCCAAGCTGACCGGGCGGAGGAGGAACCGCAAAGATGCTCCAGGCAAAATCCGGTTCGGCTTCCTCGAAGTAGGGGATGTCCCATGAGCCGCTCATCCACATAGCTGCTTTGCCCTGTATGAAGAGCTGCAGGCTGTCGATGTAGCCCAGGAGTTCGTGGTTCTCGGGGAAGAAAGGTGCCAGATCCTCCACAGCCTGGAAGGCGGATCCCATAGAAGGATCGTCAAAACAGCGCTCCCCGTTCAAATAGGCCATACGGCCTTCGCGCCCGCCAATGAAGCTGGGGGCCAGATTCATGAAGATCGTCTCCGCAGCTGTCCACTCCGCTTTGGTGCCGTTGGCGAAGGGGATGATCCCAGCATCTTGTAGAGCCGCCGCCGCCGCCAGTAGGTCCTCCCAAGTCTCGGGAGTCTCCAGTGAGAGCTCCTGGAAGAGATCTTGGTTGTAATAGATACCGTGGGAGGTGGCCGTGAAGGGTACCGCGTAAGGGATGTCGCCCTCGGCTGCCCACGCAGAGATTACGGCCGTATCGAAGTGCTCACGCAGGCCAGGGAGATCGCCGAGAGGTACCAGATAGCCCTGCTCGAAGAGGTGACGCGATGTGGAAAAGGAGCGGAGATAGACCAGGTCGGGGGCGGTGCCTGTTTCTAGCTGGGCCTCTAGGATGGAGTCATACTCGGCAGATTCAGAAGGATCGAACCTGACCACTATATGAGGATGGGCCTTGTGAAACTCGTTGAGCAGCTGATTCATACGTCCCGTAGCCGTCCTCCAGCCGCCGAGTGTGAGAAAAACGTCTCTGAGAGGCTCGGTGGGCACAGCCGTGACCGTGGGCGTCGGCTCAGGCGTGGGAAGTGGAGTGCATCCGCCGACGAACCCGGCAAGCATCAACACGACGATACATCTGATAAATGGCCCAGCATCTCTTCTCATAGCGTATCAATCT
>CAZEQC010000012.1:0-45330 GCA_964514285.1 uncultured Anaerolineales bacterium | reverse complement strand
ATCAATCTGCTTCCAGAGCGCGACGTATCGCCTGAGACAGCGTCTCTAAGTCTAGAGGTTTCTGGAGGACCTCCACAGTGAGATCTTGCAGCTCATCCTCCAATGCATAGCCGGTCATAGCAATGGCCTTCAGGTCCGGGCGTTTCTCTTTCAAGGACTTGATCAAGGCCCGCCCGCCTATGTCCGGCATCACCAGATCAGTGATGAGGATGTCGAAGTCTCTATCCTGGGCGAGTGCCTCTGTCTCGCGGCCATTTGCTGCCGCCAGGACGCGATAGCCTAACGATTCCAGAATCTGTCGGGTTGCCTCACGGACCTTTCTCTCATCCTCTACCAAGAGGATGAGCTCTCCTTGTCCCGGTATGAGCTCTGGCGGCTCTTCCACTGGTGGCCTTTCCTCACCTTGGTGAAGCGGTAGGTAGATACGGAACGCGGTCCCCTCGCCAGCCGCGGTCTGGACGTCGATATATCCTTGGTGTTGTTTGATGATGCCATAAACCTGAGCCAATCCCAGGCCGGTGCCTTTGCCGGGCTCCTTGGTGGTAAAGAAAGGTTCAAAGAGATGCTCCTGGGCCTCGTCGCTCAACCCGGTGCCGGTGTCCGATACGGTCAGGCGTGCCCACAGACCTGGTCCCATCCCGGGTAGCGGTTCCTCGCCAACCTCGATCTCCACTCGGGCGAGAGCGATGAGCAGATCGCCGCCCTCCGGCATAGCATCGCGAGCGTTCAACGTCAGGTTCATCAGCACTTGTTGAATCCGTGTGGGATCGGCCTTGACGGGGCAGCAGTCGGATGTGCCCTGCAACGTGATGTCGATGATCTCCGGGATGGTCTCTTGGAGGATGTAGGTGACCTCTCTTGTGAATTGGTATAGGTCGATCAACTCGGTCTTCATCGTTGATCGGCGGCTGAAGTCGAGGATCTGTTGAACGAGATTCGCCGCTTGCCGGGCCTCGCTGACGATGGTCTCCAGAGAAGTCTCCACATCGGCAGGTGCGTCTGATTTCCGGAGAGGCAGTTGGGCATAGAGAATGATACTGGTGAGGAAGTTACGGAAGTCGTGAGCGATGCCCCCGGCCATTTGACCGATGGCAGCCAATCTTTCTTGCCGCCGCAGCCGCTCCTCCATCTCCTTACGCTCCGTGATATCCTCGACCGTCCCCTCATAGTACAACACGGTGCCGTCCTGATCGCGAACAACTCGGGCATTCTCGCGGACGAACAGCGTAGCTCCGCCCTTTCGCTCCCAGGCGGACTCCAGGCCAGTTACTCTGTCTTTTGCCGCGATACGTCGCTTGAAGGCTGAACGTGGAGAGTCGCCATGGAACCCCTCGCTTTCCAGGTCGCGCTGGCTAAGGTCTGTGAAAGAGTCATAGCCCAGCATATCAATCAGGGTGGCATTGGCCATAATGATCTGCCCATCGGGCGTCGTGCGGTAAATACCGATGGGGGCGTTCTCGAAGATATTCCTGAAGCGCTCCTCGCTCTCTCGTAGGGCCTCCTCGGCCTTTTTTCGCTTTGTAATGTCCTCCAGGCCTCCCTCGAAGTAGAGTATTTGCCCTTCATCATCTCTTACGGTTCGGCATGTGTCCTGGGCCCAGATGATCTCTCCATCCCAACGGCGTAGTTGGATCTCGAAATCACGAAGGATGTTCTCCTCGTGGAGGATAGCTAATTCCTGCTTGCGCATGCTCTGATCGACGAAGAGGTCCGTGATAGGCACGGCAAGCAGGGTCTCACGGTCTGCGAAACCGAGGAGGCTGACGAGCGCTCTGTTGGCGTCGAGGATCTTGCCCTGGGGCGTGGTGCGGTAAAGCCCCACGGGGACGCGGTTGAAAAGGCTCTGATACCGTTCCTTCTGCTGAGTGAGTTGAGTGCGTCGGTCCCTCTCCAGCTTGTTCCGCTGGCGAGTTACCAGGAGCACCAAGGCCGATATGGCCAGGCTGAAAAGCAGGGGGCCGAGGACGATATCGACGATGGCTATATGACGGAAGAAGGTCGGCAATCCGACCATAACCACGGTGTTGAAAAGCACAAGCCCTATCAGAGCTCGAACGGAGAGCAGCATGCTGGCAAATAGGACGGGCATAATGGTGTAGACGAGGAGGTTGACGTCTCCGGAATCGTAGTACGGCGATCTCCCCAGCCACACGACGACCGTCGATGCAAAGATGCCAATCTCTGGAGCGATGACGGTGATGAGGGCTGCCAGGGTGTAATGCGTATTCCGATTGAGGATGTAGGCAAGGAGAAGCGACGCCAGTATGACTGCGCCGACAATCAGGTCTTCGTCTCCGGGGTAGAGTTCCCTGGATGGTGCCAGCCGGATGGCAGCGATCCCCGAAGCGAGCAGTCCAACCAAAATCACCAGCGAGACGGACAGCAGCCTCGACTGCCGACGCCGATCGGGTTGCTTAATGGTAGGCGAGGGCTCGGTGAGCAGATTCCAGAGGCTCTGCAAAGAGAAAACGAGCCGTGTGAATTGACGGCTTCTCGACATATATCCCTCGAGTTCGTTTGTCCTGCGTCACTGGCGCTGTAAGAAGACTCAATTTGTCCCACGGTCGGTACGTCACTATCAACCCAGTATACAGGGACTTGTCCATACGTCAAGATGCAGGGCGCGTCTGGTCTTCATTGCTGAGGTGATCGACTCTGGTGGGGGGCTCATCCATCCCCCGGTCTTATGCCACGCTAACGTCACTCTTATCCCTTTCTAATGCCCTTCAGGTATAGTCAATTCACAAAACAGGTAAAATGTCTGATAGCATAAGCTGTGCACGGGCATTCATACGGCAGCACGATGCCAGCATAGATGAATTCTATGGCACGTTTTGGAAAGCTTTAAGAGGATGGTTGAAGGCATACTTAAGGTATTATGTAGTGGGAGGGAGATATGAGCAAAATCATCGGTATTGATTTGGGTACTACGAACTCGGTTGCCTCTGTGATGGAGGGGGGCGAGCCCACCGTGATTCCAACCGCCGAAGGCGGCCGTTTGTGCCCGTCAATTGTCGCGTTCAACGACAGCGGCGAGCGGTTGGTAGGCCAAGTTGCCAAACGGCAGGCTGTGGTCAACCCGGATAACACGGTTTTCTCCATCAAGCGGCTGATGGGCCGTCGATATGATGAACCTGAGGTTGAGAAGGCACGCGATGTGTTACCCTATGAGATCGTCCAGGGGCCATCCAACGATGCACGCGTCTACGTGCCAGTAAAGGATAAGGAGTACACGCCCCAGGAGATTTCCGCTATGGTCCTGCGTAAGCTGAAGAAAGACGCAGAGGCCTATCTTGGTGAAGATGTGACGCAGGCAGTGATCACGGTCCCGGCGTACTTCAACGATAGCCAGAGGCAGGCGACTAAGGATGCGGGCAAGATTGCAGGTCTGGAGGTGCTCCGCATCATCAACGAGCCCACGGCTGCAAGCCTGGCCTATGGTTTGAACAAAGAGGAAGACGAGACGATTCTGGTCTTCGACCTAGGCGGCGGTACGTTCGACGTTTCCATCCTGGACGTCGGTGAGGGTGTCGTCGAGGTGCGATCCACCAGTGGTGACACGTTCTTGGGCGGCGATGACTGGGATCAGCGCATCACGGATTACGTCGCCAAGGAGTTCAAGAAAGAACAGGGTATCGACCTGCGCGAAGATCGCCAGGCCTTGCAGCGTTTGAAGGAGGCGGCGGAGAAGGCCAAGATTGAGCTCTCGACGGTCCTGGAGACGGAGATTAACCTGCCCTTTATCACCGCGGATGCCTCCGGTCCCAAGCATCTCCAGATGAAGCTGACGCGGGCTAAGCTGGAACAACTGACAGAGGATCTGGTTCAGCGCTGTCGCGAGCCTTTCGAACAAGCGTTATCCGATGCTGATCTGTCTCAAGGCGAGCTGGATGAGGTTGTTCTGGTCGGCGGCGCCACGCGTATGCCTATGATCCAGGATTTGGTGCGAGATTTGACCGGCGGCAAGGAGCCGCATAAGGGCGTGAATCCAGACGAGGTCGTCTCGGTCGGCGCGGCCATTCAGGCTGGTGTGCTGGGTGGCGAGGTGAAGGATGTGCTGTTGCTCGACGTCACGCCGCTGACACTGGGCGTTGAGACCCTGGGCGGTGTCATGACGCCGATCATCGAGCGTAATACCACTATTCCGGTGCGCAAGAGCGAGACTTTTTCCACGGCTGAGGATGGTCAGACGGCAGTGACGATTCACGTCCTGCAGGGTGAGCGACCGATGGCCGCGGACAATATGAGTCTAGGACGCTTCAACCTGGAGGGCATTCCCCCAGCGCCACGTGGCGTCCCGCAGATTGAGGTCACGTTCGATATCGACGCTGACGGTATCTTGAACGTATCGGCTCAGGACAAGGCTACGGGCAAGGAGCAGAAAGTCACCATCGAGGCCACCACGAACTTGAGCGAAGACGACGTGGATGAGATGGTGAAGGAAGCCAAACGCCATGCCTCGGAAGATCGACGGCGTAAGGAGCTGATTGAGGCTCGCAACAAAGCCGATCAGCTGATCTATCAGATGGAGAAGTCCTTGCGTGACTTGGGCGATCAGGTTTCAGCCTCGGACCGCAACCGTATCGAGGGCATCATCGAAGATCTGAAAGAGGCTAAGGACGCCGATGACAAGAATCGCATCGAGAGCCTGATTGAGCAGCTTCAGCAGGCCAGCCAGGCTATTGGACAGGCGATGTACGCCCAGCAGCAGGCAGCCGCTGGCGGCGCCCAGGCAGGCCCGCAAGCTGGACCTCAGGCTGGCCCCAGCGCTGGTCACGAGGGTGGCGGCGAAGAAGAAGAGGAAGTCGTCGAAGGCGAATTCCACGAAGTATAGACTCAGTGCGGTAGATTGGGAGCCGGCTCTAGAAGACGCTTGGCACACCGGGGACCAATCTACCGCTTCTGCTGAAGTAGGGAACCTATGAACAAACGAGTGCGCGTACCGATCCGAGTGAGAGGGTCAGACGATCGGTCAGATCAGGAAGTGACAGAGAAGAAGCGTGTGGCCACCGAGTCCGAACCTGCCGTCGTCGAGCAGGAGCCAGTGGCTGCGACGGAGAGGGATCCGGTCACACGGTCGTCAAGACAGGCGGGAGAGGATGGCGCTCAGGCCCAGCAGGAGAAGATCGAGGCACTTGAAGAGGACCTCGAGATGTGGCGCGATCGAGCGTTACGCCTCCAAGCTGAGATCGAGAACTTCCGCAAGCGGCAGCGTCGCTTGGCTGAGGATCGCATTGAGGCGGACCGGGCACGGCTGCTACGGAACTTTCTAATGATTGCAGACGACCTGGAGCGGGCGTTGAGGGTCGAGAGTGATGAGCATGGAGCTCTTCGCGAAGGTATGAAGGTAACCCAGCGCTCACTGAATCAGCTCTTGAAACAAGAGGGCGTTGAGTCGATTGTGGCTGAGGGGCAGGCATTCGATCCGGCTTGGCACGAAGCCGTGGGGACGGTTCCCCATCAGAACGTCGAGGCGGAGCAAGGCACCGTCGTGGACGTGACGCAGTCGGGGTATCGTCTAGACGGCCGGCTCCTGCGGCCGTCTCGTGTGATCGTGGCCAAATAGGACGACGAGTCTGGGAGGTTGCGCATAGCACGGCCTGGGTGGATACTTATCCAGGCCGTGCAGCGCGACATATGTGCCCAAGAGTGTCTGTTGAAGAGCCCGTCACACTCGACAGCCATAAGCTACGAGGTATCGGCGCGTGGGGGCTGTCTTCAGCGGTGACCCTACCGAGACGATAGAGGTGGTATGGAGTATAGAGACTACTATGACATCCTGGGTGTAAGTGAGGACGCTGAGCAGGACGAAATCCGTCGTGCCTTCCGTCAACTCGCGCGTAAGCATCATCCAGACGTCAACCCGAACGATTCGGAGGCCGAGGAGCGGTTCAAGCAGATCAACGAAGCTTACGAGGTGCTTTCCGACCCCGAGAAACGTCGGAAGTACGATCGGCTGGGAGCGAATTGGCAGAGCTACCAGCAAGGTGGGGGCCGGCCTGGTGGTTTCGACTGGGGGCAGTGGACGACGGCTGGCGGCCCGGCCGGGGCAGGGCCACAGCGTGTCCACGTGCGTCAAGGGACGCCGGAAGATCTAGAGGATCTCTTCGGCGGCGGCAGCCCCTTCTCCGATTTCTTCACTCAGATCTTCGGGGGGATGGGAGGAACTGCGCCACGCGGTGCGCCGCGAAGCGGTGCAGCTGGGACGCGGGCCAGCCCTGGAGGGTTTGATTATCAGGCCCGCGCACGACGCGGTCAGGACTACGAACAAGCGGTCGACATAAGTCTGCGTGAGGCCTATGCTGGCACCACGCGGATTCTGCAGAAAGATGGACGTCGGTTAGAGGTCAAGATCCCCCCGGGTGCTCGCACAGGGACACGTGTTCGGGTGTCTGGTGAAGGAGGAGTGGGAGCAGCCGGCGGAGAGGCGGGGGATCTCTATCTCCACGTCAATGTGCGATCGGATGAACAGTTTGAGCGCGAGGGCGACGACTTGCGAACGGTCGTGACGGTCGATCTCTACACGGCGGTTTTGGGGGGAGAAGCCCGGGTGCCGACGATGAATGGATCTGTTATGCTGACCATTCCCTCGGGCACACAGAACGGTCAGGTCTTCCGGCTGCGGGGGAAGGGAATGCCCAAGCTGCGAAACCCAGAGGAGCACGGCGATCTCTATGCTGAGATGAACGTGCGACTCCCGGCGGACCTCACGCCGCGCCAGCGCGAGCTCTTCGAGGAACTGCGGAGCTTATCCTGAGAGGAACTGCGGAGCTTATCCTGAGGGGGCTTTGATGATGAGCGAGCGCGAAAAGGTCGGCGCCCCCATTCTGATCATTGTCGCCGCATTGCTGGGTGGAGCGTTGGGGTGTAGTCTCTCCAGTCAGATGCTGCTCGGCACGTCTACGCCGACGGCTCCGCCTCCGACGCCCACCCCGGCCCCTCCCCAGACGCCGGTGGCAGCGGAGCAGCCTGCCAACGCTCTGGAGGCCCAGGTGGAGGCCGTCTATGGAGAGACGGGATCGGCGGTGGTCAACATCACCAGCGTCACCTATGCGTACGATTTCTTCTTCAACCCAGTGCCTCAGGAGGGCACTGGATCTGGTTTCATCTACGATGATGAGGGCCACATCGTCACAAACTATCACGTGATAGAGGATGCAGAGGAGCTTTCGGTGACGCTGGCCGACGGCGACACGTACTCAGCTGAGGTCGTTGGAGAGGATCCAACCAATGACTTGGCTGTGATCCAGATCGACGCCGAGGGTCTGCCACAGGCGGTTCCTTTGGGGAACTCGGACGCGCTCACCGTGGGCCAATTCGTTGTCGCTATTGGCAATCCCTTCGGGTTAGAACGGACTCTGACTGTCGGCGTCATCAGCTCACTGGGGCGAGTGATCAAGGGTCCGGAGAACAACTTCATTGGAGAGGTCATTCAGACCGACGCGGCTATCAATCCAGGCAACTCTGGCGGTCCCCTCCTCGACCTGAAGGGACGCGTGATCGGTGTGAACTCTCAGATTGTCAGCCCGAGCCAGGCTAACGCCGGTGTAGGATTTGCCGTACCGGCTAACACCGTGCGGCGTGTGGTGCCGCAACTAATCGCCTGGGGACGCTATCCGCATCCCTGGCTGGGTATCGAGCCGATCTCGCTGACGCCAGATCGAGCTCGAGCCTTTCGCGAGGCTGGTATGGACGTTCCGGTGGATAGAGGTGTGCTGGTACTGCAGATCGTCCGCGGTGGGCCCGCCGACCAAGCTGGGATCCGCGGCGGTGATCGGGCGGTGCAAATCGGTCGCTATCGCGTTCCCCTGGGAGGTGACGTCATTATCGCGGTCGATGGCGAGCCGATCGACGATTACCAGGATCTGACGGTCTACCTGGAGACCCAGACGCGGGTGGGGGACGCTGTGGGGGTGACGTTTGTGCGTGACGGCGAGGAACAGACTGTGACGGTAATGTTGCAGGAGCGACCGTCTTAGCTCATTGAGGGGGATTTCGGGGCGAAGATGTCTTACCCGCCGGTCTCTCTGATCGCCTGCGCCAAGCGACCCACAGCTTCGTCCAGCTCTTCTATAAGAGGATGGGTTCCCAGACTCTCCCTGCTGACCTCGACGATCCTGCGGTAATAAGCCAGCTGAGGCCCGGCCCCCTGGTTGAAGTTTCGCCAGATCTGTGGTCCCTTTTGCTCCAGGTCCTCCAGGAAGCTCTTGGCATTGTGGAGGGCGTCAGCGGCCTTGACCGCCACGGCGCCTCTACTGGCAGTTCGTATCTGCTCCAGGGCCTCACGCTTGCGCACCTTCCAAGCCCGTTTCTCGCCCCGAGCGTTGTACTTGCGCTCTGAAAGGGCGTCGACCATCTCCGCCACCCGAGGCCCGAATTGCTCCACAATCTCAGCCAGAGCGTAGCCCTGGTCCTCGACGATGTCGTGAAGCAATCCGGCGATGGCTGCTTCGGTCGAAAAACCGTGGCGCAGCAGAATGACGGAGACGTGAACAGGGTGGATGATGTAGGGAAGTCCGCTTCCTTTCCGTACCTGTTGCCGGTGAGCGACCACGGTCAGACGTAATGCCTCCTCATACGCCTCGGAGTACGCCTCTTCGTGGGTTTCAGGGCACGTCTCCTCGCACGTCTGGGACTGTTCTTCTTCTCTCTTCATTGTTGACTCCATAGATCGTACGCGATTTCGATGTCCGATTCATTGCTCTTTGTGATTGGTGCAGATTCTTGATCTGACGCGTCCTCTATCACGTTCTCTCCCGGAGTCTTACGCTGAGCCCCGAATACCGCTCGCTCACCTTATCGTTCTTCACGGCGATCCAGATGGCCTTACGTGTACCCACCAGCACGACCAGCTGCTTTGCTCGGGTGACCGCGGTGTACAATAGATTGCGCTGGAGGAGGAGATAGTGCTGGGTCAGAATGGGCAAGACGACGGCGGTATACTCGCTTCCCTGGCTCTTATGGACCGAAATGGCAAAAGCGTGCACCAGCTCATCCAATTCGACCCAGTCGTAGATGATGGAACGGCCCCGGTTTGGACGCTCATCGATGCGGACAGTCAGAGTCTGTTCCACGGTGTTGATGCGCAGCACGCGTCCGATGTCGCCGTTGTAGATATCCTTGTCGTAGTTGTTTCGGGTCTGCATTACCTTGTCACCGACACGGAAGATGCGGCCCCCCACTTGTTTCTCCCGCTTGCGCGCTGCTGGGGGATTGAGGGCTTTCTGGAGGATCTCGTTCAAGTTAGATACTCCACAGGCTCCGCGGTACATGGGCGCCATCACCTGCACGTCATCCATCGGGTCGAGCTTGAACTTCCGCGGGATACGGCGCTTCACGATGTCGACGAGGAGCGTGGCTGCTTCCTCAGGCTCTTCCTTTGAGAAGTAGTAGAAGTCGCCGAACTCGTTGAGGATGGGAAACTGCCCCTGATTGATGCGGTGCGCGTTGACCACGATACCGCTGTTCGCGGCCTGCCGGAAGATCTTGGTCAGCTCCACCACAGCGACGCGGTCCGAAGCAATGATGTCACGCAACACGTCTCCAGCTCCCACAGAAGGTAGCTGATCCACGTCCCCGACGAAGAGGACGTGCGTCGCTGTCTTCACGGCCTTGAGCAAGCGGTTAGTCAGCAGTAAGTCGAGCATGGAGGCCTCATCGACGATGAGACAATCGATCTCCAACGGGACCTCCTCGTTCCGCTGAAAGCCCTGCTGTGGCGAGTACTCCAAGAGGCGGTGGACGGTCTTAGCTGGCCGATCAGTGGCCTCGGAAAGGCGCTTGGCGGCGCGACCTGTGGGAGCGCAGAGCGCGTATTTGCGATGGAATGCCTCCAGCGCGGCGATGACGGTGCGCACGGTGACCGTTTTACCTGTCCCGGGGCCGCCTGTGAGAACGGTTATTTTGTTCGTCAGAGCTGTTCGTACGGCGCGCTGCTGCTCGGTGGAGAGCTCAATCGCTGCATCGCGGGTGATTTGCGGAAGGAGAGCATTCCAATCGACACTGCGGAAGGGCGCCAGACGCGTATTGGGATCGTCCAGGAGATCTCGCAACCGGTTGGTAACCCCTACCTCGCCATAGTAGAATGGTGCCAGGTAGACGGCCTCCTCTTCACGCACATAGAAGTTTGCTGTGGGGGTGTCTTTGGGGTCTTTTCCTTCCTCGAGGCTGGGATAGCGGAGCGTCTCGCGCTGCACGACCTGGTCGGTGTCGAGTTCCCCGATGGCGTCCTTGATCAGCCTGGGTTCCACCTCCAGGAGGGGGGCCGCCTCGGTCACCAACTCCTCCTCCGGCACGTAGACGTGACCCTGGTCAGCCAGTTGGCTCAACGCGTACGCCACGCCGGCCTGCACCCGGGAGGGCGCATCGTGAGGGAGACCCAGGTCCTGGGCTACCTTGTCGGCGGTCTTGAATCCCACGCCCCAGATGTCCCGGGCGAGTCGATAAGGATCCTCTTGCACCACCTGGAGTGCATCATCCCCGTAGGTCTTGTAGATCTTGACCGCCAGATTGGTGGAGACGCCGTGGCTTTGAAGGAACATCATCACTTGGCGGATCTGTTTCTGTTCCTCCCAGGCCTTGGCGATGGCAGTGACTCGCTTAGGCCCTACGCCAAGCACCTCTCTCAGCCGCTTAGGTTTCTCGTCGAGGACGTCAAGCGTGTCGACCCCGAAGCGTTGGACGATGCGCTTGGCGGTGACAGGGCCAACACCTTTGATCATACCAGAACCGAGGTAGGCCTTGAGACCCTCGATGGTGGCAGGGAGAACTTGTTCGCACCATTCAGCCTTGAACTGACGTCCGTACTGGGGGTGCTTCGTCCAGCGTCCTTCCAGGCGGAGACTCTCCCCAGGTTGGACCTCAGGCAGGTTGCCCACTACGGTCACCAGATCGGAACGACCTTCGACGTTGAGGCGGATGACAGAGTAGCCGTTTTCCTGGTTGTAGTAGGTGATACGCTCTACTGAGCCCTCAAGCTGATCGTCCATCAGGGAGAATGGTAGCAGAAAAGAGAATGTAAGCAAGAGGGGAAGAGGAGAGCAAGTACCTGGAAACCAACCGGGGCGGGACGGTTAGCTCCCAGGCACTATGCTTGCAGTATACCTCAACGTGGAGACGGACAGGGTTTCACCTCCGTTAAGGAAGTGTTAAAGCGCTCTACGGTGCACGGTTGTTATCCAACGCCGACGCGATCAGCTCTTGCTTGAGGTCCCATAGCCGCTCTGTCAAGGAGACGTGATAGACGTGCGGGTTGATAAGCCGTTTGACCCCGGGATCGAGACGCTCGATATCCGATCGACGACGATCGCGCATCTCTTCGATAGAGGGAAGATTACAGACGCGTTGCCCCTTGTCCAGCACGTCGACCAGAAGAGGCTCGATCTCCTCGATCTCGTTCTTGCCCAGCTTTCGATGGACGGTGTGCTCCGTTGGGTGGTGTAGTTTGACCTGATCCATCTCTCGCGGATCTTCGTCATCAAGGCTGAGGAGGTCGGCTGTCGCCTTTCCCCGCTTGTCATAGATGCGCCATACGTGTTTGTGCCCTGGGTTCGGTGTCTTGGCCGACGACTCCGATATCTTGATCGCTGGGACCCATTCGCCTACGTCGTGAACTGCGACCAGCTTGTAAACGCCACCCAAAGCTGGCTCGCCCCAGGACGTGATCAAACGGGTTCCCACACCATAGGTCAGCCGGCCGATGAGATGATCAGGATCCACGCTGTAACGGCTTGCTTCCTGCTGGATCTGGGTGATGATCTGCCAAATGTTGAGCTCGTCCAGGTTGCTGGAGAGCACAATCGACGTATCGGGGAAACCAGCATCGTTCAGCATCTTGGCGGCCTGGATGCTCAGATAGGCTAGATCGCCGGAGTCGAGGCGGATGCCTATCGGTTCGTGTCCCTTGCGCCGCAGATTTTCGAAGACCTTGATGGCATTGGGGATGCCGCTCTCCAAGGTGTCGATGGTGTCGACGAGGAGTAGGCAGTCGTCGGGATAGACGTCGGCGTAGGCCTGAAAGGCCGCCAGTTCCCCTTCGCCCAGCCCCATGAAGACCTGCACCATGCTGTGGGCGTGGGTTCCCTTGGGGGGATAGCCAAGCACGGCGGATGCCCCGACGTTGGACGTGAAGTCGGCGCCGCCGATGAGTGCTGCTCGAGCACCGGCGTTGGCGCCTTTGTCGTGCGCCCGGCGCAGGCCAAACTCCAGGAGAAGCTGGCCCTGTGTGCTGCTGTGGATCCTGGAGGCTTTGGTGGCGATGAGCGTCTGATAGTTGAGACGGTTGAGCAATGCGGTCTCCAGGATCTGAGCCATCGCCAGCGGACCCTGGACCACTGTCAGCGGGACGTTTGGATGGACGACGCGTCCTTCCGGTATCGCGCGCATCGTTAGCCCGGCAAACGAGCCGTTGTCCTGCAGCCACGACAGGAAGTCCTCCTCGAAGAGGCGTTCTCCGGTCCGCCCGGTCTGACCGCGAAGATACTCGAGCTCCTGGTTGCGAAACCTTGCATCTTCCATCCAGTCCAGGAGCCACTCCAGTCCAGCGCAGATGCAATAGCCGGCCTTATGGCCGTCGTAGACGGGATAGTCGCGGAAGAAGTGATCGAATTGGACGCGCTTCTCGTGAAGTCCCATCCGGTAGTAAAGGTGGGCCATCGTGAGTTGGTACTGATCGGTGAATAGGATCCCTTCGGATATCGGACGATCTGATCGTTTCATACTGTCACCTCAAAGCCTGGTTGTTTCGGCAAGATTATTGTGCATAGCATAGTACAGCGTCAAGAAAAGTCAAGAGTGACGATTGCGTTCAGCGGTGACCGAGGAGTGAAGGAAGGCCGGGCGATGCTCAGAAGAGCGGCAACTGCCCAGTGGGCGGTCCCAGATGATCGCCGCCCACGCCCAGCAGCCGCACCGGCCTATCGCGATCCCAGGTCTGCTTCAGCAGCACAAGGGCTGCTTGATAGATCCGCACCTCGTCATCAGTCGGGACGTCGAGGCTCATCTGGCGGTTTAACGTCTCGAAGTCTCGATAGCGCAGTTTGATGGCGATTGTCCCTGCCACCAGGCCAGCCTTTCCCAGTCTCTCTGCCACGCCACGGCTGAGCCGCCACACGTGATGTTTCATGTCCTCCCAAGCCTTCAGATCCTGGCTGAACGTTGTCTCTCGACTGACGGACTTGCGCTGATACTCGGTACAGACCGGGCGCTGGTCGATGCCCCTGGCACGTCGTGCCATGGACGCGCCGTGACTGCCGAAGCGGGCCTGCAACGCTCGTTCGGATAAGGATGCCAGATCTTCGACGGTCGTCACGCCCATCTGGGCCAGCTTCTCGGCTGTCACCGGGCCCACGCCCCAGATCACGCGCACCGGCAACGGTGCGAGAAAAGCAGCCTCGTCCCCCGGCTGCACGACGGTTAGCCCCCCGGGCTTATCGTGGTCTGAGGCCACCTTCGCTACCAGTTTGTTGGTCGCCACCCCGAGCGAGGCTGAGAGCCCCAGGTCGTCTTGCACTCGTCTCTGGAGTCGACGAGCAATCTCCACTGCCCGTTCCCAGGGAGGCTCTTCGTCCCCTGGTTCCCCTCTATCTCTGGCATACACCTCGTCCGTCAGGTCGAGGTAGGCTTCATCGATGCTGACTTTCTCCAACGAGGTGGTCTGCTCTCGCAGAATGGCCATCACACGTTGCGAATAGCTTCGGTAAACGTCGAAACGAGGGGCGAGAACGATGGCATGAGGGCAGAGCCGGACAGCCTGCGCCATAGGCATCGCGGAGTGGATACCGTACTCGCGAGCTGCGTAGGACGCGGTGGCTACGACGCCCCGAGAGGAGGGACGTCCTCCGACGAGGATTGGCTTGCCTTCTAAACCGGGATTCTGGAGCATCTCCACGGCGGCGTAGAAAGCGTCTAGATCGAGGTGGACGATGGCGTGCGGGCGCGCGGGTGGTGAGGTCTCCAGCTTGTCCTCTATCTCGGGCCGCCCTGCGGGTTCAAGATCGAGGGGGAGTTTCGCCTTCTGCGTCAAGGTGCTGCCGGCTCCTGCCGTTTTGGATCGCTCGGCCGGCCGCGGTAACGGCAGTCGGGGTAGTTGGAGCATCCCCAGAAGACGCCCATCTTGGCCTTACGCTCGACCAGATCGCCACCGCACCTGGGGCACGTGCCGACCACCAGAGGAGCGCTCCAGTCACATTGAGGGAAGGTCGAGCAGGATCGAAAGCGTCCATACCTCCCTTTCCGAATCACGACCTGGCTGCCACATGCCGGACAGGTCTCGTCCGTCTTCTCATCCTGTGGCTCATGATCCTTCTTCTTCAGCGGCGCGGTCCACTTGCAGCGGGGAAAGCTCGAACAGCCCCTGAACCTGCCGTACTTGCCCTCGCGGATGACGACATCTCCGCCGCACTGGGGACATGTCTCGTCGGTCGGTTCTCCCTCACTCTGCCCCTTGGGCACGACAATGGTCTCCTCTTGAGCTGCCTGCAGCGCCGTTTCCAACGCTGTCTCGAAGGGTTTGTAGAAGCCGTGTAGCACTTCCACCCAGTCACGCTCGCCGCGGGCGATCCGGTCCAGCTCTTCCTCCATCTCTGCCGTGAAGGGGACCGCAAAGAGATCGGGAAACTGCTCCACCAGGAAATCCGAGACTGCAAATCCCAGAGGTTGAGCCTGGATCGACCGTCTAGCGCGCTTGACGTACTTTCGCTTGAACAGCGTACGGATGATGCCCGCGTACGTGCTGGGGCGGCCTATACCGCGCATCTCCAGTTCCTTGATCAGGCTTGACTCGGTGAAGTGGGGCGGGGGCTCGCTGAAATGCTGTTCTGGAGCGACGTCTTGGAGGAGCAGCGGCTCCTCGATCGTCAACGGGGGGAGATCCTGGTTGGCGGCGCCAAGCTTATGGCTGGAGCGCTGTGACCAACGGACGGGATAGACCTCCATGAAGCCCTTGAACAACAGCTCTCGTCCGCTTGCCCGGAAGAGGAAGGGGAGATCCCGGCCGCCCCGCGAGCAGGCCACGTCCACCGTGGTGTCGTGGTAGAGGGCAGGTTTCATCTGGCTGGCGATGAAACGCCGCCAGATCCACTCGTAGAGCGCGGCCTGGTCCGCTGTGAGGTGCTCGCGCATAGCCTTGGGGACACGCCGAGAGGAGGTAGGACGGATCGCCTCGTGAGCCTCCTGAGCGACCTTCGACTTGGTCCGGTAGTGAGGGGGTTTGTCTGGTACGTAGGCGTCTCCCCAGTAGCCGGCGACAACCTCGCGTGCTTCTTCCTGGGCCGACGCGGCCACGTGGGTGGCGTCGGTGCGCATATAGGTGATCAGGCCAACGGTACCCTCTCCGGGAAGGTCGACGCCCTCGTAGAGCTGCTGAGCCACGCGCATCGTCTTGCTGCCGCTCCAGCGGAGTTTATTCGAGGCGTCTCGCTGGAGCGTGCTGGTGGTGTAGGGTGGGTAGGGCCTGCGATGCTTCTTCCGCCGTTTGATCTTGAGCACGCGATAATCGGCGCTTTCGATCTGATCGACGACGGGGCGGACGTCTTCCTCAGTTTCGAGGTTGGCCTTCTCACCATCGACGGTCACCAGCCGCGCTCGGAAACGCCGGTCCTGATCGGTGATCTTGGACAGCTCGATCTCCAGGATCCAGTACTCCTCGGGATCGAATGCCTCGATTTGCCGGTCGCGCTCCACCACCAATCGAAGGGTGACCGTCTGTACCCGACCGGCCGAAAGGCTCTGGCGCCCCTCGATGGCCTTCCAGAGCACCGGACTGACCTGGTAGCCGACAAGTCGATCCAAGATCCGGCGCGCCTGCTGAGCGTTCACCAGATTCAGGTCGAGGGTGCCAGGGGCCGCCAGAGCGGATCTGACCGCTTCGCGCGTGATCTCGTGAAAGGTGATACGGTGGGTGTCCTTGTCCCGAAGCGCGGGCCCGATAGCCTGGGTCACGTGCCAGGCTATGGCCTCGCCCTCCCGGTCGGGATCGGTGGCGAGATAGAGAGCGTTGGCCTGAGCAGCGGTCTCCTTGATGCGGGTGACGCGCTTCTTGCCCCCGCGTCGATACCAGTAGGTCGGGCGGAAGCCGTGCTCGACGTCCACGCCAAGCTCCCGGGGAGGGAGATCGCGGATATGTCCCATCGTGGCAAGGACGCGATACCGGCGTCCCAAGAAGCCTCGCAGCGCCTTTGCCTTCGTTGGGGACTCGACGACAATCAGGTCCATCTGTGCCCTTCCACGGACGGCAGGACCGCTTGCGAGCTCACGCGTGACTCACCAGCTGCGGCAGCCCTCCAGCTTGGAAGCCCAGAGCTGCCTCACGATGCGTCTTGAGACGCTGCCTCTTCTTGCTCTCCGTTCTTGGCTTCGAGCAAGACATCGCGACGGCGACCGCCGCCGACCGGCGGCCCGATGATGTTCATCTCCGTCATAACCTCCATCAACCGGGCTGCACGCGGATAGCCGACGTGAAGACGCCGCTGCAGCAGAGATGCGGAGGCGCTGCCTCGTTTCTTTACCAATGAGATGGCTCGCTGCAGCATATCTTCATCGACGTAGTCGGCGTCGAGCGGGCTTTCGTTCGTCTGCTCGGGCTCCTCATTCGGCATCATCGGCTTCCACGGGCTCTTCTTCTCAATCAAACCGATCTCTCTGCGCCAGAAGGCGATGATGCGATCGAGTTCCTCGGGGGAAACGTAGCATCCTTGTACTCGCTGGGGATGCCCGGCGTCCGGTGCCAGGTAGAGCATATCGCCGTCTCCCAGGAGGGTCTCCGCGCCCTGCATATCGAGGATCACGCGCGAATCTACCTGGCTGGCGGTGGCGAAGGAGATACGAGCCGGGAAGTTGGCCTTGATCAGCCCTGTCACCACGTCGGTGCTGGGCCGCTGTGTGGCGACCACCAGATGTATGCCCGTGGCGCGGCCCATCTGGGCGATGCGACAGAGAAGTTGCTCGACCGCCTCCGGGGCTAACATCATCAAGTCGGCCAACTCATCGATCATCACCACGATACGCGGCAGCGTGGGTTTGTCTTTCTTTGCCATCTTGTCGTTGAAGTCATCCAGGTGGCGGGCCGAGGCGTCGGCAAATCGTTTGTAGCGCTCATCCATCTCCAGCGCCACCCAGCGAAGCACCTTGACGACGCGGTCCAGGTCCACCTCGACCTCGCCGTAGAGATGCGGCAGGCCGTTGAAGCGGACTAACTCCACCATTTTGGGGTCGATCATCACCAGTCGCAGCGCGTCCGGCGTATTGTTGGAGATTAAGCAGGCGGTGATCGATTTAATGCAAACCGACTTGCCGGAGCCCGTGGTGCCTGCGATCAAGAGATGGGGCATCTTGCTGAGATCAGCCACAACTGCTTGGCCGGCAACATCGTGTCCCAAAGCGATAGCCAGCGGGGAATCTAGGCGCTGGAAGGCATCCGATTCCATCACCTCGCGGACCGCGACGACCTGGATCTCCTCATTGGGTACCTCGATGCCGACGAAGGGGCGGCCAGGGACTGGAGCTTCGACTCGGAGGCGTGGTGTGGCCAATGCCAGTGCCAGGTCGTCGGTCCGCTGGCTGATCTGCCTTACGCGGACTTTCCTCTCGCCAGAGCGAGGGCGCTCTACGAAGCCTGGCTCGACCCCGAACTGAGTGACCGTTGGGCCCATCCGCACCTCGACGACCTCGACGGGCAAACCGAATTGAGCCAGAGTCTCCTTGATGATGCGAGATTTTCGACGGATCTGCTTGTCCGTCAGCGGCGGGCCCTCAGATTGATCGAGCAGGCTAAGCGGTGGCAACGGTGATTCTCTCGAGCTAGAGGGCGGCTCTCTCCTGGCGCTGGCGCGCTTCCGCGGTTTCCGCGCCGAACCCGACGTAGGCCCGGTGGAAGGCGACGATCGATCAGCCTGGCTTCTCGCTCCACGACGGTCAGGTGGGTGGGCTTGGATCTCGGCCTGTGAGTTTTTTGCTCTGCGCGACTCTTGAGACACTCGAGATCTGCGCCGCTCATCTCTGGCACGACGTGCGCGATAGGTGGCAACGCCGCCCTGGATCACGCGTACGCTTCGCTTGAGGTCGGGGATGGTCACGTCAAAGGTCAGCCCAAGGCCCAAAACCAAGAAGCTTGCCAGGATAATAATGGTGACGGGCCAGCCAAGGTAAGTTGATAGGAGCACCGAGAGCCCCCAACCGACGATGCCGCCCCCCCAGTCCTTCTCTATCCATGCCCAGGGTTCACCGCGACCGAGCAAGGCGTGTGTCAATCCCAACAGGCTGAAAAACACCAGTTCAGCGCCGACGAAGGGCCGCCAGCGCCAGTGAATGGCCCGATCCAGTAGATACTGGAGCCACAGCAGACCGGCAAAGATTGTCGAGGCGCTCAAGGGGTAGGCGCCCCATCCTACGAGGCGGCGCAAGAATCCCACCCAGGCATTGGCCCAGCGCCCCTCCGTCACGCCGAGCATGGCCAGAAGTGTGATGACTCCCAGCGCGACGATGAGAAGGGCCAGAATCTGCTGGAGCAGGGGGGCGTCTATGATATCATCCGGCTGCCGAGCGCTACGTATCTTGCGCATGCTCTTTCATTCTCCAGGGGCAGTATCACCAGCCTCGGGTTCATCGGTTGATGCTTCGGCCCTCCGCCGTACCTCTTTGAGCCGCAGTCCCATTCGGCGTCGACCTCCGTCGATGCTCAGGACCTCAACCGAGACAGCGTCGCCGGTCTGCAGCATGTCGTATGGATCGCAGGGCTTGCTTGAGGCCAGTTCCGAGACGTGGATGAGGCCCTCAAGCCCATCCTCGACCTGGACAAAAGCACCGAAGTCGACCACGTGGGTGATGGTACCCTCCACAATTTGTCCGACCCAATAGCGTTCCTCGACCGACTGCCAGGGGTTTGGCTGGAGGCGCTTGGTGCTCAGCCCTACTCGCTCGCGCTCGGGTTCCACGTTGAGGACGTAAACGTCGACGCTCTGGCCGAGCTCAAGGACGTCGCCAGGATGTCCCACTCGTCCCCAGGAAAGCTCTGAGATGTGAACTAAGCCTTCGAATCCTCCCAGGTCGACGAAAGCGCCGAAAGAACAGAGATTGGTCACGCGACCGTGACAAATGTCGCCGGGCTCAAGCTCCTTGAGCAGGTTATGGCCCTGCTGGTCATCGCCTTGGGCGGCTCGCTCTGAAAGGACGAGACGCTGGTCATCGGGATCTAGCTCGATGATCCTTAGTGATAATCTGGTGCCGACGAGGCGTCTTAGCACTTCCTGCCGTTTCCCCTCATCGGCTGACGGTGAGAGCTCCAGGAGATGAGAGGCTGGTACGAATCCCCTCAATCCGTTCCATCCCACGAGAAGTCCCCCGCGGTTGCAGCCCACGACCGGCAGCTCCAGGATCTCTCCTTGCGCCATTGAGTCGTGCGCTTCCTCCCATGGATTCTCGACCGCGGGGGATTCGACGCTCTTCTCAGGTGCCTGCTGTGCATCTGACTCCCGCTTCTCCCATAGGTCAGCCGGGCTGACAGTGGGTGCTGCGCTTCCACACTCTCCATCACGCAATAGCGCTTGCCAATACCCCTCACTTAGCGGCGCGCTGGGAGGGATCCACTCTCCTTTCTGGCCCATCCTTAGCCTCCTAGCGATAGTTGTTCAGCTCGCTCCATCTTGCGTATCTTCAGGTTCTTCTCGTCCTAGCAGCATCTTCATTAAGTGGCCCTATCAACCCTTTGGCATCGGGTACCGTCTCTCTTGGTCTCGCGTCTCCTCCTTGTGATTCTTTAGCTCCTCTCGCTCCATCTCGGCCAGCATTTGGGCCGCCGCCTGTATCGCAACACGCTGCTTGCGATACAGGTTGGACTCGCTCATGGCCAATCGCTTTGCTACCTCCCTCACCTTGTGACCCTGAAGGAACTTCAGATCCAGAATATTGAACAGGAGCCACGCAGGGGCTGTCATCTTTCGCTCCCCTTCCGGACGGAGACGCTCAATCGCCTCCCGCAGGACCGATCGGAGGCCCTTCATCGCATTACCTTCTTGTTCAAGGGTTGCCCGTTCGACAATCTGTAGGGCCATCAGGGGGCTTGTGGTCAACTTCGGGCCCCCCCAATAGTGCTTCAGAGCGTCCTGCACCCATTCTCGGAACTCAGCTGATTCGATCAGTCTGAACTCGGACAGGGCCTCATCGCCGACGTAGTGGACCATGCCACGTCGTCTCTGGATGTCCTCGATCTCCGGCATAATCCGCTCCAACGCGCTGAAGATGCCCTGTTGAAGCTGTCGATCCTCAAGCGCCGCAGCCGCCTGGGTGAGCAGGTTATCCGTGCTCTGCTTCTCCTGTGGCGTCAAGTCCGGCTCTGGAGATCGGGCTGCCAGACCAACCACCCCGAGGATGACGTTCCTGTCCTTAGCAGCACGGAGCGGGGCGAGCCAGTAGCCATTCCAAACGAAGAGATCGCCGTATCGCTCCAATCGATGCTGCCCCGGGGGCGTGCTGTCATCGGCATGCGAGTCTGAGTCGGAGGAGCTGGGATTGTTGCTGTTCTGCCCCGCCCGCACCTGCTGCAAGGATACCCGCCAGGCTTCGAGAGAGAGCTCGCTGGGCTTGTGAGGCTCTAGATCACCACAGGTGACCTCCAGATGGGGTTCTCCGTCGTCGACGACAGCGATGAAGGCTGTGTCAATGCGGAGAAGCTCGCACAGCGCGGTGAGCACGTTCTCCAGGAATTGGTGCAGGTCGGTGGACGTGAGAAGACGATTGGAAAGCTGCTGAATCCACTCGATCTCTGCTCGATCCTGGAGATAGAGCGCCCGGTCAATCAGCGGCTTAGCTAGCTCGATACCGATCTGGAGCAGCAGGATCACACTGACGACGCCAAAGAGCATCACCCGGCGGCTGGGAAGGCCCAGCCATCCCTCCGCCTGCGAGGTGACGATGATGACCAGCACAACGAGGGTGGCGACAAACGGTCCTCGCAGGAGAAAATGGACCAAGCGGTGCTTCACCACGCGATCGGGCGTGAGAGCGCCAAAGGAGGCCACACTGTACGACAGGATCACGAGCATCATGCCCACGCCGATATTGCCAAGGACCAGGATCGACCAGAGTGCGACTCCCGGTGCCGATGCCGGCCACCCTGCAAGCAAGAGGTAGGGGAAGACGCCAGCGGCTGGCGCTGCGAAGGTGGCGGCCAGGTACGACATTCGTCGTCGCGAGGTGGACGTGAGACACCGTCGGCGCGCGCGCACCACGTTGGCCGCTCCCCAGCCGACGGCGACGGAAAAATAGAGGGTGAAGAGGGGGAAAAGCGGCCCAGGCAGCAGGTGTAGTGCTCTGTGCGTCGACGCTCCTCCGCGGACAATCAGATTCCCGAAGGCGACGCCGATGAGCAGGAGTGCGCTCAGGACGTAACTGACGTGGACGGCCGTGCTCTGCAATCTGCTCCGTTCTCCGGTGGTGTTCAGGAGGGCGTTGGAGAAATTAAGGTAGGCTGCAGGGGTAAAGGCGATGCCGATCCATTGTATTTCCAACCAGGGCTTGGCCGTCCGCCAGTTCTCAATCCCGAACAGGGCAAGATCCACGAAATAGGTGACCAGCACGCAGCTCAGCAGAAAGGCGAACGTGCGTGCCACGTTGTTGCGACGACTGTAAATGAGCAAGTATAGCAGGAGGGCAAAGGAGAAGATGACGATGCCCGAGGTGAGCACGACGTTGACCAACTCAAATAGCTTTTGAACGCCCGACACCGATAAAATACTCATCGACCCAATAGACATATTAACCAATACCAGATTGTGCCATCTTCCAGCGACTCAGAAACCTACCTGATACGTCAGCTGCGGGCTTTTCGGCCCTAGAGGCTGATGCCTCCGATCAGTCCGCTACATCCAGGATTCATCGACAGGTGAATCCTGAAGGGTTGTGTTATCGCAGTCTGCCAGTGAAGAACACGGCTATGTCTTCGCTAGACCAGTAATGGTCATTGTAGCCGGAGAAGGTGAGACCACGTGCATGGCAGAACTGGATGGCGGGGTAGTTCTTGGTTTGGACCTCAACCGTCAACCGGACCATGTGTTTTCTGCTTCCCCACTGCGCAGATGCTTTCAGGAGCGCCTTCCCGATGCCACGTCGCCGATGGGATCGGTCCACAACCAGGTCTCCCACCCAAACCAGGCCGTGCTCGGGCTGCATAGCCAGCGTTGCATAGCCGCGGACGTGGCCATCCACCTCTGCGACGATGAAGCCATCCCGTCGTCTCCAGCCAGCAAGCAGATCCTCTCCTTGTCGCGGGTAGTCGACCCTGATCTCACGAGGCAGGCGCACCGTGCGGAACATGACCCGCTGTGCTTCCTCTGTCTTGCGGGTATCCATCTGCCAGACGTGATTGGTCGTACACGAGTGATCCAATCTCCCACAAGGGCTTAGATCCTTTGGCTCCGCCGGCCGAACCAGCATTCTTCATACGCTCCCAGACTTGATGGTCTTGCAAAGGGATAGACAGTCTATCGAGGGTAAGGGTTGTCCCTCTGCAGCTGACGTTCGCTTATGGATTCTACCATCAGGGTGCCGTTGAGGCAAACCTAGCCGCGCGATTCTCAGAGGCCGTCAAAGATCGTTTAGCCACTGGCGGACGAAAGCCTCAATCTCCTCGTGGCTGGTCTTGGTGATATCGAACCAGCGAATATCGGGATCGTCGAAGCTGAACCAGTTGTACTGATGCCGTATGAAGCGGTGGAGGTTACTCCGGATCTCCTTCAGAACCTCATCCAGGGCCATCTCCCCCTGGAAGAGAGGCTTGAACTCAGCATATCCCACGGCCGACATAGCAGGGAGGTGCCAACCGTATCCTTGCTCCAGCAGGTCTTGCACCTCATCCATCAGGCCGGCCTCGACCATCAGCGTCAGACGTTGGTCGGCGCGTTCGTACAGCTTATCGCGGTCCATCGTCAGCCCGATCTGCAAGACGTGATAGGGCGGTGGATCCTTGCCTTGCTGTTCGGAGATGGGGCGTCCACTGATGAGGCAGACCTCCAGGGCGCGAACGACCCGACGGACGTTGTGCGGGTGGATATCCTCTGCCGCCTCGGGATCAAGCTCCTCCAGCCAGTCGTGGAGGGCGTAAGGGCTCTCTTGTTCGGCCTTAGCCTCTAGCTCCTCCCTTAGGTCTGGACGCGGCGCCACGCGTGGGATACGCCATCCCTCGATCACCGCCTGCACATATTGACCTGTGCCTCCGACTAAGAGCGGAAGCTTGGCGCGGGCGAGGACGTCATCGATGGCAGCGTAGGCTCGATCCTGATACTCGGCCAGCCCCACCGTCTCATCCGGGTCAGCGATATCGATCAAGTGATGAGGGACTCGGGCCTGTTCCTGTGGTGTGGGCTTGGCTGTGCCGATGTCCATCCCCCGGTAGAATGAACGGGAGTCGGCGGAGATAATCTCACCGTCAAGGACCTCAGCGAGATGCAGGGAGAGAGCCGTCTTGCCCACCGCTGTCGGTCCCACGATCACGACCAACGGCGAGGCGGACATACCGGGGCGAGCAGACCTGTCACCAGAGGTTTTCATAGACGTCGATCCTCAACAAATAGCCGGCTTCGTCCATCTCCACGGCCACCACGCCGATCCGCCAGTCGATCTCGTACACGTTGACGTCGTGGGCTGACAGATAAAACTGGGCGACGCGGGTCATACGTTCTATCTTACGTGGCGTCACGGACTCCTCTGGGGTGCCGAACGCCCGACCTCGCCGTGTGCGCACCTCGAAGAAAGCCCAGCCCCCGGCGCATCGGGTCACGATGTCCACCTCGCCGATCTGGCAGTACCAGTTGCGGTCCACGATCTCATAGCCTCGCTGCGTCAGTTCTTCTGCAGCAAGATCCTCTCCTCGCTTCCCTAGTCTCACTCTCGAGCCGCTCATCATCTCCTTCTACGCGTGGATGGATCGCAGGCTACCCGCGTCTAAGCAAGGACCCCTTAGAAAAAGGGGGATGTAGCTGCTTCTATGACATCTGTCTGGTGTGCCCATGGTATGTCAGCGTGAGAGGGACGTCAAGCCTCATCTTCGGTCAGGAAGCATCCGTGACCTCTTGCCCGTAGTCACAGCTCTCAAGCAGAGGGCATCGCTCACATTCCGGATTGCGGGCGTGACAGATGGCGCGGCCATGGGCGATGAGATTGAGGTGGAAGGTGTAGTAGTGTTCCTCTGGGACGATGTCCTCAAGAATATCGTGCGCTTTTTCGCGGCTGGTTCCCTCGGGGAGCAGACCGAGTCGCAAGCTGACGCGATGGACGTGGGTATCGACTGGAAAAGCGGGCTTACCCAGCGCGAAGCAGAGCACGATAGCAGCAGTCTTGGGGCCGACGCCGGGCAGATCGGTGAGCCACTGTCTGGCCTCCTCGGTCGACATATCGCGCAGGAAGTCGAGGGTGATCTCGCCCTCTCGCTCCGTGATCTTCTGCAGCGCGCCCTGGATGCGAGGCCCTTTGGTGGGACCAAGGCCAGCCGGTCGAATTGCCTCAATCACCTCCTCCTCCGGTGCGTCGCGGATCTGTTCCCAGTCCCGAGTCGCTTCGCTTCCCTTTCTTACTTTGGGAGTCGCTTCGCTTCCCTCTTCTATTCTAGCAAATCGCTCTCTCAGCCGTTCATAGGCCGTGTCGCGGTTCACATCGTTGGTGTTCTGCGAAAGGATCGTGTTGACTAACGTAGCGATAGGATCGCGCGGGTGCCAGGGTCGGTCCTCATAGTGCTCCAAGAGGACGTTATGAGCGTACAAGGTGTCTTCGGTCGTTGGTTCCATAAGCTCCAGCCTGTTCTAGGTGCTTCGGACAAGGATCATCAGCGTAATATCGTCGAACTGCGAGGTTTCACCTGCAAAAGCTTGTACGGTCCCCAGCAGTGCGTCCTGGATCTCATCGGCCGAACGACCTGCCTGGGCCTGTATCAGGTCCCTGAGCCGCTCCTGGCCGAAGAAATTCCCCGTCTCGTCCTGTGCGTCTGTGATGCCATCCGTATAGAGCGTCAGGACGTCGCCCCGTTCCAGCTGAACGACGCCTTGCTCCCAAGAGAGACCGGGCATTGCCCCAAGCGCCATGCCTGTCTTGGTCAGGGTTTGCATCTGCCCTCTGCCCTGCGCGCGCACGAGGTAAGGTGGGTTGTGCCCCGCGTTGCAGTACGTCAGCCGTCCCGTCCGGGGGTCGAGGACGCCGTAGAAGAGCGTCACGAACATCGTCACGTCTGTGTCCATCAGGATACGCCGGTTGGTGACTTTCACGGCGAAATCGGGCCGGCTGTGGTATTCCAGTGCATAGGTGCGCAGGAGAGTTCGGCTTAAGGCCATGTAGAGCGCGGCTCCCATGCCCTTGTCGGCTACGTCAGCCATCACGATCCCGAAGCGTCCATTGGGCAACGGGATCACGTCATAGAAGTCCCCGGCGGTCTGACGGGCGGGCAACAGAGTCGCTGCGATCTGCCATCCGGGGATCTTTGGCAGCTCCCCGGGCAGGAAGCTGGCCTGGATTTGTCCTGCCAGCGCCAGTTCCTGCTCCATGCGGTAGAGCGCGGCGCCGTGTAGCGCGGCCCCGATCTGAGAGGCCAGCGTCTGGATGGCCGGCAGGGAGTTGGTCAGTTCCTTGCCTCTCCAGACGGCGGGCGACCGCTGTGCAAACACGAGGCCGCCGGTGGGTTCGTTGCTGTCAGGCTCCAGGATCGGTGCCAGAACTATAGCCCTCTGCGTTAGCGGCGCATCGGCCCAAGCGAGCTGCTCCCCCGGTGGGAAGCAGCGTGCCCCCTCCATCCGTCGCAGCCACGTCCAGGCCTGCTCCGGCACCAGAGGTTGGCCATCTGACGTCTGGTAGATGATCTGGTCAGGGAACAGGCGAATCTCGATCCGAGAGTCGGGGAACATAATCGGCAGGTGCTCTTCTAGCACATCTGAGAGGGTAGATGCGTCGACAGGCGTCTGGATGATGGCACGTCCCAGTTGCTCCAATTTCTCCAGCTCCCGAGCGTGCTGCCGGCTGCGCGTCGCGGTCTCGCTCAATTGATTGGCCAGCTGGGTAGCCAGGAGGACCCCGGTGATGAAGAAAAGGTACATCCCGATGCCGAGCCGCGCGTAGAGAATCGTCGCTAGCAGGGCAAACGGATCCATCACCGCTGGCAAGGCCATCACGATGCTCAGGTAACGGTTGAGGCTGTAGTTCTTCTGTCTCTCTTTGAGAACTTGAGCCCAGTAGGCGAAAATGGGCATCCAGCAGAGCCGACTGAGCACGAGCCGGACTACCGTGGCTCCTATGGCTGGGAGCAGGCTACGTCGCGTGAGCGCGGCCGGGGGGAAGAGGCCGCCCCAACGCTTGTAAAGCGTCACCGCCGCCATGCCAGCGGTGACCTGCGCGAAGTCCAGCACGAAGCTGCGAGCGCGGTTCCACCGCAGGGGTGCTGAGGGTTCCTGCAGTCCTGGAAGCAGATGATCGATCACCACGCCCAGCGCCGTGACCCAAAAAGCCGTGGGGCCGAGAGCCAGTGCTGACGACCATGAGACAATCACGTCCAGCGATTCCTGCCAGTCGGCGTAGCTGCCCGGACTGATCTGAATCAAGAGCGTAAACCGCCAGCGCCGTAGCAGGAGGATCACTCCGAGGAAGAGGAGAAGGAGCGGCCACTGCCTCCCGATCAGGGAGACATCTGTGACGGCGATCAGCCAGCCGAGCCCAAGCAGGGCAATGGGCGCGCCGTAGAGTAAGCCCAGCACATCGGCCAAGCGATATGGCAGGTCCTCCTCGTCTATTCCCTCCAGCGCGGGAAAGACAAGCTTTGCCACGTGGAAGAGGCTAGACTGCTCCAGGGGACGGAATCCAGAGGTCAAGGGGAAACACCCGGTGATTAGATGACCGTTCGCTCAAAAGCTACCTCAACGTCTGCCTGATCCTCCAGCGTCAGACCGAAGCTGACGACTCGGGCTCCCTCCGTGACCGGAGCCTGTTGGCGCCCGTCGACCTGGGCCTCGACGACGCGCCACCGCTTGGGCACCGTGAAGTATAGGCGACCGAACTGTCGTCCCGGTTTTTCCAGCGTCACTTTGACAGTTGCAGTCGTGTTGTTGATCTCGGATTGATAGCTGACGATCTCGGCGACGCCCTGGCAAACGTGAAACGTGGTTGTCAGCAGGTCGGGCCGTTCGGAGACAGGTTTGAGGAGGAGCACTGCCGTCTCGTGCGGTTGGTGGCGACGGACCGTGACCACGTCGTCGGTCACGCCAAGATAACGACGGCGCCAATAGTGGAAGACGTGATAGCGCCCCGATGGGAGGCCCAGGTCGGCCAGCCGCACTGTCGTCTCGGTCGTCCGTTCGTCCCAGTTGACGATGCCAGCGACCCACCAGTGGCCCCAGCCTCGCTCTACGGGGAGCAGGAAGGATGAGGGCATCTCGTGTCGAAAGAGGTCGATGGGACGGGCGGAGAGGCCGGTGGGCGGCAGAGCCTGACGCAGGTACTTGAGACGGCCCGGTTCGATCGCTGATAGGTCGTCGGAGTCGAGAGTCAGACCGCCGGACAAGGCCACCAGGGCCGCCAGGGTGCGCACCTCATTCAAGACCAGGTCCATGTCATCCCCGCGCTGGCGAATGAGTATGCAGTCCGGGTCGTTGGCCCACAGCCGCCCATGGAGTGGTGCCCGGGTGAGGACGTTGCGTAGGGCGTTCTTGGTGGAGACGGAGGAGAGGTCGTGGCGCCAGATGGGGTGCCAGTTGGGATCCACGTCCGGCCCGATCCGCATGCCGTCCACCAATCCTACGCACGGTCCCAAGGGTGCGCCACAACCAAGCAGGAAGGCGTTATTGCCGATGGCTTTCCGGATAGCTTGCACGCCTCGCCGCAATGCTTGTGCGCGGGTAGCGGTGGGATCGTGCCGTTCGCCATGGTGAGCGGCCGCGAAAAGAAAATCGATCTTGAAGAGATAGACCCCCCACTCGCGGCGCATGTGTTTGAACGTCCGCTCCAGCCAGGCCAGCACCTCTGGATGCGTGCAGTCGAGCGCGTAGCAGGGCTTCCCCCAGTGTATCCACCCTAGAACGGGTTCGCTGGCCTCGTCTCGGAGCAGCCAATCGGGATGGTCTGCCAGGAGTTGAGAATCGACTGAGGCTCCAAAGGGTGCCGTCCAGATACCAGCGCGGCGCCCGCTCCGATGGATGTCGTCCATGACTGGTTCCATGCCAGCGGGGAACTTGTCCTCGTTCAGCGAAAACCAGTCGCCGATAGCAGTCTGATAGCCGTCGTCAAGCAGAACGACCTCTAGGGGAAGCGCGTAATCCTCAATGGCAGCTACGTTATCCTTGACGTCTTCGGCCGTGTTCTCGCCGTAGAAGACGTACCAGGAGCACCACCCTGTGGGAGGATCGGAGGAGACGCGTGCCTTCATCTCATCTCCCATCTCCTCGGCCCAGTCCTCCAGCAGGTTCAAAGGATCAGCCCCGGTTCTAACCACCAGAGTCTCGGAGCTGATCGACGAGCCTGGGGCAAGCTTGATGCCATCACAATGGCAGCGAGCTACCAAGGCTGATCCGTCCCCCTGGACACGGATCTGGGCCAGTTGATCCTTTGCCGTCACGAAACCGACCAAGAGGGCGGCCGCTTCCCCATCCGTGGGCTCCTGTCCCTTTCGGGCGGATAGGACAGTGACCCACTCGGATGAGATATTCTCTTGATGCTCCGGTTGACCGTGGGGTTGATGCTTGCGCTGATAGTCGGGGGTCCCGGGGGTTGAGTAGAGGCCGTTTCCCAGATGACGGGCGAAGGCCGGAGACCAGGATTGCCAGCCATTCTGATAAATGGACCACGCTTCCCGCCCTGCATTGAGCGCCGGCACCGGGGCCGCGAGGACGTCGATAGTGTCCAAGGTGATGGCTTTCTCGCCCCGATGGGTGATTCGCACCCACATGCGATAGCCCGCCGCCTCCTCTTGCCAGCGCCAGATGAACCGTATCCCTTCGATCTGACGAGCGTGATTGGGCTCAAGGAGCTCCATTACCTCGGACCGCTCGCCGATGCGAAAGCGGATGACTGCAGCGCGGTCCGGTTCTCCCCACGTGGGCGTTCCATCGCCGATAGGCTGGCTCATTCTCCCCTCTCCTTGCTCACACGTTCTCCTGGGGGACATTATAGCACAGCAGGGGCTATTGAAAAAAGAAGGGCTATGTGCTATACTCACTACGCTTGTAGCCGTGCTGTTCACGGGTTGCCTGCGGCGCAGGGTGTCGCGGCCTGTGGAGAGTGTGATCAAAATCATCCAATCAGATTCATCCAGAAAGAGCAGTATGGAGGTGCCACAGTGCTCGAGGATGGGACATCGGGGATAGAGGACACGCCCAAGATACTCGTGACTGGCGCCGTCGGCCAGATCGGCTCTGAGCTAGTTATGGAGCTGAGGAGACGGTATGGTGGTCAGAGCGTGGTCGCCGCTGGTCACAAGACCGAACCTGGGCCAGAACTGCGTGATTCTGGTCCCTTCGTATACGTCTACGTGACCAGACCGGAGACTGTAGAGGAGGTGGTGGAAGAGTACGAGATTGATATGATCTATCACTTGGCGGCGCTTCTCTCCGCTAGCGGCGAGAAGAACCCTCAGCTGGCCTGGCGAGTGAACCTCGACGGTCTGTACAACGTCCTCGAGATTGCCCGGGAGTATGAGATCTCCCGGGTTTTCTGGCCCAGTTCTATCGCTGCCTTCGGTCCAGATACGCCTAAGGACGGGACCCCCCAGGAGACCGTCCTGCGGCCGACGACGATGTACGGGGTGACGAAGGTAGCGGGAGAGCTGCTCTGCAACTACTACGTGGAGCGGTACGGGATGGACATACGCGGCGTACGGTATCCTGGGATCATCAGCAGCGAGACGATGCCGGGCGGTGGGACGACAGACTATGCCGTGGAGATCTTCTATGAGGCGATAAGGCATCAGCGTTACACCTGCTTCCTGGAGAAGGATACGGTGCTCCCGATGATGTACATGCCTGACTGTATCCGGGCGACGCTTATGTTGATGGATGCTCCCTTTGATCAGCTCGAGCACCACACTGACTTCAATCTGGCTGGGTTAAGTTTCTCGCCGGCGGAGCTGGCGGCTGAGATCAAGAGACACATCCCCGATTTCGAGATCACGTACGAACCTGACTACCGTCAGGATATTGCGGATTCCTGGCCTCGGACCATCGATGACAGCGCGGCACGGGAGGAGTGGGGATGGCAGCCCAAGTACGACCTCTCAGCGATGGTTGAGGACATGCTGGTTCATCTGCGCGATAGGTTGGAAGGCTGACATCTGCGGTCAAGAGATATAAGAGCTAGGAGGCTAAACGAATGGCAGTCGAAAGAGATCCGATAGGCTATCTTGGTGAAGAGTACGAGCGACTCAAGGAGGAAGGGCTGACCTGGGAGCCCCGGGAACTCCAGGGGCCCAGTAAGCCCATCTCGGTCGTCGGGGATAGAGAGGTCATCGTGATGTGCTCCAACAACTACCTCAACCTATCCACGCATCCCCATGTTGTGAAGGCTATGGTGGAGGCGACCAAGCGATACGGAGCCGGCGCTGGCAGCGATCGCTCGATCGCGGGCGATACGACCTTGCATCGAGAACTGGATGAACGCCTGGCGGCATTCAAAGGGGCTCCGGCCTCGCTTACTTTTCAGACCGGCTTTATGACGAATCAAGGTGTTCTGGCGCAGCTCGCCGGCAAGGGCGACCTCTACGTCTCCGACGCGCTCAATCACGGCTCGATCATCGACGGGATAAGGTTGACGAAGGCGGACAAGGCTATCTACAAGCACAAGGATGTCGATGATCTGAAGCGTATTATGGAGGAGGCTGAGACGCATCAGCCGGCCTACGAGCACATCTGGATCGTCACCGATGGTGTCTTCAGCATGGATGGCGATCTGGCGCCGCTGCCGGCCATTGCCGAGATCGCCGCGGAGCACGGCGCGGGCGTCTACGTCGATGATGCTCACGGTGAGGGCGTTCTGGGTGAGGGGGGGCGCGGTATCGTCAACCATTTCGGCCTTACACGGGATCAGGTGCACGCGGAGATGGGGACCTTCTCCAAGGCTTTCGGCATCGTGGGAGGGCACCTCAGCGGCAGCGAGGCCCTGGTCAAGTTCGCGATGAACAAGGCACGCACTTGGTTGCTCAGCGGAGCCCTCCCCCCCAGCGTCGCTGCGGCGACTATCGCCGCCATTGACGTGATGGAGAACAATCCGGAGAGGGTAGAACGAGTTTGGGAGAACCGGGAGTACTTCTTGGATAGGATGAGGGCGCTGGGCTTCGACACCGGACACAGCGAGACGCCCATCGTGCCGATTATGTGCGGCGACAGCAAGACGGCCAAGGAGCTGGCGGACTTCGTCTGGCAGGAGGGCGTTTACGTGTTAGCCATCGTCTACCCGATGGTGGCGCGAGACAAAGCTCGGATCCGGGTTCAGCTCTGCTCGGAGCATACCGAGGATCAGCTGGATCAGGCCATCGAAGCCTTCAAGAAGGGGGGGCAGAAAGTGGGGTTGATCTAGGCGCCCTGTCTGATTAGTGCATCGTAGCAGGCTCTTTGGACAGGCGGTCGTCGCTGAACAGGTTGACAGGTCAACAGAAGCCCGTATAATCTAATGTCGACAGTTGAATACATCTTCGGGGCAGGGTGCAAACCCCGACCGGCGGTAAGGCGAGCAAGTGGCTCGCTGAGCCCGCGAGCCGCTTAGGCGGCCGATCCGGTGACGATGGAGGCGTCTCCCTTTCTAATGGGGCGCAGCCGTCCAGGCCGGGGCCGACGGTGAGAGTCCGGATGGAAGGAGATGAACAGAGCCGCCTATCGCGGCGAAAGAGCTTGCGCCCCGAAGATTGACCAAGTCTTCGGGGTTTTTCTTTTGTGGGCCCCGTGGATGAGTGATCAGCCACGGGGCTTCTGTTTGGAGCGCAACATATGGATAGAAGACGTGTCTCTCGAATTGGACTGGGTTTGCTAAGCTTCGCCGTTTTCTTGTTGCTCTGGCAGGCGATCGTATGGCTGGGTGGCTACCCAACCTTTATCCTCCCCTCCCCGGTCGCGGTCGCATCTCGCTGGGGACGCCTCCTGGTCAGCGGTACGCTCTGGCTGCATATGAAGGTGACCTTGACCGAGGTGCTGATTGGGCTGAGCTTGGGTGCTGTCGTGGCGACGTTTCTGGGGTACTTGCTGGCTCACTCGCCCCTGGCGGAACGGGTCCTGGCGCCGTTCATCGTCGCCTCCCAGTCGGTACCCACCGTGGCCATCGCTCCTTTGCTGGTGATCTGGTTTGGAACTGGGATTCTCTCCAAGGTCTTGGTCTGTGCTTTGATCGTCTTCTTCCCGATTCTGGTCAACACCGTGGTGGGTGTGCGAGGGGTAGGGGAGGATCTGCGGGATCTGATGCGCACGCTGGAAGCGAGTCGATGGCAGATGATATGGATGCTGGAGGTGCCGGCGGCGTTGCCCACGCTACTGGGAGGGCTTAAGGTAGGGGCTACGCTGGCCGTGATTGGGGCCATCGTCGGGGAGTTCGTCGCTGCCGACCAGGGATTGGGCTATCTGCTCAAGCAGGGCCAGCAGGTCTACGACACGCCACAGGTGTTCGTGGGCATCGGCACACTGGTTATTGTGGCGCAGGTCCTTTACGGCATTGTGGCTTTTGCCGAGCGCACGCTGCTCCGATGGCGGGAGACGGATGCGTGAAGTCGCATCCCATCTGGATATCTGATGCGCTCCCGTGCGACATCTTCATAGGATACAACCGTGACCATCTCTCTGATGGCCTGATATGAGGAGGTAGAGACAATGACGAAATACACTGGCTTGATCATGGTGGTGGCCATGGTCGGTTTGGCGGGCTGTGGAGCCATTGCACCGATGGGGGCAGCGGAGAGCCCAACCCCCACCACAGAACCGACACGTGTCCGGCTGCCAATGGGGTTCGTGGCCAACGTGCAGTTTGCTCCTTGGTACGTGGCGGTCGAACGGGGATACTTCGCAGAGGAAGGGATTGAGCTGGCGTTCGACTACGGTGATTACGACACCAAGGGGGTTCAGTTGGTGGCTGCGGGTTGGACGCCCTTTGCCATCGCCAGCGGCGACCAAGTGCTCAAGGCTCGAGCGCAGGGTATGCCGGTTGTCACGTTTATCAACTGGTGGCGGAGATTCCCGGTGGCTGTTGTGGCATTGCAGGAGAGCGGCATCCAGGAACCGGGTGACCTGGCGGGCCGAAAGGTGGGGATCCCCGAGACCTTCGGAGCAGCCAGCTACATCGGCTGGAAGGCGCTCGTCTCCGCGACGGATCTGGAAGAGGATCGCGTCGATTTGGAGGTTATCGGGTATGCCGCGCTGGAGAATCTGACGGTGGGACGGGTTGAGGCCGCCGTCGTCTATGCCAACAACGAACCGGTCCAGCTGGAGCAGAGGGGCTACAAGACTCATTTGATCCCTGTCGCCGATTACGCACCGCTGGTGTCCAACGGGGTCATCGCCAGCGAGGAGGTGCTGGCGAACAGGCCCGAGTTAGCACGTGCGTTCGCCCGTGCCTTCCTGCGGGGGCTGGAGGAGACGTTGAACGATCCGGATGCCGCCTTCGAGATCTGCAAGGACTACGTGGACGGGCTTGAGGAGAACGAGGAGATACAGCGGGCGGTCCTGGAGGCCTCCCTGGACTACTGGCGTGGCGAGCCGCTGGGTAGATCGACCCTGGAGGCTTGGGAGAACACCCTGGAGGTGATGGAGGGCGCTGACTTGCTGGAAAGCGACGTCGATGCTGAAAAGGCTTTCACAGACGCGTTCCTGCCGTGATCTATGTCTTCTAGACGCGAACCCTTCTTGCTGGTTCATAACATCGACAAGTCGTACCAGCGCCCGGATGGCTATCTGCCGGTGCTGGATCAGATCTCGTTTCAGGTCCAAGAGCGAGAGTTCCTGTGTCTGGTGGGAGCCTCTGGTTGCGGGAAGACGACCCTGCTCAAGTTGATCGCGGGTCTGGAACAGCCGTCGGCTGGAATGATTCGCCTGGCTGGCAAGGAGGTTGATCGTCCCAGCCGCCGCGTCGGCTTTCTCTTCCAGGATCCGACGCTGATGGCTTGGCGCACAGTGCGGTCCAACGTAACGCTACCGTTGGAACTAGATGGGTTCGGCAAGCAACAGGCTGAGGAGAAAGCGGAGTCCTTGCTGGAGTTGGTCGGGCTGCGGGGCTTCGAGGATGCTCATCCGGCGCAGCTCTCCGGCGGCATGGCGCAGCGGGTAGCGCTGGCCCGGGCGCTGATCCACGATCCTCAGCTCCTGTTGCTGGATGAGCCTTTCGGCGCCTTGGATGCGCTTACTCGGGAGCGGATGGGACGGGAACTACTGCGCATCTGGCAGGCCCGACGGAAGACTGTGGTGATGGTGACACACTCTGTGTCTGAAGCTGTCTATCTGGCCGATCGCGTCCTGGTGCTGGGGCCGCGTCCCGCTTCCATCATCGCTGAGGTTCCTATCGAACTGCCGCGCCCCAGGACGCAGACGGTGCGAGAGGCCCCCGCGTGTAGCTTGATGGCTCAACGTATACGCCAGGCCCTCGGCCCGCTGGGCGATCGGGCGTAAAGGGTATGTGAAACATCTGGCCCCCGGAGGTGTGTATCGTCCGATTGCCTACACATTTTGAACTGCCCACGGTATAATCTTCTATGGCGTTGATCTGCGATCGGCAAGACGGGCTGGGTGCCGGTCAGCAGGAATGACTGGGGATGAGGTGTTCTTAGGCTACGTTTCCAACTTCGGCTATATGTTCGTGGTCTTCTTCACGAACGTCTCTTTGATCCTGTTGCGTCGCAAGTTCCTCGACCAGAAGCGCCCTTTTCGCAAGCCGTGGTATCCTGTACTGTCGATTCTCGGATGTGTGGGGATCGCCGTTGTGGAGATTTTCACGGCGCATAAGGCCCTCTACGTCGGGTTTGGCTTGATTGCGACAGGTTGGTCGTCCAAGAGCTGAGGAGACCCGGGGAGCGGATTGTGGAGGAGCTCGCTCAGGATATGTTGGACCGTCAAGAGAATGGGGAAAGACGCTCCTGCGGCGTGCGGCCGACTAATCCCACGAGCAAGGGGTACCGGACTGCCTCCTCCTCGGTGCTGATGGTGCGTCGCACCGGTCTCCTGGTTCCGAAGAGCGGTCAAGCAGGTCTTAATTGTGCAATGGTCTCCTGGTCTCATAGTTACTTGTGAGCGATAGGGAATCATTGACGTGGAGGGGGCAATCAGCTATAATGAGAAGTGATAAGTCAATAGCTGAGATGAGAGATAGTCCGGTGAGCGATGGGGGGAGGGTGGTCCTGAAACTGCGCAGATATCTCCGTTTGGCGGTCCAGTGGCTGCCCCTCGGGATGGGCGTTAAGCGCTGGCTGGTGGTTCTGATCGGTGGCGTTGCCATCTTGAGCCTCGGTTTTGGCTTTCTCCTGCGTGAGCTCTATCCTCTTCCCAGCATCTTCTACTACCTGACGTTACAGTTCATTCCGCGTGGCGTGCGCGCTGGGCTCTTTGTCTTGCTCGGTCTCAGCGGCACCGTCGTCGGCCTCATGGGGCTTAATCGCTCGCTGCTGAAACCCTTTGTGGATACGAGCCCGGAGGCGTTAGCGAGAGCTGTCCAGCGCTATCGGCGGCGGGAACGTGGCCCAAAGGTCGTTGCTATTGGCGGAGGGCACGGTCTCTCTACGCTCTTGCGTGGTCTCAAGGACTACACGTCGAACATCACTGCTATCGTGACCGTGGCCGACGATGGCGGCAGCTCAGGACGACTTCGGCGCGAGCTGGACGTGTTGCCGCCGGGCGATTTTCGTAATTGTATTGCTGCGCTTGCCGACGATGAGGCGCTGACCACGCACCTGTTCCAGTATCGTTTTGGGGGGGGCAGTGGGCTCAATGGACACAGTTTTGGCAATCTCTTCATCACAGCGATGGCGGAGGTGACCGGAAGCTTCGAGCGGGCCATCCTTGAGTCGGGACGTGTTCTGGCGGTGCAGGGACAAGTGCTCCCCAGCACCTTGCAGAACGTGACGCTTACGGCTGATCTTATGCAAGCCGAACAAGCTGTGCCCTCCGCTCAAGCCCAGCGCTCGGGCAACGGCAGACTCAATCGGGTGAGCGGTGAGTCTCGCATTCCCCAGGCTGAGGGTGCCATTCAGCGTGTCTATCTCGATCCCGGGAATGCTCCAGCCTATCCGGGTGCGGTTCACGCATTGCTGCACGCCGACATGATCGTGGCTGGTCCTGGTAGTTTGTATACCAGCGTCCTGCCCAATCTCCTCGTGCCAGCGATAGCCGACGCTATAGAGGTCAGTTCGGCGTGCAAAGTCTACGTCTGCAACGTCGCTGCTCAGCAGGGTGAGACGGAGGGCTACACCGCTGGGGATCACGTTGCGGCGCTGGAGTGCCACGTGGGTCGGGGGCTTTTCTCGGTCGTGTTGGCCAATGAGGGTGCGGTTGATTGTTCTGATGGCCCGGCCTGTGTCGAAATGGTCAAGCCCGAGGTCCCGTCTGATGCTGACTATCGCTTGATCACGGCGGATCTGGTCGACAAGGCGCACCCCTGGCGGCACGACAGCCGTAAGCTGGCGGAAGCGCTGATGAGTCACTTGGAACGGCAAGCGCCGTCAAAACGCCAAGTCAATAAGATCTTGTGACCATCGATGGATCGGCGTTCACTGCCCATTGCGGCAGTTTGACCGATAGCACAATAATAAGTAAAGGAGAAAAGGAACAATGACGAAAGTAGCAATCAACGGATTCGGAAGAATCGGACGAGCGGCGTTCAAGATCATCCTCGACACCCCTGAGTTGGATCTGGTGGGCGTCAATGATATCATGCCGCTGGACAACCTGGCGTATCTCCTCAAGTACGACACCGCTTACGGGCGGTATGATCGGGACGTCGAGGTAGGGGAGAGTGCCCTCATCGTGGATGGTGAGGCGTACGAGTTCTTCGCGGAAAGAGATCCCACTCAACTGCCATGGGAGGAGCGCGAGGTAGACATCGTCTTTGAGTGCACCGGGATCTTCCGAAAGAAGGAGGACCTGGAGAAACACCTTGAGGCGGGTGCTAAGTTCGTCATTCTCTCGGCTCCAGCCAAGAGTGAGGGTGTGCCGACCATTGTCCACGGCGTGAACGTCCCCGAGGATGAATCCGTCCGCTATCTATCCTGCGCTAGCTGCACGACGAATTGCATCACGCCTGTGGTGGAAGTGATGAAGCGACGCATCGGGGTGGAGAACGCTATCATGACGACCATTCACGCCTATACCTCCACACAGGCCATCGTCGACGGGCCCAGCAAGAAGATCCGGAGGGGGCGGGCTGCGGCAGCCAATTTCGTTCCCACCACCACCGGCGCTGCTATCGCCACCACCAAGGTCCTTCCCGAGCTCCAGGGCCGTTTTGACGGCGTTGCGGTTCGGGCGCCCATACCGGTGGGGTCCATCTCCGACATCATCTTCGTCACCGAGCGGGAGACGTCGGTTGAGGAAGTCAACGACATTTTCCGCGAGGAGGCCGCTAGTGACAAGTATAAGGGCATCCTGGGCGTCGCCGAGGACCCGATTGTCTCGTCGGACGTAGTGGGGGACTCACACGCATCGATCGTTGACGTGGGTATGACCCAGGTGGTCAACGGGACGTTGGTCAAGATCATGAGCTGGTACGACAATGAGTGGGGCTTCACCAGCCAGATGATCCGAGAGGGTCTGCGAGTCGCCAAGACCTTGTAGCGGATCATAGGAGGCAGTGCCTTCAACGACATCTGGGCAACCGTCCGTCCTATCGCCTCAAACGCCAGGCGGACTAGGCCAGGGCGTCTGGTCGTGCAGTGCTTGACCGTGAAGTGGTTATGGGCGCTGCTGTCCGACATCGTGGATGAAGCTTCGCTTAGACATCCGCTAGGAATGAGATGTGGATGGTTGCCATTGAAGAAGCCTAACGGAGTAAGTGAGGTTGCTAAAGGGCGCCTCACTTACTCAAGTGTTGGACTCACAAGGAGGTGCGATGAACAAAAAGACGATTCATGACATCGATGTGCAGGAGAAACACGTCTTAGTGCGCGTCGACTTCAACGTACCGCTCAAGGAAGGCGCGGTGGCCGATGACACGCGCATTGAGGCCGCCCTGCCCACGATTCGACATCTGCTCGACAACGGGGCTGCTGTCATCCTGATGTCCCACCTGGGTCGCCCTAAGGGGAAGGTCGTCGAGGATCTGACGATGGACCCGGTGGCCGAACGGTTGTCGTCGTTGCTGGATCAGCCGGTGAAGAAGATGGATGACTGCGTCGGCACCTCGGTTGAAGAGGCCGTCCAGGCGATGGAACCCGGCGACGTGATCCTGCTGGAGAACACTCGATTCCACGCTGAGGAGAAAGCCAACGATTCGAATTTCGCCGCCAGCCTTGCGGCTTTGGCGGACGTGTATGTCAACGACGCTTTTGGAACGGCCCATCGTGCCCATGCTTCGACAGAGGGCGTGGCCCAGGCGATGCGCGCGAAAGGCGGGGCAGCAGTCGCCGGGCTGCTGGTGGAGAAGGAACTGCGGCTTCTCGGGAAGGCCGCGGAGGACCCGGAGCATCCTTTCGTCGCCATCCTGGGTGGAGCCAAGGTCTCCGGCAAGATCTCTGTTATTGAGAGTCTGCTGGGAAGATGCGACCGAGTGCTCATTGGAGGAGGTATGGCGAACACCTTCTTCAAGGCGATGGGCTTCGAGGTGGGGGACAGCCTGGTCGAGGATGATGTGATGGACACGGCTGAGTCACTTCTCGACCAAGCCTCCGGGAAGCTGGTGCTGCCAGTCGATGTCGTCATCGCTGATGCATTCGACAACGACGCTAAGACGCAGGTCGTGGCTCCGGACGAGGTCCCCACCGGGTGGCGCATCCTGGACATCGGACCCAAGACTGTCTCGACGTTTGAATCGGCCCTCAGGGACGCTAAGACAGTCTCCTGGAATGGCCCCCTGGGTGTGTTTGAGATGCCGACGTTTGCCGCCGGGACTTTCGATGTCGCGCGACTGCTTGCTGAGCTGGACGCGACGACCATTATTGGCGGGGGTGAGTCGGCAGCCGCGGTGCAGCAAGTGGGTCTGGTCGATCAAATGACGCACGTCTCTACCGGAGGGGGCGCCAGCCTTCAGTTCTTGGAAGGTAAGGCGCTTCCGGGTGTGGAGGCGTTGGATGTGTTGGATGAGGGATCGGAGGCGTAGCATGCGTAGACCGTTTATCGCTGGCAATTGGAAGATGCACAAGATCACCGCAGAGGCTGTCGCTCTGGTCGAGTCGCTCAGGGATGAGCTGAGAGCGTTCGATGAGTGCGATGTGGCTGTTTGTCCCTCTTTCGTGGCTCTGGAGGCTGTGCGCGAGGCCCTGGCAGACTCGGTTATCGGCCTTGGCGCACAGAATATGCACTGGGAAGAGGAAGGGGCCTTCACGGGCGAGGTGAGTCCCGTGATGCTGGAGGGGCTGTGTGACTACGTCATCCTTGGTCACTCAGAGCGTCGCACCCTCTTCGACGAGCCCGACGCGTGGATCAACAAGAAGGTGCACGCGGCTCTGGCTCACGGCCTGAAGCCCATTGTGTGTGTTGGGGAGAACCTGGAGCAGAACAAGGCCGGAGAGACAGAGGCGTTCTGCGGCAAGCAGGTGCGAGCCGCCTTCAAAGGCGTCACGGCCGAGCAGGCCAGACTAGTCACGATGGCCTACGAACCGATCTGGGCCATCGGGACGGGGGTGCCGGCCCACGGCGAGGACGCCAATGAGATCATCGGTCGCGCTGTACGCGGTGTGTTGGCCGATCTCTATGACGAAGAGGTCGCTGAGACTATTCGGGTCCAGTATGGGGGCAGCGTCAAACCACATAATGTTACTGAGTTCCTGTCACAGCCAGAGATCGACGGCGCACTGGTGGGTGGCGCTAGCTTGAAGGCCCGTGACTTCGCGGAGATTGTGAAGAAAGGCACGGCAGCGCAGAAGGGTCAATGAGCTGGATTCCCTTGTTCGAGTTGGCGGTGACCTTGGCGCTCCTGCTTCTGGTTGAGCGCTGGATTCACCGCCATCTCCAAGGGACGATGTTGTTGCTCACTGGTGATCGGGAGATGGCAGTGGTGCTTTATGCCCTCCCTCTGATGCCGGGCATTCTCCTCCACGAAATCAGTCACGCCCTCGTAGCTAAGCTCCTCGGTGTGCGTGTGGGACGGGTCTCGGTTCGCCCCAAGCTGAAGAACGAGCGCATCCAATTGGGGTTTGTGCCCGTTGAGGAAACGGACCCCGTGCGAGCCAGTCTGATTGGGCTGGCCCCCCTGCTGACAGGAAGCGGTGTCATTCTGCTGATTGGCTACTTGTTCTTCGGCATTGGGGGCGTGCAGAGAGCGTTTGTTGAGGGGGCTTGGACCGGTCTGATCACTCGCTTCATCCAGATGGTCAAGGCCCCCGACGTCTGGCTCTGGGCTTACCTCATTTTCGCCGTCAGCAACGCCATGCTGCCAAGTCAGTCGGACCGGGCGTCTTGGACGCCCGTCCTTCTCTTCATGGCTATCGCAGCGGCTCTGGCTTGGTTCGCGGGGTTGGGGCCGGCGATCCTTGAGCGTTTGGGCCCACCTCTCAATCTGGCGACTCGTTGGCTGACAGCCATGTATGGTTTCACGATCGTCGCCGATCTCCCCTTTGTCCTGCTGATCTTGCTGGTCGAATGGGCCTTAGGCCGGATCAAGGGTGTGCGCGTCGAGTACTGATCAGGCCACTCGCTCCTCGAAAGCGACGCCAAGGCGCTTCAGTTCGTCGAGAATTGGCTGGTAGATCTCTGGCAGGACCGGGATGTGGACACCGGCGAGATCGATCCTCTCCTCCAGGATCATCCGCGCGCCGACGGCTGCGGGCGTGCCCACTGTGCGGGCCATCGCTGTAGTTCCGTCGGGTGCCCCGAATTCGATCAAGGTAGAGCTGATGGATTCCTCTCGATCCCCGTACGCGGCTACAAATTCGTGGACCAAGACGACCATATCCCGATCCCCGTCACGATAGGGCATCTTCTCCAACATTCGGTCGGCGAGCACGTCCAGAAGCGTCGTCTCCTCTGGCACCGGCTCGTCTTTCAAGAGACCCAGCCACTCAAGGGTCATTATGACGCAAGCGTTGGGGGCGACGTTAAGCTGTCGTGCCAGGTTCTCTCTTAGATCAGCTGTGGTTCCCTGGTCGAGAAGGTCTGCCATGACCTGGCGGAACGTCTTGCCAGATAGATCGTCTCGCTCCTCCAGGCTGAGGTACCCCAGTTGATTCAGCTTCTGCATGGTGTCGCACCAACCCAGGTTGCGTAGTGTGCCCCGATACATCGTGTGCGCCTCGGGAATGCCATAACGCTCGATGTAGGGCAGGGCATTGCGATTGGGGTAAGCCTCGAAGTCACCCAGTCCCTCAACCCAGGTCACATAGTGTGTGGCAAAGAGCCGCTCATTGGGCACATCGACGACGTGTCCCTTCTCCAGGTAACGAGCATCATTACGACCGGCCAACACCACCCCGCGTGGGCTCCAGGAGAACTTGTAGCCCAAAGGATTGTCGTTGGCCTCCGGTGCCGGTAAGCCACCACAGAATGAGCGGAAGGACTTGATCTCGCCGTCATCCCCGTGGACTCGGTCTATGATGTGCATCGCCGACATATGGTCGATGCCGGGATCGAGACCAAGCTCGTTGAGGAGGATCACGCCGGCTTCGCGGGCTGGCTGATCCAACGCCTGCATCTCGTCGCTCACGTAGCTGGTCGTGACCAGCGGGCGCTGATGCTTGACGCACGCCTCCGCGACTTGGACGTGATAGATGTAGGGCAGCAGGCTGACGGCCAAATCGGCTTGGCTGACCAGATCATCTAGCTGCTCCTCATTTTCTGTGATGTTGAATTGGATGGCCTTCCCTTGCGGGTGATGGTCGACCAGCGACTGGGCCTTGCTCAACGTGCGGCTGGCAACCGTGACCTGATAGCCATGGTCGAGCAAATAGTGGACCAGCGGGCCTGCGACGAGTCCGGCACCAAAGACGAGAACGGTTTTCATGGGCACCTCCTGGCTAGAACACGGTAACGAGGTGGCTATTCACGTGACGGCTCTGGCGCTCTAGCCCGATCTGTGATCCGGCAGTTTCGTCTCTCGCACCGCAGATGGCAGGAGCGCTGAGAGCAGGCGGTGAATAGTCATCCGATAACAAGAACAGTGTAAACGAGGGCTTACGTCTCACAAGCACTAGGGAAGGTGATCCTCAAGGTAGCGATAGTCCGGCGTCAGTTCCCCTTGGTGGACGATGATGGCTCGCTTGATCTCCGGCGGTAGGTCCAGGGCCTGGATGGGCACCGAGTAATCAGCCTTGGCGATAGCCGGGACGTAGTCCATCAGCACGCCGCTGAAGTAGATCGAGGCTTCACGAGGGAGTTCGCTGGGTAGGATGTCGACGGCCAGAATCACTGGCCCCTCTCCTCCCACGCCAGAGATAGCCCGATCCTCGAAGGGATGGTAGACGTAGACCGGGGCGCCAGGCTCGGTTGCCTTGATTGTGGCCTCGATAGCTCCTTCGATGTCACAGCTTATGTCGCCGATGACGCGCAGGTGGGGTTGTTTCGAGGTCCGGTAGATCTCCCGCAGATCTTGTTTGGTCACCAGACGAGGGTACTTCTCCTCCCAATAGACGCAATTGACCAGGAGGGTCAGATAAGGTAGGTATGCATTGAATGTGGAGTGGTATTTCTCCGGATGGTCGTAGTAGTCCTGCAGCTGGAACGCATCGTCAGGGGATAGGGGCGAAACTGTGTGTTCTTCTTTGAAAACCACCTTGTATACCCTGTCGCGAACGGGGCTATTCTGAGCCACGTCGGCAACCTCTCCGGGGACGATCTCTTCTACCGGCAGCAGCTCGATGATCTCGTTGGCTCCGCTGAACACGTTGCCGTATCCGGCAAAACCACAGATCAGCGGGGCGATTGGCTCGGGCAGTCCTTTGTGAGCGATGTGTTCACCCAATTTGGAGATGGCAGCCTTTGCCTGGTCGAGGTCGTCGTATTGATAGGTCTGCTGCAGGTCGGCGAAGGAGCTGGCGATCCCTTCCCACTCCAACCTTCGTCCCAAGGCCCAGAGCGTGTCTATCATGCCGGCCAGCCCGGCGTGGTGACCGAAGAAGATCAGACGGCGACCCTGTTCATCGGTGACCTTCTCATAGTCGATCAGTTGACAGCCCTTGTCCAATAAGGCTTGGAGCATAGGCATGTTATAGGGTTGCCCCTTGATGACATGCGCGAAGAAGACGTAGGTGTGTCCAGGGTCGAAGAAGTCCGCGGGGATCTCCTTGACGGAGAAGACGACGGGACAGGGCGAGAGGTCCTCCGTGATCCGGCATCCCACGTCTCGATAGGCTTGATCGGAGAAGGCGCGGATCTCTGAGGGCTGCACCCAGACTTGAATGTCGTGCTCCTCCTCTAGTTGATCGACGTGTTCAGGGATGAGAGGCACACGGCGTTCCCACTTGCTCTTGTCCTCTCGACGGATACCTATACGTGAAGGCATATATCCTCCTAGCTCGACTCTTGATGTCAGTCGATGTGTTCAGGACGATCGTTGCCTGGTCGAGATGGCTGTTCGTCATCCTCGATAGCACGGGTGATGGCGCCGTGGGCTATGGCGTCGAGCCATCCCCGAAGCCAGAGCTGTGCGCCTGGGGACACCATGCGTGAGAGCATGAAGATGAAGTCGCGGTGATGGCGCATTCGGTCTATGTCAGACTCGCCGCCCTGTGCGGCTTCGCGTTCTATCATCTCGACCAGCCAAGCCGCGTTCTCGGCTGGCTGGCTGAGCCAATCGAGGGCGATGTATTGATAGGGAAATGCTTCGATCTGAGAGAGGAGCCCCTCCACGTCGACACCGTGCTCGTACAGGCCGACCAGCAGAGAGAGCGCTTCCTCATAGCGGATACGACGGTATTGGAGGCCGAACTCGGATGGCTCTGGGCAGTCGAGGCGTTCCGCCAGCATCTGCGCTGCTTGATGAAGTCTTGGATCGATCCAGGGCTGACGCAATCGCGCCATGAACGCCTCGGGCGTCGCCTTGTCGGACGTGACAGGGAAAGGCTCATACGCCTCAGCTGCAGGAAGGCTGGTCTCAGACGGGGTGTCGCCTTGGTCGGTCTGCCATGCCTCCACGTCGGCTTCTATCTCAGCCCAGCACTCATCCCACCCCTCAGGGTCGTACCGAGCGATCAAGGGATAACCCCCGTCATCGTAGTACCAGTGCCAACCGGGATCCTCGTCAGCCTCCATAGCTGCCTTGATCTCCTCTAGCTCGGCTTGACAGATGGGACAATCGCCGACGAAGAACTCATCCAGGTGTTCTGGATGGATGGGATTGGGCACTCTCCCCTGTTCAGCCCAGATCAGCTCGCGTGGGGCACAGCCGTGAAGGCGATCCTGTGGCGTGAAGAACCAATCGCGGATGATATGATCGAGGTGCTCCTGTTGCTCCTCACGGTCGCTGTCCTCACCGGCCAGTAGGTCAGCTGCCTGATCACGCAGGTAGAGCACGAGATCGCCATAAAGCGCGGCTTCTTGAACGGACAAAGGCACACCTCCTGGTGAATGTATCAGATATATCTCTAGGGCGCTTAGTATACGCCTTATGGACACGTTTGCAAGTTACTGTTCGGGTGGGCTTTGGCAGCGGGTCAATGCGGGAGAATAGAGATCGACCTCCACCGGGGCGTGAAGCGCACGGGACCGATTCCAAATCCTGCAGACTTGCCCAAAGGAGGGTATACGGGTCTGCGTCTGCTAAGGCGACACAGCCGTAACGGCACCGCCGGGGTGAACAGCATGGTCCCTGGCAGAGCTTCCGAAGGCAGCTACCGCTTCCGTGCCAATCAAGATCGCGAGCAGCACTGGTCCGAGTGGGTCAACCATTGCGCCGTGCCTGGATGTGCGGCGGTTGCCATCATGGTCGGTTCGTGGGTGATCGACACGATGGGGATAGTGTAGCCCCCGGCTATCGCCCGCCGGATCTCTCTGTTATCTACCGCGCAAAACGTCCCTCAACTTGGCGAAGGACGCTAACGACCGTCTCCCAGACGTTTTCGAACGCACTACCTTCTGGCGTGTGCACAAGATAGCTGAGACGCCGATCCCAATCGGCCTCGAACTCGGAACGTCGGTCAAGAAGGTCTTGGAGATCCAGCGTCGTCACATCCAGCTCCCGCGCCTCGAACTTGGCGGGCAGGAGCGGAATCACGTGCGCCAGGTGTCCTCGACGGTGAAGATGGACTTCCCGTCCCTGGTCAACGAGGAGAGGAAC
>CAZEQC010000011.1:67647-68970 GCA_964514285.1 uncultured Anaerolineales bacterium | reverse complement strand
CCCCGTCTCCGCGTCTCCGCATCACCCCCTCCCCTCGCCGTCCTCCGCGCCCTCAGCGCCTCTGCGGTGCTCCCCTCCCCCGACATCCCACCACGCCCCACAGCCCCGCCAGCCAGCGATAGGGATAATAGAAGGGCAGCAGCAACGGGTGCGGGATGTCGTAACGGCTCGTCATGAAGCCCGGCGACGGGAAGAGGAGATCGTGCCACGCGAACTGTAGCCGCTCCCGCCACGTGGGCATACTCGCCAGGCCCGCCAGGGCGTACGTCTCCATAGAGGCCGACGTCTCGGTGAGCCATTCGAGCGCCTGTACCTCTCCTCTCGAGGGACGCATACCCCTCAGCCGCTCCATCACCTCCGGCGGAATCGGCACAGACCACATCGCCTTCACCCGTGTCAGGATCTGCTGCACCGGTTGCACCAGGTCATACGCCTGCGCCCGGTCCAGCACCTCGTCCCAGTCGATTTCCTTCGCATAGTACACGACCAGCGCCGCCACGTCGTGCATCCACAGCAGCCTGAACGCCCCGTCGCTGCCGTGGTGGTGGAGTAGGTGGCCGCAGAGGTGGAGCACGTGGGCCTCCGGTGCCAGCATCAGGCTCTCCGTCTCCCCGATCTCGACCGGCAGCGCCGTCGTCCAAAACCAGTCGTTCGGGACCACGCGTCGGTAGTAGGGGAACCAGAACAGCTGCCAGTGGATCTCGATCACCTCGCCGTTAGCGCCCCGTCTCCGGAGCAGCAGCTGATTGCTGTGAATATCCTCGACGTCGAAGCCGCCTCGCTGAGCCGAACTGTACCCCAGCTCCGCCAGGGCGTGTGCTGCGGCTGGGACGCGCCCTTCTCCTACCAGCAGGTCCAGATCGCCCATCGGGCGCACGGCCACGTTGCCGTAGACCGTCTCGGCCAGCGCCGCGCCCTTGAGCGCGATCACGGGGATCCCTTCGGCCTCCAGCGCACGGAGAGCGTCCTCCAGGGCGCGGAAGAGTACGACGTTCCGGCTCGCGTTGGCGAAGTAGTCCCCCCGCAGCGCCTCCTCCACCTCCGAAGGCAGCAGCCCCTCACCCCGCACCGCGTGATACACCAGCGGGGCCACGCCCCCCGTCCGCGCCACGTCCAGCAGACGCCCCCACGCCACCTCCTTCCGGCTCGCCAGCCCCCGCGCCTCCTCCAGCGCCTCCCCCCGCCACCGCGCCTCCAGGCACAGAAAGAGAAACCGAGACGTACTATCAACCCTCTTAATCCTGCAACTCCTGTCCAAACCCCGCCCCATCAACCTATCAATCCTGTCAATCCTGTGAATCCTGTCCAAACCCCCGCCGCATC
>CAZEQC010000011.1:65361-67547 GCA_964514285.1 uncultured Anaerolineales bacterium | reverse complement strand
ATCAACCTATCAATCCTGTCAATCCTGTGAATCCTGTCCAAACCCCCGCCGCATCAATCCTGTAAATCCTGTCTGTTGTCCTGGTCAAAAATGCGTCAAGCTCCCATCCCGCTTAGCCTGCCGCACCGCATACCGGAACGCCACCAACCCCAGCGGCAGCAACAGCGCGGCAAAGGCCGCCAGCGCCCCGATCTCCGCCGCCAGCGCCACCACCCCCTCCCCCTGCAGCAGCGCCCGCCGCATCGCCTCCAGCGAGTACGTCAGGGGGAAGAACCGCGCCACCCCCTGCAGCCAGCCGGGCAGCACCTCCACCGGATAATACACCCCGGCCAGCAGCGACGACAGGCTCCCGATCAGGAAGTTGATCGGGCTCCCGCGCTTGAACACCATGATAAAACAGGCGGAGAGGATCCCGATGCTGCTCAACGTCAGCACCGTCAGGCCCAGCACCAGCACCCCGGCCACCAGATTCGCCTGGCCCAGGTCCGCTCCAAAGACCGTCACCCCGGCCAGCAGGTAGACCCCCACCCGCAGCGAGGTGTAGGCGAAGTTCCACAAGCTAGACGAAAAAAGAACCATCGGCAGGGCGGTCGGCGTCACCAGCATCGCCTCCAGCGTCCCTAGCGACTGGGCCGAGCGGATCACCCCGGAGAACGTGTGCAGCGCTACGCCCTGGTACCCCACGAAGGCGATGCCGATCAGCACGAACGAGAAGTAGTCCCCGCCGTACCCGCTCAGCACCGGCGCCGCCTGCGTCCCCAACAGCTGCGCCACGAAGTAGAAGCTCGCGCTGGAGAACAGAATCCCCAACACCTGCAGCAGAAACGAGAGCCGATACCGCATCTGCGTCTTCAGATCCCGCCGGAAAAAGAGCAGCGGCTTAGACAGGGCCCCAACCCATCCCCGCCCACCGACCCTGGAATCGCTCCTCCTCTCCTCTACCCCCGTCGCCTCGACTCCGCCCCCCACTCCACCAAATGTAGGGCAGGTTTCCATACCTGCCTCCCGAGACGTAGGGCAAGTTTCCATACCTGCCGAACCCGCTGCCTCCCGAGACGTAGGGCAGGTTTCCATACCTGCCGAACCCGCCTCCAGGCTCTCCACCGCCGCCTCCCACGACGCGCCCTCAAACGTCAACCCCTCGATCGTCCCGCCCCCCTCGGCGATCACCCGCGTCACCGCCGGCAGAACCCGCCTCCGATCCCCCAGACGCAGCCTCAGCTCCGTCACACCCCCGGTCCCCACCTGCGCCTCCACCACCTCGACCCGGTCCAGCCCCCGCAGCGCCTCGTCCAACCCCTGCCCCGCCTCGCGCACCTGCAGGGAGCACGTCTCATCCCCCCGCAGCGCCCGCCGCAGATCGCCGGGCGCGTCGACCACCCGCAATCGCCCTTCCACCATCACCCCCACCCGGTCGCAGAGCTCGACCGCTTCGTCCAGGTCGTGCGTCACCAGGAAGACCGTGCAGCCGTCGCGGTGCGCCAGGGCGTAGACCGCCTGACGGAAGCGCGCCGCCGCCACCGGATCCAGGCTCCGTGTCGGCTCGTCCAGGAAGAGAAGCGAGGGCGTGTTGACCAGGCTCCGGGCCAGCGCCAGGCGGTGCTTCATGCCTGTCGAGCAGGTGTCGTACCGCTTGTCCAGAAACGCGTCCAGATCCAACAGCCGGGCCAGCTCGCTGATGCGCCTCGTCGCCGCACCTCGAGAAAGATCGTGGAGCCCGGCGTAGAAGTGCAGGTTCTCCCGGCAGGAGAGCCGCGGGTAGAAGCTCCGCTCGTTCCCCGTCACCAGCCCGATCGAGGCCTTGATCTGCCGGTTGTTCTCCGCGCGCAGCTCGTACCCCCCGACCCGGGCCCGGCCCGAGGTGGGGAGGATCAGCGTCGTCAGCATCTTCACCAGCGTCGTCTTCCCCGCGCCGTTCGGCCCCACCAGCCCGAACACCTCGCCCTGCCGCACCGCCAGCGTCACCCCGTCGACCGCCAGCGTCCCCTCATCCCTCCCACTCCCAAAGGGCAGGGGGAACCCCAGCAGGCGGCGGGGGTCGGGAAACCGCTTGGTCAGATCCTCTGTCTGGATGGCAGCAGGCGTCATAGATGTCCCTACGTCACACCTCTCGTACCCTTTGTGGCTCCACCGTGGCTGCTAGCCGAAAGCCGCCCACAAGCCCCGTCCTTCCACACCTGCTCGCA
>CAZEQC010000011.1:33499-65261 GCA_964514285.1 uncultured Anaerolineales bacterium | reverse complement strand
CCTGCTCGCAGCCCCCGTCTCGGGGGCGTCTGGTCGCGGGCGTCTGGGCCGCGGCAAGCCTCGCTATACGCCAGAGACCGGGCCTCACCTGTCCCCATCGCCGTCAGCCCCGATCTCACCACATATGATACCCCAGTCACCGTTTCCGTCAACGTCCAGGAGGACGCTGCGCCAGAAAACACTGCAATCACAGCCGTACACCAGGCTAGTCACTTCGTATAGTACAACAATGCCACCGGCTTGCCGTCTTTCTGGTCTGCGTACAGGTCTCTCGATGAGGACATAAGACGTAGGGCCCGGAGAGCCTACCGTCTGTGGGCGCGGAATCCATCTCATCCTTCTCTGCGTTTCAAGTGCATCAATCGCAAAGAACGGATCTAGTCTGTGAGGATTACACTGGGCTATCGTGCCATCGGCGTTCCTGAACGCGACACAGTCACCTGGTTTTGGATTGGTGGTCACGATGATTACGAGCGCTTCCTCCCGTAGGCGAGGATTCCATGCCCAAACGGCGCACACCGGCGGCTAACGCCGTGGTGTACGCCGGAGCGGAACGGTTGTGTTTCAAAAGAATATCACTTCGCATAATTTTACTTATGCGAAACATAATGTCTGCCAAACATAATGTCAACCTGAGCTCCTCGACCCCTCCCTTGCCCCTCCGCCACGCCCTCCCCCACCACCCTCGCTCCTCCTCTCGGAGCCTGAGTCCTCGCCGACGACCCAACCACGCGACCGAAGCACTCAAAGCCGTCGCTACCTCGACGCTTACGCCCTTTACGACGCCGAGAACGCTCCGCCACCGAGTGCCCTCCTGAGCGTCGCGCCCCACCCCGTCACCAAGCCCGTCTTCGCGGGCCACGGAGCAGTCGGCGAAGGCCGACGTCGCAGCCATTGGCGCGGTTTCAACCGCCAGCACAGTGACCGGGTGTTTCCCAAGTGATATCTCACAATTGCCTTGTTGACACGCCCATACCATTGTAGTATAATGCCTCCATGAGAAAGGCAAGCCCAATCTCGACGTCGGGATTGCTCACGCTCTTTAATAAGACCGGCCAGGCGATGGCCTGTCATCATACGTGCCAACGCGTGCCAGCTGATCCGCTGCTCAGCCGGCCCGATATTGTTTTCCACAAAAAAGTGCAGGGGAACAATATCGCGATCGAGTCCGCCAAGCACCGTCGCCCTGCCCGGGCCCGCCGTCCTACTTGCTCGACCCTCCCTTTGTGTTAGAATAACCATCACCTTGAACGTGCACGAACAGCTGTTCGACGAGTGTTAGATTATAGACAAAATCGATTACGGCTAGGCATAGCCTTTGTCATTTGTTTTTGCCTAGTCTACACGGCGGGATTCGGCGTCTACCGGCTCCGGGAGAAGGCCGTCGCTGCACGCGCCCCCGGCCCCAGGGACGCTCGTGTCTTCTGGGAGGCCTGGAGGCGTGTGGAGCGCCACTTCTTCGGGGACCTGCCCTCCCCCAAGGCCCGCACGTACGCCGCCATCCGCCGCTCGCTCACGCTCCTCGATCCCTACACCGTCTTCGTCGAACCCGTCTCCCGGGAGCTGGAGCAGGATCAGCTGCGCGGGTCCTACGGCGGGATCGGCGTCGACGTCTGGCGCGACGCCCAAGGGCGCTTCGTCCTCGCGCCCTACCCGGACTCCCCGGCTCAACGGGTCGGGCTCTCCCGGGGCGATCTACTGGTCGCCATTGATGGTCAGCCAGTACGCGAGGCGCTGACCGAAAGCGATGTGGAGGCCATACTCCACGGCGAGGTGGGGACGCCCGTCCGCCTCACGGTCCAGAGGGCCCAGCCCTCCGGCGAGGTGACCCTAGAGATCGAGGTCGAGCGGGAGAAGATCGACGTGCCGTCGGTGACGTGGCATCTAGAGGGCGCGCACACCGGCTACGTCCACCTCCTCCGCTTCACCGAGAGGACCGGCGATGAGCTCAGCGACGCCCTGGAGGCTCTCAGCCGTGCCGGCGCCGCCAATCTGGTGCTCGATCTGCGAGAGAACCGCGGCGGGCTGCTCGAGTCGTCCGTCGCTGTCGCCGGGCAGTTTCTCAACCACGGCGACGTGGTGCTCTACCAGGAGGGCCGCTCGGGTCAGCGCACCTTCCGAGCGCGGGGCGGCGGCGACGTGGAGACCCCCCTGGCCGTCCTGGTGGATGGAGGGACGGCCAGCGCGGCCGAGATCGTCGCCGGAGCGCTGCAGGACAACGGCCGCGCGCCGCTGATCGGCCAGCCAACGTTCGGCAAGGGCTCGGTGCAGGAGATCTACCATCTGTCGGATGGGTCGTCGCTGCACGTCACAACGGCGATCTGGATCACGCCAGATCGTCACCGGATTGATAAGAAGGGCTTGACGCCCGACCGCCTCGTCCCCGATAGCGATGACGGGGTTGATCAGGCCTTGAGCCAGGCTTTGACCTACTTAGGATCGGAGTGAGTCATGGATAGGACGTCGCGCACTGTCATCAAGTTTCTGGTCGTCAGCATCGTCGTGCTGGTGGTCTCGGCCTTCACCTTTGCCGCTGGCTTTGGATCCGCTTACCTGCTGACCCAGCGCGGGGAGGGCCTGCTCGCCTGGCCTGCCGCGTCTCCTCCCCCTGCTGCTTCACCGACGCCGACCGCCGCTTCACCCTCGGCGTCGGGCACGTCGAGCGACGTTGAGCCCACCCCCGAACCGACGGCGACGCCGTTCTCCGTCCCCACGCCGCAGACCGGGGATCAGGAGACCTTCCAGCTCTTCTGGGAGGTCTGGGACCTCGTCCAGCGTCACTACTATGATGAGCTCCCCAGCATGCAGGAGATCACGTACGCAGCCATTCGGGGCATGCTCGAGACGCTCGATGACAAGTACACCGCCTTCATCGAGCCGGACGTGGCGGCCATCTTGGAGGAGGACGCCACCGGGCAGTTTGAGGGCATCGGGGCCTTCGTCGACCTGGACGAGTCGGGGCGGGTGCGCATCGTCGATACCTTTGAGGATGGCCCCGCGGCCGAGGCTGGCCTCCGGGCCGAGGATCGCGTGGTCGCCGTCGATGGCGAGTCGGTGGTCGGCGATCCGCTCTACGAGGCTATCGGGAAGATCCGCGGTCCGGCCGGCAGCGAGGTCACTCTCACCGTCGAGCGGGAGGGTACCCCCGAGGCTTTCACCGTCGTGGTCGTCCGAGCCAAGCTCGAGATCCCCATCGTCGAGCACGAGATGCTGGACGAGGACGTCGGCTATATCAAGCTGCACGAGTTCAGCGCCACCGCCAGCGACACCCTCGAGGAGGGCCTGGAGACGCTCCTGGAGCAGGATCCACAGGGCATCGTCCTCGACCTGCGCCAGAACCCGGGCGGCTGGCTGGATCAGGCCATTGAGGTCGCCGACCTCTTCCTCGGGGACGAACTGGTCGCCGTCGAGCGCTTCAGCGATGGCCGCGAGCGCGAGTTCAACGCCAGCTCTGGCGATATCGCCGAGGAGATCCCGCTCGTCGTGCTGGTCAACAACGGCTCCGCCAGCGCGTCGGAGATCGTCGCCGGGGCGCTCCAGGATCAGGGGCGGGCCGCCCTGGTCGGCACCCAGACCTTTGGGAAAGGGTCCGTCCAGCGCCCCTTCAGCCTGAGAGACGGCTCGGAGCTGCGGGTCACCGTGGCGCTCTGGTTCACGCCCGACGATCAGCGGATTCAAGGCCGCGGGCTGGCGCCCGACGTCGAGGTCCCCTGGCCCGCCGAGGAGCAGCAGGAACAGCCGGACCAGGATCCTCAGCTGCAGCGGGCCGTTGAGTATCTCCTGGAAGGTGAGTGATGGCGAGAGATGGTATCAAGGTCGTGGCGCGCAACCGAAAGGCGCAGCACGACTATCATATTGAGGACCGCTACGAGGCCGGGCTGGTCTTGAGAGGCACGGAGATTAAGTCGATCCGCGAGGGCCGGGTCAGCATTCGGGACGGCTTTGTGCACCCCCGCGACGGCGAGCTCTGGCTGCTCGACGTCCACATCGGGCCCTACAAGCCGGCCGGCCAGTACTACAGCCACGATCCGCGGCGCCCGCGCAAGCTCCTCCTGCACCGCTATCAGATCGACCGTCTGATAGCCGACGTCGAGAGAAGCGGCTACACCATCATTCCTCTGCAGATGTACCTGAGAGACGGGCGGGCGAAGGTCGAGATCGCCCTGGCCAAGGGCAAGGCCAAGCACGACAAGCGCCGCGCCATTGCGGAACGGGATGCCCAGCGGGAGATCGAAAGGGCGATGAGAGATCGCCGCCGTCGGTGAGGTGAAGCTTGCACAACAGACGCACGCTCGTTGCCCCTTCCCAGGTCCTGTCGGACCTCGCCATGGACGTACGCTCCATCGGGCGCATCAACGCCCTGCCCCGCGAGCGCAGGCGTCAGGTGTATCTCAGCCTGCTCCCTCTCGACGTTCTTCTCCGCTTTGGGATCGCCCCCCAGTCGCTTGCGAGCTCTGACGAACCATCCCTGTTCCAGATCGTCACCGGCCCCTCCTCGGTGGAGCTGTACCTTCGGCACGAGCCCGAGGCGCAGGACCCCCTCCTCTACCTCCAGCTGGCCGACACCACCACCAACCAGATTGAGGTCGTCCTCTTCGTGGTCAACGATCCCCACGCAAGACGTTTCGACACGGACCGCCTTCCGGACGGAACGCCGACCTACTTCGGGACCCAGGGGAGAAACGTCGAGGAGGAGATCAAGGCGATGAAAGCCGGCCTCGCCCCGGGACAGGTGCGCCGCGGCCTGCGCCTGACCCGCGACCTGGTGCCGATCTTGGAGGCGTTCGTCGACGCGCTGCGCCACGACGTCTTCTACGTCCAGCCCTTGGCCTATCACAACGCGATCCTTTTTGAGCGGCTCGGCTTCGCCTACGCCATGGGCCTGGGCCGTATGGAGTGGATTCACAACGAGTTCGCGCCGGGTGGCCTGCTCTACAAGCGCCTTGACGGCAGCACGCCATTCCGGCCACCGGGCGCCCACAAGAGCGTGCGGGGACGCAGCTGGGCCATCCACGACGGCATCATGGACGTGCCCTACACAGGGATCAAGATGTACAAGCGCGTTGGTATCCACGCTGGCCTGATCACCTTCCCAAAGGCTGCCTGGTAGCTCCGGTCAGGGGGCAGAACCGCACACGTAGGGCAGGTTTCCATACCTGCCGCAGTTCTGATGGCCGCCAGACACGTAGGGCAGGTTTCCATACCTGCCGGAACTCTGACAGGCCCTAGAAATGTTTCGAACGGCCACCGCTTTTTCTTTCTTGACAAGCTCCGCTTGTATAGTAGAATCCGTGTTTGTGTTCGTCGCACCGAAATCATGAAGTGAGGAGGTAGTTACGTGACCGATAGAGCAGATGGTCGATCGTTTTCGATTGAGGATCTGAAGCCCAAAATGCGCCTGGAAGGCACGATCGCCGAGATCGGATTGCACGGCGCGGTTGTTGATATTGGTTTGCCGGTCGAGGGATTGCTTCACATCTCTCAGCTTTCACCCGATCGCGAGGTCGATGCGGTGACCGAGGCCGTGAACGTCGGAGACGACGTGGTCGTCTGGGTCACTGACGTCCAGGCCGACCAGAACCGCGTCAGCCTGACCATGGTCGAGCCCCCGGACGTCACCTGGAGCGAGCTACAGGAGGGACAAACCTACACCGGCAAGGTGACCCGCATCGAGCAGTATGGAGCTTTCGTGGACGTCGGTGCGGAGCGTCCTGGCCTGCTCCACGTTCGGGAGATGTCATCTGGCTACGTCGATCATCCATCCGAGCTGGTCAGCGTCGGGGACGAGATCGACGTGCGCGTCTTGCGGGTCGACCGCCAGAGACAGCGTATCGATTTGACGCGCCAGGGCCTGGAGGAAGAGGTCGTCGAGGAACCCAAGCCAGAGCCGGAGGTCGAGGAGGAAGAGGAAGTCACCCCCCAGACGGCTATGGAGATCGCCATGGAGCGTGCCCGCGCCGATAGGAGCCGCGGTCAGGGTGAGAGACGCCGCGCCAAGAAGCAGAAGGCCGACTACGACGAACGCGAGGAGATCCTGGAGCGGACGCTGAAGCAGCACTCTGAGGAGGAGTAGCGCAAGATTCGAGCTGCTGCTTCCGACGACGTGAGCGGCTCAACGTATCACGGGGCAACTAAGCCGATTCCTGCATCGCAGGAATCGGCCTCATTCTTTCCCGAGCATCCTGACCAAGCATCCTGAGCCCCGCCCCGAGCTTGCCGAAGGCTCCGACCTGGCCGTTCATCATCGCTCTTCACCTCGTGTCATTCTACCACGGTGATCGAGCTGATGACCAGGCTGTCCCCAACGGCGTTCCCCTTCTCGTCCAGTCGCTTCAGACGGTACCCCTCCGACCGGAGATAGAGCCCGACGTTGATGCTGTACGTCCCCGGCGGTGTCTCTGGGCGCACGTAGACCTCGTACTCGTCCCAGACGTACTTGTCCACGGGCCACCGCTTGGTGGGCAGTCCCCCAGGATTGAGGTGGTCCTCCTGCCCCCAGACGGTGTCCAGCGGACGGGCCAGATGGACGAACGACTGGTAGTTCTTCTCCAGCGGCGTCAGAGCGTGCCAGTAGAGCACGACGGAGAACGTCTCACCGGGCTTCACCCGCGTCTGCGGCAGGTCGTAGCCCAGCAGTTCCACCGGCCCCTCGAAGGACGCCTCCACCTCGTGCTGGGCTGGCAGCGCTTCGCCGGGCGCCGAGTCGAGATACAACAACCCCTCAGGGGCTGGCGCAGCGGCGATGAGCCTGAGCACCAAGAACGCGACCACCGCGCCCCCCGTCCACAGCGCCGCCGGTCCCCTCAGCTTCGGAGGAGCTGACCGTCTGGGATGGTCGAGCTTGACCCGCCAGATGGCCAGACAGGCGATCAAGAGGACGGCGCTCCCGGCAGAGATCAGCCAGCTCACGCTGCGCACCGGTGTGGGTTCGAAGCGGACGAGCACGGTGTGCTCCCCGGGCGGCACCGGGACGGTGATGAATCCCTCCGGGCGTGCTATCTCGATGTCCACCTGGCGACCGTCGACGTAGGCCGTCCACCCCGGGAAGTCGAAGGTGTAGAGACGCAGCACAAACGAGACCGGTGTCGTCACCCGGAAGCGGTCGTGGGTCGGACCGTGGCTCAGGATGGTCACATCCGCCCCGTCGGGCAGCGTGGCGCGATTGACCTTGTCGATCGGACCGCCTCCCTCGTAGGACGCTACCAGGGTCTTCGCCACGGAGGGGATCATCTCCACTGTGGTGGGCAGGAAATCCCCGGTCGACGTCGTTCCCAGCGCCTGGCTCTTTCTCTCCCAGCGGATGATGTCGACGGGGGAGGTGCCGCCGAAGTCCTCGGGCCACGGCGGCGGGTAGAGCAGGGCCATGGCCGTCGATAGGATCAGCACCAGGCCTGCCGTCAGCGCTGGTCGGCGCCAGCGTCGCTCCGGTAGGATGTCCACCAGGCTCGCGGCGCCCACGGCGAGCATCAGGTTCATCGGCCCCAACAGGCGCCACGGGAACTGTAGGTAGGGCATGCCGGGGACCAGCTCCCACACGTCTTTCGAGGTCGAGTGCATCAGGAAACCCAGGCCCAGGGCGCTTGCCATGAAGAAGCTGAGGGGCACCGCCCCTTTCCTCTCGTCCGGAGGTGCTCCCAGGCGCCGTGCTAACACGGCCAGCCCCGGCAGGGCCAGCGCCCACTGGGCGAGGCCCAGGTTGTGATGGAAGCGCGGACCCGTTGCGCCCCAGTCCAGCAGGTGTGAGGGGGCCAGGAGCTCGCGCAGGCTCAGGAAGTGCTCACGGAAATCGAAGTGGCCGGGGCCGACGACCTCCAATCTTACTGCATCGTGCTCCGCCAGCGCCGGGAGCCAGAAGAAGGCGATCAACCCGGCCGCCAGGGCGAAGGCCAACGGGGCCCACAGCGAACGAAAACGATCAGGCCCCCAGAGAAACCGCCACGCCCAGTAGGCCAGCAACAGGGCGCTGGCCGCCAGACCCATTAGATTGTGGCTGAAGACGAGGGCCGAGAGCGATAGGACGCCGCCGAGGAACACCCCTGGCCCCGGAGCCTCCATCAGGCGATGAATGAAGGTGAATGTCAGGGGCAGCAGGCAGACGGCGAAGTGCTCGGCCAGATCCCCTCGGGCGTGGGGGTCGATGAACAGCACGTAGGGCGAAAGGGTGAAGGAGGCCGCTGCGAGGAGCCCTCCCGCTGGCTCGAAGAGCTCGCGACCTAGATAATAGGCCCCCACCGAGGCCAGCATAAGCCCCAGCACGAAGACCATCTTCGTCCCGATCACGATACAAGCGCCCGGGAGAAGGTTGGTCAGAAAGCTCCCCAGATGATAGGTGAACGGAGCGTAATAGTTGAAGATCGGGTAGCCGTAGCCCAGGTAGAGGTTGGCGCCCCAGCGCGGATAGGTCACGCCCTGGTGAATGATGTGGCTCAGCTCGGCTGTCCTATAGACGTGAAGCTCTGCGTCGGTCTGACGCGGAAGTCCCCCTCGCGTCAGAAACGGTACGGCGGCCAGGAGACCCACCATCAGCGCCAGCGCCAGGCCCCAGTCGATCCATTGAGCGCCCTTCACGCGTTCACGTGCGAAGTCCAGGACCGGCTCGATCGCCGACCCTGGACTTCTCTCCCTCTCAGGTGCCAATGTCTATGTCAACCCTATGACTCTCGCCAGACCGTGCCTGGGCGCGTCTCCCTCTCCCCAATGAGCTGGGACAGGGCGACCAAAGCCAGACACGTGGGCTAGGCGCGCTGCTCCTCAACGAGGTCAGCAATCTGCTCTGGATGCTCAGCTACCGTCACCCCCACCGCCTCAAAGGCAGCGATCTTGTCGGCGGCGGTCCCTGTTCCTCCCTGGATGATGGCCCCGGCGTGGCCCATCCGCTTCCCCGGAGGGGCCGTGCGGCCGGCGACGAAGGCGGTGACTGGTTTGGTCATATACTGGTCGATGAACTCGGCGGCTCGCTCCTCGGCCGCCCCTCCGATCTCACCGATGAGCACCACGTGCTCCGTCTTGGGGTCCTCCTCGAAGAGCTTCAGCGCGTCGATGAAATCCGTGCCGATGATCGGATCGCCCCCGATGCCCACGCACGTCGTCTGCCCGATGTCGCGGCTGGTGAGCGCATAGACGACCTCGTACGTCAACGTGCCGGAGCGCGACACGACGCCCACGGAGCCCGGCGTCGCGATGTGTCCCGGCATAATGCCCACTTTCGCCTCGCCCGGAGAGAGCAATCCAGGGCAGTTCGGGCCCACCAAGCGGACCCCCTTTTGGTCTAGATAAGCCCGCACGTCGATCATATCGAGGACCGGGATCCCCTCGGTGATGCAGACGATCAGAGGAACGCCGGCGTCGGTTGCCTCGATGATGGCGTCCGGCGCAAAGCGTGCCGGCACGTAGATGATCGACGCGTTGGCTCCCGTCTCCTCCACAGCCTCGGCGACGGTGTCGAAGACCGGAACGCGCCCGTCGCAGGCCTGTTGCCCCCCCTTTCCCGGGGTGACCCCCGCCACGACCTGGGTTCCGTACTCGATCATCTGCTGGCTGTGGAACTCTCCCTCGCGTCCCGTGATACCTTGTACAAGCAAGCGGGTCTCTCTGTCAACTAGAATCGCCACAATCTCCTCCTAAGCCCCCGCGTCGGCAGCAGCGACGGCCATCTGGGCTGCCTCGGCCAATGTCTTCGCCGTCATCAGGTCGTAGTCTGAGGCGTCGAGCATAGCTCGGCCTTCCTCATCGTTCGTTCCCACCAGTCGGGCGACCAGCGGAACGGTGGGCTTGACCTCCTCGAAAGCGTCGAGGATCCCTCGAGCGACCTCGTCGCAACGGGTGATGCCGCCAAAGATGTTGAACAACACGGCCTCCACGCTCTCGTCCTCGAGAATCAGCTGGAGCGCCGTTGCCACTCTCTCAGCCTTGGCACCCCCGCCAATGTCGAGGAAGTTGGCCGGCGAGCCGCCAAAATGCTTGATGATGTCCATCGTGGCCATGGCCAGACCGGCGCCATTGACCATACATCCTATCGTCCCGTCGAGCTTGACGTAGCTCAATCCCGCTTGTCGCGCTTCCCGTTCCGCTGGAGCTTCAGCATCCTCGTCGCGCATCTCTGCCAGGTCTGGGTGCCGAAACAGGGCGTTGTCATCGATGACCATCTTTCCATCCACCGCCAGTAGATCACCCTCAACGGTGACGATCAGGGGGTTAATCTCCGCCAGCGATGCGTCGTAAGCCTCAAAGGCCTTGTACAACCCCTGGGCGATACGTCCGAAGCTCCGGAACTGATCGTTAGGCAAGCCAATGCCCTTCGCAAGTTGGAGGGTCTGATATCCCCGCAGGCCCAGGAAAGGGTCGATTGTGATCCGCTTGATAGCCTCGGGCTTCACCCGGGCGACCTCCTCGATCTCGACCCCTCCCTCAGACGAGGCCATCATCGCCGGTCGCCGGGCGGCTCGATCCACCACGATGCCCAAGTAGATCTCTTTCGCGATGTTAGCCGCCTCATCGATGAGGACCTTGCGCACGGGGAGGCCCTTGATCGTCATCCCGAGGATCTCCTCGGCGTGGGACTCTGCTTCGGCGGGGCCCTGCGCCAGCCTAATTCCACCTGCCTTACCGCGTCCCCCGACCAGGACTTGGGACTTGACGACCACGGCGCCTCCCAGCTCCTCGGCGATCTGGCGTGCAAACCGTGGCGTCGCGGCGACCTCGCCGGAAGGAATCGGCACGCCATGCTTCGCAAAGAGCCGCTTCGATTGATACTCGTGTAACTTCACGTACTCGCCTCCTGGTTAGAACTACGTTGTATCCCTCATAGGGCATCCCCGAGAAGGATGCCTACAAAACCGAGCACTAGGCCCAGGTGCAACAAGAAGTGAGTGTGCGCCAGCCATCCGACGAACGTCAAATCCGGCAGCAACTGCAGCAGGAAGTTCAGCAAGATCAGTCCGACGGCAACCAGAATCGGAAGTCCTGGCGTTCGGGCCAGAAAGTCACTCACGCGCCTCAGCAGTCTCAGGACCATATCTACCTCCAGCGGACGGGGGAAGCGGCCAAAGGCAACCTCGTGATTCGTCCTCTACATCCTCGACACTCGTGGGTCGAGGCTTATGATGGAGCGGTCGACCTGGGACGCGATCCGGTCCGCACGCCCTCAAAATGGCCTACCAGTTCACGGGGGATCAGACCCGTGATCTGCGTCCCTTCTCCTGTGTGATCCTCTTCCTCGATCAGCCCCCGGCGGTGGAACAGATCCACCAGCTCACCCTGCTGATAGGGGATCAACACGGAGATATGGGCCATTTCGGCCTCCAGCATGCCCTCCACTTGTGTCAGGAGGTCCGAAAGGCCTTCACCATTGAGGGCGGAGATCGTGACGGGGTTGGGAAACGGATCGATCGCCACCGGTATAGCCTCCGGTGCGGGCAGGCGGTCGATCTTATTCAGGGCGCTGACGATCGGCTTCTGATCGGCGCGCAGCTGTTCCAGGGTCTCGTGTACGGCCTCAGTCTGTCTCAGCACGTGAGGATGGGTGATATCCACCACGTGTACCAGCAGATCGGCGTCGGTCACCTCCTCCAGTGTGGCGTGGAAAGAGGCCACGAGCTGCGTTGGCAGTTTCTGAATGAAGCCCACCGTATCAGTGAAGAGCGCAGTGCCTCCTCCGGGCAGCTCGACGCGCCGGGTGGTGGGATCCAGCGTGGCAAAGAGCTGATCCGCCACCATGACGTCAGCGTCCGCTAGAGCGTTGAGCAGCGTCGACTTGCCGGCGTTGGTATAGCCGACCAGCGCGACGGTGGGCATACCGGCCCTTCGCCGACGGGCGCGGTGGCGCTTCCGATGGGCGCGGACCTTTGCCAGCTCCTCCTTCAGGTGCGTGATCCGTCGCCGGATCACTCGGCGGTCGGTCTCGAGCTGCGACTCACCGGGACCGCGGACGCCGACGCTTCCCGTCGCTCCACCGGCGCGTCCTCCTGCCTGGCGGGCCAGGTGCGTCCAGGCCCGGGTGAGGCGTGGCAGCCGATACTCGTATTGAGCTAACTCCACCTGGAGTGTTCCCTCTCGCGTATGGGCGTGCTGGGCGAAGATGTCGAGGATCAGCGCGGTGCGATCCAGAAGCTTAATCTCGTCGCCGAGGATCTCCTCCAGCTCGCGCTGGTGGCGGGGGGAGAGCTCGTCGTCGAACAGCAACACGTTGGCGGCCAGCTCGTCGACGCGCGCTTTGATCTCCTTGGCTTTTCCCGGCCCCACAAAGGTGGCCGGATGCGGATGCACCAGCTGCTGGACCTCATAACCGACGACCACCATACCGGCCGTATGCGCCAGGCGCTCTAGCTCTGCCAGGGATTCCTTGACCGGCCAATCGTGGTCCGTCGGGAACGACGCTGGCCCTTTAGGTTCGACCCCCACCAGGAAAGCGCGTTCCTGCGGGGAACCGGTTGGTCGAGCTACTCTGGTAATGATTGACCTCCTTAGAGGCATGTGCGGTGAAATGATCCGCCATCCTGCTCTTGTCTCACGTGGTCACGCCGTCGACCTGCCGTTGACGTGTCAGCAATTATAGAGCAACTTGGCCTCCATCACAAACTGGCGCTAAGTCAAGGGAAATAGGTCGCTTCCCAGCGATCCAGTTGCTCCTGGCTGCCGTCCTGAAGCTGCCACGCACCCTGTTCGTTCACCAATGTCCAGGTCACGTCCCACAGCTTCCCCACAACGTAACCATCGAGATTGTCGTAGGAACGAACCTGGGCGGAAACCGTTGCTGTGTCCTGCGTGCCCCCGGTCCGATGCACGGAGCCGACCTCTACGTTCAGCATCGTATCGAACCCCACCGCCCACGTCTTGTAAGCCTCCGAGTCTTCAACCGCCGCGCTGAATAGCCGGTATGCGCCGGGTAGGTCGCGGTCGTTCAGCGCCAGGTAGAAGGAGACGACGGCGCGCTCTGCGCTGTCCGTCGGATAGGCATGGGGATGATCAGCGTAGAGCCAGGTATACCGCTCCCAGGTCCAGCCGTAGTGGCTGCCATCCCAGGTGTGGACCTGCTCCCAGGCCAGGCCCGCTCCGGCGTCCCAGCGGGCCACAATCTCCCGGGGCAGACTGCCGTCGATATCCTTGACCTCAACCCCAGCGTCTCCCCGAAAGGAGGCCAACATGTCGTAGCCCAGCTCGCGCCAGACGAAGATGTGCAGCAGGTCGACGTCAGTCTTCGTCCGGCCGTGGACGAGAAGCTCCGTCTTGCCGTCCAGGTTGACGTCCCGGACCTCCAGCCGACAGGCGGGGTAAGTCCCCAGCCCGTGCTCATCCTCCGCCGGCGCTCGGAGGCTGTGCCAGCCCTCTCCATCTTCATCGAGGACGAAGCCCTCCAGGTGGGGAGGATCGATCGGCTTCAAGAAGAGGCCCACCCACTCCAGCCCTCCGTCGTCGTCGGTGTCCTCCCAACGCAGACAGAGCGGATCGATCCGACGAACTGTGATGGCGGCTCGCCCGGCCTCGACGGTACCCACCACGGCCGTCTGATCCAGGGTAGGAACCGATGTCGGTGAGGAGACAGGGGACGGCGTGGGCTGGAGTTCTGTTGCCGTGCTCGCTGCCGCTGTTGCGGAAGGGACACTTGCTGCCGGCGTCGCGGCGGGGGGCGACGCTGTCGGCCGACAGCCTCCAACCAGGATCAGCGAGAATAGCAAGAGCAACAGCCCCTCATCAATGCCTCCATGTGGCCTGTTGCACGTTGGAACGCCGTCAGGCTTGGCTCTGCACACGATCATCACCGCGTGGCTCTGGGCGATTCAGCAGGTTTGATCTCTACCTTGTAGATGGACGTCCACTTCTTGCCTGTGACGAAGATATCCTCCCCCTTCTTCGCGATGCCGTTGAGCACCCCTCGTGGTTCTTGCTCTGTCAGCTCGGAGAAATCGATCCATCCCAAGACCTCTCCGGTCTTTGGGTCGATGCGCACGACATTGGGCGTTTGCCAGACGTTCGCCCACACCTGACCGTTGATCCACTCCAGCTCGTTCAACTGCACGACCGGATCTCCCTTGTCGAGGACCTGGACGCGCTCCACCTCCTCCAGCGTCCCAGGGTCCAGGAACCGCAGATAGCTGGTGCCATCGCTCAAAACCAGCCGCTTGCCGTCGTGGGTCAGACCCCACCCTTCTCCCTCATAGGAGAATCGACGTTTCACGGCGAAGCTCTCCTTGTCGTAGATGAATCCGATCCCCGCCCTCCAGGTCAGTTGCACGATGGTGTCCTTCCAGACGGTGCATCCCTCGCCGAACAACTGATCGGGCAGACGCTGGATCTGTAGCACTGCCCCACTCTCCAGGTCCACACGCCGCAGGCTCGATTCGCCGTAAAGGCCCGTCGATTCGTAGAGCGTTTCGCCGTCGAATACCAGCCCCTGAGTGAAGGCCGTTTCGTCATGCTCATAGCTGTCCACGACCTCTCCTCGGGCACGATAGGGAAGCGTGTCAGAACAAGCACCGAGGGCCAGAGCTACACAGACGACGCAGGCCAGGAGCCAACTTCTTCGGATTAGGCTTTTCAGCTTGGCAGGTTCTTCTTGAGCAGAGGTCATAGAAGGTTAATCCCCGTTCTCTATCACGCGAGAGTCTCCGCACTCGATGGTTGATCGGCTCTCCACGTGGATTTTACCACAGGTAGGTGGATTCTTCCATGTGATGGAATTGACTTCAGGGTCCTCCGGTGCTCGTCGCTGGCCCTAGGTACAGCGTTGGCTGCGGTATCGGGAACTCGGCTTGCTGGTTCTCAGCCTCAGTGCTATACGAAGAAAAACAGAAATACTGGACTTGATTAACCAGCAAATCTATGTTAGGATAGCTTTGTGAAAGAGAACCGCTTCGAAGAGGTGGAGCACACAGCCGATATCGCTATTCGCGTTTGGGGGGCGGATCTGGCAAAGCTGTTTGCCAACGCTGCCTACGGGATGGCATGTCAGCTCACTGAGGTTGAGGATGTAGATCTGACGACCAGAGAGGAGGTCAATCTCCGGGCCCCAGATGTCGAGATGCTTCTGGTCGACTGGTTGAGCGAGCTGCTCTATCTTGGTGAGCGAGAGGATGTGGTCTTCGTCGAGTTCGATCTATCGGAGGTGACGCCCCACACCCTGCAGGGTGTGGGGCGAGGTGGGCCCATCGTCGAGCATCGGGCGCACATCAAGGCGGTCACGTTCAGCCAGCTAAATGTCGTCAAGACCGATCGAGGGTACGAGACGATCGTCGTGTTTGACGTGTAATGCGGACCATCACATTAGGTCCGCCTATGAGCGAGGAACACAGCACATCGGGAGGGATAGAAGATGGCTAGCAAGAGAGATTTTCAGCGCGTAGATGAGTACACGTGGGAGCTGCCAAAGGGACACCGAGGTGACATGCGCGTGCCGGTGCGACTGTTTGCCGATTCCGAGCTCTTCGACGCAGCTTTCGGTGATCGCACGGTGGAGCAGTTAATCAACACGTCCACACTGCCTGGCATCGTCAAGTATGCTATGGCCTTACCGGACATGCACCAGGGCTACGGGTTTCCCATCGGTGGCGTCGCCGCTATCGATGCCAGCTCTGGCGTGATCTCCCCGGGCGGCGTCGGCTATGACATCAACTGTGGCGTGCGGCTCATGGCGTCCACCCTTGATTGGGAGGAGGTGGAGCCGTTCCGAGATGACCTGATGAGTGCTCTCTATCAGTCCTGCCCCAGCGGCCTGGGCGGTGACGGTCGGGTGCGCGTCACTAAGCGGGAGCTCGATCAGCTCCTCAGTGAAGGCGCTTCGTGGGCCCTCAAGCAAGGCCTGGCTCGACGAGAGGATGTAGAGCATACAGAGGAGCACGGTCGCCTTCGTGGAGCCGATCCCGGCCAAGTGGGTCAACGCGCCAAGGAACGGGGGCTGTCTCAGGTGGGGTCGTTGGGCTCTGGTAACCATTTCCTGGAGCTAGACGTGGTGACCGCCATCCATGATCCGGACGCAGCCGATGCCTTCGGCTTGCGCGAGGGGCAGATCGTGGTCCAGATCCACTGTGGCTCCCGTGGGTTCGGCCATCAGGTCTGCGACGACTACGTCAAGAACCTCCAGTCCGCGGTGAACAAGTACAATATCAACTTGCCCAACCGCCAGCTGGTCTGTGCGCCCATCGAATCGCCGGAGGGGCAAGCCTACTACGGCGCCATGGCCTGCGCCGTCAACTACGCTTTCGTCAACCGCCAGGTTCTCGCCATGGGAGCGCGGGAGGCTTTTGAGCGGGTTCTGGCCGGCAAGGTCAGTGACTTTGACCTGCGTCAAATCTACGACGTCGCCCACAATATCGCCAAGTTCGAAGAGCATCAGGTCAATGGGAAGAGCAGCAGACTCTGCATCCACCGCAAGGGTGCCACGCGCTGCTTCCCACCCGGTCACGAAGCGGTGCCCGCCGACTACCGTGACGTGGGCCAACCCGTTCTGGTCCCGGGCTCGATGGGGACGGCGTCCTACGTCCTGGTCGGGCAGCAGAAAGCGATGGAGCTGACGTTTGGGTCGACCTGCCACGGGGCTGGCCGCACGATGAGCCGCACCTCGGCGCGCAAGAAGGTCTGGGGACACGATCTCCGAGACGAGCTTGAGGCGTCCGGCATCGCCGTCCGGGCGTCCAGCATGAAGGGGTTGGCCGAGGAGGCCCCTCTTGCCTACAAGGATGTCAGCCGTGTGGTCGAGACTGTGCACGGCTTAGGGATTGCGAAGAAGGTGGCCCGTCTGGAGCCGCTGGGTGTGATCAAAGGCTAACAGCTCCGTCCAACGGACGTGCAACGGCCCAACCATCGCTTGGTGGTTGGGCCGTTCGTGGTGGTAGGGTCTGCCAATCCTGTGACGCCTGTCTGATCGTTCTACGCTTCCTCCTCCCCTTCGTTATTCACGTTCAGGGCATCGCGCAGCCTTTCCTGCAGTTCGTCTGGCAGCGACCTCCGTTCTCCCGACCGGCGCAGCCAGTCTTTGACGTTCTTCCGGTAGAAAGTGGGCACTGGGGCTTGGTCGGCCTCCAGCTGGACGTCCTCATTCACGAAGACGACCGCGCCGCGCACGGGGATGTCGTCCGCGTCCTCCAGTCTTTCGTCCAGGTACTCCCGCAATCGCTTGATATCCTTCGCCGCTTTCTTCTCCGGTCTGCCCAGACCCGCCTGCCCCACGAGACGCCGAAAGAGCTTTCCTTGCTGCTTATGCTTCCATTTGTCGTTGTCCGCGTCGTAGGTCACCTCTCCGCCCTGCGACTTGACGACGAACACCGTGCACCCCCCGGGTTCCACCAGGACGTGATCGGCTGGGAGCACATACTGGAGGAGAGTGTGGCGGTAATCCATCCCCTTCAGGACCTCCGCCAGGGCCTTATGGTGCGCCAGCGAACCGGCGTAACGGTCGGCAAAGAAGCCACCCACCACCGATAGGACGAATCCTACCCCCGTGCTGATCGCGACCGGCAGCATCCAAGTCGGTTGGACAAAGGAGACGACCAGGCCGATCAACAGAATCATGAGGCCTCCCAGGGTAGCGTACTGCCCGACGGAGCTGAGCACCTCAATCCGACGCTCGTCACGAATGATCCGCATATCTCTTACTCCCTACAACGTCCTAGAACAAGACACGCGTTCTGCCCTCCCAGTCCAAAGGAGTTCGAGAGGACGAACTCGACGTCAGCTTGACGTGGTCCATCCGGTACGTAGTCTAAGTCGCACTCCGGGTCGGGCGTTTCGAGGTTCGCGGTGGGGTGGATCAAACCCTCCTCGATGGTGCGCACACAGACTGCAGCCTCAATCGCACCCGCTCCCCCCATGGCGTGGCCCACCATCGACTTCGTGGAGCTGATCGGCACCTCATAGGCGTAGTCGCCGAAGACACGTTTGATGGCCACGGTCTCGATCGGATCGCTGATGGGGGTGGAGCTGCCATGAGCGTTGATGTAGTCCACCTCGGCCGGCTTGATACCGGCATCCTCCAGCGCCCACGCCATCGCTCGGCTTGCCCCTCTGCCTTCAGGATCGGGCTGTGCCACGTGGAAAGCGTCGGACGAGGAGGCGTAACCTCCGATCTCAGCACGGATGCTCGCTCCGCGAGCCATGGCATGGTCCAGCGCCTCCAGGACGAATACCCCCGCCCCCTCGCTGAGGACAAAGCCATCCCGATCAGCGTCGAAGGGACGACTGGCCTGCTCCGGCTCATCGTTGCGCGTCGACAACGCTCGCATAGCACAAAAGCCAACCATCAGGGTGAAATGGATCATAGCGTCCACCCCGCCGCACACCATGACATCCGCGTCCCCGCGCCGAATGTGCTCAGCCCCCTCGCCGATAGCCTGGGTCCCCGTCGCGCAGGCAGCCACCACCGTGCTTATCGGCCCCTTGGCCCCCGACCACGCGCTCACGTGATGCGACGGCATATTGCTCAGCATAGAGATGGGGAGGAAGGGATTAACACGCCGCAGCCCTTTCTCACGGAAGGTGTCTACCCCCTCGAGGGCTCGTTCGTAGCCCCCTACTCCACTTCCGATCAGCGTTCCAACCCGCTCTCCTCTCTCCAGCGGCACCGTCAGACCTGCGTCTTTCAGCGCCTCCTGCGCTGTCGCCAGAGCTACTTGTGAGCAGCGGGCCATGCGTCGTGCCTCTTTGTATTCGATGTAGTCGGTTGGATCGAAATCCTTCAGTTCTCCGGCGATCTGCGATGGCAGATCCGAGGCATCGAACTGCTCTACCGTATCGATCCCAGATTCTCCGGCCAATAGAGCTTGCCAGGTTTCCTCCAAGGTCAATCCCAGAGGGGACATCGTCCCAACGCCGGTCACTACAACACGTCTACGCTCGCCCATACCCTCTTACTCTCTCTTCCTCGTACATCGTCTACACGATGCGTCGTCCCAACGACGCGCTACGCCCTGCACGGTTAGCGCGATGGAATGAAGCCAATGCTCAGGCCGCACGGCTCTTATATCGGTCTCCAGGGCTTTCTATGTCACCCCTTGACGGATTGCTTCTACCACGCCGCCCTGCACCGCGTGACGGGCCTGGCCAATGGCGTTCTTGATTGCTCGTCCATTGGAACGACCGTGCGCGACGATCACAACCCCGTTGACGCCCAGAAGCGGCCCGCCTCCAATCTCGAAGGGGTCGACACACTTGGCCACGCGCTTGAAAGCCGGCTTTGCCAGCAATCCCCCCACAGCGGTGAGGGGGCCGGCCTTTATCTCATCTCGAATGAGGTGGTTAAGCATGCTGGCTGTTGATTCGGTCGTTTTGATGAAGATGTTGCCGGTGAAGCCATCGTGCACCACGACGTCGGCGCTGCACGCCATGGCCTCCTTGGGCTCCACGTTGCCGATGAAATCCAGGTCGGAGTCCTCCAGCAGTTTAGTCGTCTCCTTGACTAACTGGTTCCCCTTTCCTTGTTCCTCGCCGTTGGAGAGCAAGGCCACCCGGGGGTTTCGACGTCCGAGGACGGCTTCTGCGTACACGGAGCCCATCACGGCAAACTGAACCAGATACTCGGGTTTACAGTCGGCGTTGGCCCCAATATCGAGGATCACAAACTGTCCTGCCGGCAGCGGCAGGATGGCAGCTAAGGCGGGCCGCTTGACCCCGCGAATCCGTTTCAACGTATGCAGCGTAGCCACTGCTAGAACGCCGCCGGTGTTTCCTGCGCTTACAAACGCGTCGGCTTGTCCATCGCAGACGAGTTCCATCCCCACGTGCATGGACGACGCCTTCTTCTCGCGCGCGGCCCAGGCCGGTTCGTCATCCATCTCTATGACCTCGTCGGCCTCGACGATTTCCAAATTGAGCCCTTCCGCATCGAGATCCTTCAGCGTCCGCTTGATGGGGGACTTCTGGCCCACCACGATAACCTGATCGTCTGGCCATTCTCGAGCTGCCATCACGGCCCCTGCGACGTCGGGAGCCGGGTAGTCGTCCGAGCCCATAGCATCGAGCACAATTCTCACCAGCCTGCCCTCCTGATTCCTTAAACGATCGTCTGTCTCCAGTCAACCGGGCCGTATTGTACTTGCTCTCTTCTGACGTGCAAGTGGTCACCTCGCAGGGTCTCTCTGCGATCTATGCTTCCTCGAAGGAAAAGTTGACAAAGCAGCTGGCCGCGGTATAATACGGCGCAGTGCCCCGGTGGCGGAATAGGCATACGCGGCAGGTTGAGGGCCTGTGCCCGCAAGGGCGTGGAGGTTCGACTCCTCTCCGGGGCATTCTCTCCGCAGCGGCCTACCGCAATCCTGGACGCGCAGGCGTTATTGTTTGTCCTTGGACTGCGGCCGGCTGCGGGGCCTGAAGAGCAGACGAAGCGGCGTACCCACAAAGGGGTAGGCCTCCCGGATCTTGTTCTCCAGGTACCGCTCGTAGCTGAAATGGACGAGGCTAGGATCGTTCACGTGGAACACAACGGTGGGTGGATCAACCTCGGGCTGGCTGGCGTAGTAGATCTTCAGCCGCCTCCCTCGTCGGCTCGGCGGTGCGTGATGAGCCACTGCATCCTGCACAATACGGTTCAGCTCGCTCGTTCTGATGCGCTGGAAACGTGCTTCCCATACCTCCAAGGCCGTCGGCAGCACGTGATTGACGCGCTGTCCCGTCAGGGCCGAGATGAAGAGCACCGGGACGTAGTCGAGGAACTGTAGCGCCTCCCGGACCCACTCAGTATACTCTGTCATGGTATCCGCACTCTTCTCGACCAGGTCCCATTTGTTGATCAGTACCACGACGCTTGCCCACTCGTCCAGCACAGCCCCGGCAATGTGGGTGTCCTGGGCTCTCACACCCTCATACCCGTCGATCATAAGCAGCGCCACGTCCGCGCGCCGAATGGCTCGCAGAGCTCGTAGGACGCTGTAGTACTCAACGCCAGCAGCTACCTTGCCGCGACGACGGATGCCCGCAGTGTCGACCAGCGTGATTGGTATGCCTTCCCATTCCAGCTTCGTATCGACGGCATCACGGGTCGTGCCCGGCACCGAGCTGACGATCACGCGTTCCTCCCCCAGCAGCTCGTTCAACAGCGAGGACTTGCCCACGTTGGGCCGTCCCACGATGGCGATCTCAAGGCCCTCATCCCCCCCCGGCTCCGCCAGTTCCGGCTCGCCTCGATCGATCTGCTCTCTTAGCGTCGCCACGATATCGTCCAGTAGGTCAGCAACCCCGATGCCGTGAAAGGCAGACACAGGGTAGAGGTTGTCCAGGCCCAACGCGTAGAACTCCACAGCATCGTGCTGTAGACGCTCGTTGTCTACTTTGTTGACAGCCAGAAAGACCGGACACGCCGCCTTGCGCAAGACCTCGGCGACCTCTTCATCGCCTGCGGTCAGGCCGCCGATGGCGTCGGTTACAAAGACGATCGCGTCGGCCTCCTCCATCGCCAGTTCCGCCTGGGTTCGCATCATGGCGATGTAAGGTGCCGAATCCTGTGTGAGGACCCGTTCCGGCCCCGGTCGGCGGCCTGATGCTACAGTCTCCGGCAGAAGCTCGAGCCCTCCCGTGTCTATCACCGTAAATGGAAACCCGTTCCACTCGGCCTCCGCGTATAGGCGATCTCGGGTCGTCCCTGGTTTGTCGTGCACCACTGCCACCCGCCTGCCCACGATTCGATTGAACAGTGTGGACTTCCCGACGTTGGGGCGTCCCACCAGCGCCAGGACCGGCCGAGGGGAGGTTGACTTAGACGGCTGAGAGTTCTTCTCGATCGTCCTCTTCATTGGCCCGTGATTGTGTTGGTGCTCGTTATGGTGCTTGTTATCGTAGACGTTATGGTCGACTCCGGTAGCACCGTCGGCGTCGGAGCTTCGGCAATCTTCACTTGGATTGTCGCCGGAATCACGCTCTGTGATGTCACTTCCTCTGGTGCGATAACCTCTGGCTCGATCTGATGGGTGCCTACCGGCAACTCAAACAGGTCCAGCACCACACGTACGTCGTCAGGTTCCAGCGACTCCAATCGGGGCAGCGGGCCGTTGAGAACCACCTGCACGACGTCGGGCGAGAGAGTGGCTGTGTAACCAGGCTCCAACCCCTGCAGTTCCGGAGTGCTCGTGACCGTGAGGCTGCTCTGGATCGCCTCCACTGACACCCGCACCTCAACCTGCTGACCCGGGACGACCGTTACCTTGGGCGGGACCCCCAGCCCGGGACGAACCACCACGTCCTGCTGGGCCCCGGCTACGTTGATCGGCTTCGTCTCGATGAAACCCTCCTCCAGCGCCGCAAGGTCAGCTGGGTCGCCGAAGATCGTCACTGTCGGTGGATCGATGGCGATGTCCGTGATGCGGTAGCCGGAGGCGACCTCACCAGTCAGGACAGCTTTCACGGCCAAGGTGCTGTGATAGCCAGACGGCTCGATGGGAATCGTTACCTCGACCGAGTCCGGCGTCAGAGATACGTACGGAACGGAGTCGCCTTCGTCGTCGCGGGCACGGACCGTCAGGGTCTCCTCCACGCTCTCCTCTGCTCCCTCGATGGACAGCGTCGTAAACGCTTCGACCACGCGTGTGACGTAGCTGCTTGGGCCCTTGATAGTCACGTCTCTTGGTTGGACGATCGTGCTGCGGGATACGTAGCCCACCGCTGGCCTTCCCTCGACCTCTACGCGCACCGGGACGATGCGATTTACCCTGGAGTCGAGCTCCACCTCCACCGTTCTTGGCTCCACACTGAGGATCTTCGTGGGCTCTTTGTCGATGCCCAACTCCACGGGTACCTGGTGTACCCCTGGGCCGAGACCGCTCAGGTCAGCCGTCACGTCAAAATCCTCTGGTTCCAGCGAGTTCCAGACCGACTGGGTCGTCCGCAGCGTGATTTGCGCACGTTCGTCGAACGTCCCCACGATCAGGAGATCCTCTGGAGGTCCTGTGACCGATACTGATATCGGTTGCGGGTAGCTCCTTTCGATCGTCGGATCGGCTTGCTCCAGCGCTACGAACCAGGCCAGCGTAGCGAGAATCAAAGCCATAAGCATCAAGGGCAGATTGCCTATCAGCCAACGTGCTGCCTGTCTCACGACTCGCCTCCCAGCAACTGCTGAAGGCGTGTGATCCACTTAGGTCTGTCTCGCTCCAGCATGGGCTGATAGAAAGCCCGCAGCACCTTTTCTAAGCGTTTCGCGTCCAGATTGCGGATGATGCGTCCGTTGTGCGTGATCGAAATAGCTCCTCTCTCCTCGGAGACGACAACGCTGATGGCGTCGCTCTCTTCGGTCACCCCGATCGCTGCTCGATGACGCAGGCCGAGCTGCCGGTCGGCTAGGAAGGCGGTCGACAACGGCAGCACACAGGCAGCAGCCAATACTCGTCCCTCGCGGACAATCACGGCTCCGTCGTGGAGGGTGGTGTTAGGGTTGAACACGTTGAGTAGTAGCTCGTAAGAGATATCGGCGTCGAGGCGGACGCCGCTCTCCACGAATTCCTGTAGACCCGTCTGCCGCTCCAAGACAATCAGGGCACCGTGATGTCGGTCGGCCAGGGTCTCCGCTGCGTCCGTGATCGTCGAGAGAGCCTGCTCGAGGGTTTCTCGGTTTCCCGTTTGCCAGCCAAATAGAGCTCCTGGACGCCCCAGCTGCTCAAGGGCCCGACGCAGCTCTGGCTGGAAGACGACGGGGACCGCCACCAGCAGGGCTGGAAGCGCACGCTGGATCAACCATCCGAGAGCAAGCAGCTCGATGAAGCCGCTGAACAGCACCACGACGATGACCAGGAAGACCACCCCGCGCAGCAGAGGCACAGCTCGGGTCCCCCGGACCAAGTAGAGAAGCCAGAAGAAGATAAAGGCCACGAGCAGGATATCAATGACGTCCGTCCATCCCAGCCTTTGTAGATACCAGAGGAGATCAACAATCATGGATCAAATTCAATTCACGGTCATCCAGCTTTGCGCCGGACCTCAAATGGATCGGGAGGAAGTAACAGCCCTCACGGCTGCTTCTCCGAGATCTGCTGCAGCAGCATCTCATACTCCTCGACGTTCGGCGGTTGAAGAGCGATAATAGCCTGAATCGTGGCCTTGGCTTGCGCCTCTTGACCAGCGTCTAGTTGGAGGTCTCCCAGCCGATCCAGATGCTCTAACGCTTCTTCCGTGTGCCCGGCATCGAGATGCGCCTGGGCGAGCCGGGCGCGCAAGGATATGGCTTCGGGCCATCTGTCGACAACGTCGTTCAGAACCGCGAACGTGCGTGCCGACCTACCCTCCTCCTGATAGGCTCTCAATAGTGCATCAAGTTCTGCCACCGCTTTCTTTGGTTGATCGAGTCGATAGTAGAGCTCCATAAGCGTCAGGCGAGCCCGCTCATCGCTCGGCGATAGGTCTCGTATCCGTTCATAGACGGAGATCGCTCGCTTCCAATCCACACGCTGCATGTGGATGTCACCAATCTTGTGGAGGATCCGAACGGTCCAATCGCGTTCCTGGTCGACGCGCGGTGCCAACCTAAGGGCTTCCTGGTACACCTCCTGAGCCTGGTCCATCTGCGCAAGTTGGTAGAAGCTATCGGCAAGGATTAAGTAATGACTCAAGGCCTTGTCGATCTCGCCGTGGCTGATGAGCAGGTTGATCAACTTCGTTCGTACCGCAGTGTCCATAGGCGCCAGCTTCAAGGCCTGTCGATAAAGCGCTGCGGCTTGCCGGGCTGTGCCGCGCACCTGATAGGCATCGGCGATCACCACGAGCTTTTTCACGGCCTCATTGACTCTCCCCATCGCTAGGGACACCTCGGCCAGCTGTCGATGGATAGGTAGGTAATTGTGGGCCGATTCCAGAGCCAGGTAGCACTCTTCTACAGCTGTGTAGTGCATGCCTCTCTTGACGTACTCCTGCGACATAGCTATCGATTCCAGGATCCGTTCTGAGTCGGGGACTGTGAGGGCCTCTGCCAGAGTCACCACCGGGCCCTCCTGTGTCAGCGTGTCAAGCCGCTGGCGGGCCAGCATAACCTTGTCCTCCCATCCTTGCTCGTTCAAGAACGTGACCAGGGAATTGGCAAACTCAAGCGCTTGATCCTGATCGCCCTTAGCGAGATAACCATCCGTTAGGTGCTCGTAGAGATTGATCAGGTCGTCCGCGTGCTCGCGCTCCACTGTGGCCAGATCCACGATCTTTAATACCTCAATGAAATGCCCCAGCGCCTCGTCGAAACGGCCACGCGCTCGATGGCACTCGCCCAATGCGAAATGCGCGCCCAATTTGTAATCCGGATGGGATACGGCGCGCTCGAACTGTTCAATAGCGTCATTGAAGCGCAGGTTCTCTTGGTAGAGGAGGCCGAGGTTGAAATGAACAGCGGGACGCTCTGCTCCTGTCTCAAGCACCTTCTGGTAGGCGGCGATGGCGGCTTCGATGTCCCCACGTGTCTGGAAGTCGATAGCCTTGCTGATAAGCGCGTCGGCCGCCTCTTTGCTCAAGCGCTCGGCCTTCGTCGCGGCGGCCTCCTCTTCCTCGAAGACGCTCTCGGCGAGATCCGTCAGTGCCTTACGCCGTGTGCTTTCGACAGGGCTTCCCTTCTGCTCCGAAGCCTCCTCGCCTGGGTAGGTCACAAAATCCATCGTCTCAGCATCCGGCAGCTCAATGCCTTTGGGTGGCTCCTGTTGAGCTTCCGACGGTGATTCCTCTATCTCCCGTTGACCCTCTTCCTCTCCGCTGTAGCGCAGCTTGTCCAGCATTGCCAGCGCTTCGGAATTGTGTGGCGACAGCTTGACCGCATGTTCGCAGATCCGCATGGCATAGTCCGCCCGACCCTGCCGTCGATAGAGGCGGGCCAACGTTAGGCACTCGTTGACTGCAGCGTTTATTCGACCTCGTTTCTGGTAGTGCTTCAGGAGTGAGGCGTGGGCTTCCACAGAACTGGGATTGGCCCGAGCAGCCTTCTCCCAGCAAGTCACCGCGAGATGGGCGGCCTCGCCTTGTTGGATGTACTGTCGGCCACAGGCCAGGTACGTCTCCGCTGCCTCTTGCGCCCGCCCCAGCTCCTCCAAAGACTTACCCACCTGCTCCAGGAGCACCGGGTTATCGGGGTCAAGGTTGCTGGCCCGCTCATAAGCGTCCAAAGCTTCCTTCGACTTGCCTATGCTGGCGTAGGCCATACCGAGGCCGGTCAGTGCGTCGACATTGTCCGGGAACTCCGACAGCGCCCGTTGATAGGCCTCAATGGCTTCTTCCCAGTTTCCTTCCCAGGCTACATTAGCTGCAGCCCGCATTGCTTCCTTGAAGACCTTACGGTTCCCAGCCACGACCTATCCTTTCTAGCTCTCCCGGTCCCACGCACATATGGGCGGCTACTTGAACGCGCACGATCACAGCCTTGCTATGGCGTCTCGGTTGGCCATAAGTCTGATGAGAATGGCTTTCTGAGCGTGCATCCGGTTCTCGGCCTGATCCCACAGCACCGAATGCGGCCCATCGCACACCTCATCCGTGATCTCCTGCCCCCTGTGAGCGGGTAAGCAGTGCATAGCGATCACATCCGGTTTGGCCTCCTCTAGCAACGTCTCGTTCACTTGGTACGGCTCGAAGACCCGAGCGCGCTCCTCGGCCTCGTCTTCTTCTCCCATAGAGGCCCAGACGTCCGTGTAGACCACGTCCGCCTCAGCGGCCGCCTCGGCCGCGGCGTGGGTGGCGACCAGCTCACTGCCGGTCTGCATGGCCAAACGCTGTCCTTCTTCCCAGACGGTCTCCGGAAGATCATAGCCCGGTGGGTTGGCAATCGCAAAATCCATACCCATCAGCGCAGCGCCAAACAAGAGGGACGTGGACACGTTATTGCCATCGCCCAGGAAGGCCAGCTTTCGTCCCTTAAGGTTCCATCCCTTGTTTTCGATGATCGTCAGAAGATCAGACAAGGCCTGGCAAGGGTGATTGTAGTCGGAAAGCCCGTTGATGACTGGCACCCGCGAGTAGTCTGCTAGCGTCAGTATGTCGTCGTGCGCGAAAACCCGAGCCATGATCCCGTCGACGTAGCGCGAGAAGACGCGAGAGACGTCAGCCACGCTCTCTCGTTCACCCAGCTGGATCTCAAACGGCGAGAAATACAGCGATTGTCCTCCCAGGTGGATCATCCCCATCTCAAAGGAAGCTCGAGTACGCAACGACGGCTTCTGGAAGATCATACCCAGGGTCTTTCCCTCAAGCAGCGGCTCGTTGCCTCCGTCCTTCCAGTCTTCCTTCAAGTCAACAGCCAGTTTGAGGATGCTCCGGAACGCTTCCGGGGTGAGATCCGTCAGACTGAGAAAGTGGTTCATTCTTACTCCTCCAGGATAGTAGATTGGCCTAGAAGCCAAGCGTCGAGTGCCACGAATGGAACCAAGTATACCATAAGCGGCACGCCTTTGAAAGCGCAGAGCGGCCCGCATTCCCCCCCAGGCCGCCCCACCATCACTGCGCTATGCATTTACTGCGCTTGATTCTGAGCAGACAGAATGAGCCTACGACGACACAGTTCCACAATCCTCCGCCGGCACGTAGACGCGGATGGCCGCCTCGCCGTTGACGGGACACTTGTACTCGCAGATGCCGCATCCGATGCAGCGTTCGCGGATAACCTGCGGACGTTGCACCGTTGCCGATTCACCGTTCTCCAACCTCACCTCAGCTTCCTCCAGGATGATGGCCTTCTCCGGGACCGGGCACATCTCCTCGCAGACGATGCAAGCCTCATCATCGGCCCAGGCGATGCACCGGTTCCGGTCGATGTAGGCCTTGCCGATGACGCGCTTCCGTTTCTCTTCCAGGCTTAACGGCGGAATGGCCTCAACCGGGCAAACCTGCCCGCAAGCATTGCAGGAGTAGTCGCAGTAGCCGGCTCGCGGTATCAGCACCGGCGTCCATACGCCCTCCAGCCCTGCCTCGTTCACTGCTGGTTGAATAGCGCTAGTGGGGCAGGCCCGGTTACACTCGCCACAGCGGATACACTTGCTCAACAAGTCGTTTTCACGCGCGCCTGGCGGGCGGATCAAGTGTGAGTGGTCGCGGTTGGCGATCAGATCGCTATGGAAGAGCCCGATCCCTGCCACCGACGCCCCCAGGGCTGCCAGCAGATGACGCCGGTCGGGATCGTAGGTGGTCCAGGTAGGTCTGGGGCCCCGTCCAGGGAAGTTTATGGCATCCACCGGGCATGCAGCCGAGCAAGCCATGCACATCGTGCATTCTGCTGGGTCGCTGGCGAAGCCCCTCTCACCATCAATGGTGCCGGTTGGACAAACCCGTTCACAGGTTCCACAGTGCGTACACGTCTCGTCCACCTCGCGGCGCACCAGCCCAACCTTGCTCAGCAGGCCCAGCATAGCGCCAAGTGGGCAGAGATAGCGGCACCAAAATCGCGGCGCTATCAAATTCGTCGCGACGACGCCCGTGAAGAAACTAGCGTAGAGAAGCGTGTAACGGTAGAACACCGGTTCGATGGGGAGAGCCACCGGACGGACGAGCCCGTCAAAGGCAGCTACAGCCGGTTGAAAGAACGGAATGCCATAGAGCGCTGTCTCCACGGCGGTGACGACCTGGTCGACGCTGGGCCAGACGGCGGTGGACAAGGTGCGAAAGAGAATCGTCAGTGGATCGAGGATCAGGAGCGTGAGATTGGTGAAAACTGCTGCCACCAGGATCGTCAGTAGTAACCCGTACTTCACACCCCGCCACCCACTGGGTACGCCCGCTGTCTCCTGATGCCATCTCCGCAGCGGCATCCAATCCAACAACGTGCCCAACGGGCAGAGCCAGCCGCACCAGACCCGACCTGCGATCAGCGTCACAGCCACGATGATCAGTGCCAGGGCCGATCCGGCCAGGAAGGTGCGGCTGGACAGCAGATGGGCCAGCATGGCCAGTGGATCGAGTCGCATCGGGGTGTTGACCAGAGCGGCGGGCCAGCCGCCTCGCCGCGACCAGACGAACAGGATCACAAAAGACAACAGCGCCAGCGCCTGCACCACCCGTCGGGCCGCGACCCAGTGCCCTGGCGTCCACCAGCGCCGTCTTTCTGTATCTTGGATCGTCTCATCCACCGACGTTTACCTCCTCAATCTTGAGAGTCTTGAGATCGCTGCGCCCCAGCCCCATCGCTGTTCCTGCGCGGACATAGGCCAGATCCTCCGGCCGCATGCCAAAAAGCGTCGCTGTGTAACTGTCAGCCGCCACAATGTCCGGGCTGGCGATCACGGTGTCTGCCTGCTTCACGTCGTCCAGGTTACCACCCGTAGGCCCGTGCTTCATCAGCATGCGCACAGCGTCGACCACGGTCAAGGTCGGCTGTACCCGGCTGCTCAGATCAGCCAGACGTTGACCCAGATTGCGGTGCATCGCCGGTCGGTCGTAGATCACGCCCATAAGGTTCTTCATCCCCAGCGTCAGCTTTGCCAGACCGTGGTCCTTGGCAATCGGCACGTCAATCAACACGTCGGCCTTCAGCACGCCGTCGTAGATCTTGCAGCGCTGCAGGTCGACGCCGTCAGGGATGGTGGTGTCCACAAACTTGAACTTGGTCATGATCTCCATCTGTCCCCCCGACGCTTCTACCTGCTCCTGGATCCCGCTCTTGACGTAGGCCTGTTCCGCGCTACCCCCGAAGGGATAGTCCATCACCCGCACCCGTCGCGCCCCGGCTTCCAGGGCCAGCTTGACCAACGTCCCCACCACCCAGGGATTGGTGGTAGCTGCGTATTCGTAGGTGTGATAAGCAACGCAGATGTTCGGCTTGATGACCACGTCGTCGCCGGACTTGACGAACTGTTCCATCCCTCCCAGCGCTGCTAGTGCCCGTCGCACCATCGCCTCCGGCTCGCCTCCCCGCGCTACAACTAGGTCCGGCCGGGATAGAGACCGTTCTGGCATTGAGGATGGTGTTGGCGCTGTTGTCTCATCCGGCGTTCTCGTAGGTGCTGGCTCTGTCACACCGCCGGACTGTTCTGCCGTGGGATCGGGAGTGTCCGTGGCTGGAGCTGACGTGCGAGAGGGGGTGACTGTCGGAAGGCCCTCGCTGCCACAACCCTGTAGAAGCCAGCTGCCGGTCAGGAGCCCCAAGCTGGCCGTAGCTCGACGGAGAAACGTCCTCCGTGTGCAATCAGTCATCTTCACTTATCTCCTTCTGATGATCGCGGTCTGATTTCCAACGCGCTCATATTGTAGCCTGTTTCATCGATATGAGCAATCATTATCTGGAAAATCATATCGATTGACCGGCTAGGTCAGCGGTCAGTCGTCGCTCAGTTGGTCCCTAAGGGACTCGATCTCCCGTTCAATCCGTCGTTGCCTCGCCCATAGAGAAAGCACAAAGATGGATGTGAAAGCCCAGAAGACCGCGTAAGCGGTTACTAAGTAGACAGACATTATGTCCCACGCCTCCTTGATCCTAGACCAGACTGGCGTTCTTCCATCTGCAGCCGGAGTCGAATAAGCGCATCGTCAGCACGCTCCAGCCGCACCCGCTGCCGTAACAGTGCCGCGTACAAGGTCGTGAACGCCCCTATGCTCACTAGCAAAGCTTGAACCATCCGGGGGGTGAGGGCCATCGACTCGCCCCCAGTCAGGATGTCCGGATGGATCGTCCGCCACCAGCGAATGGCGAACCATGAAAGTGGCACCGTAACAAAGGACACGATGCCGTAAACGGCGGCAAACCGCGCTCGACGCTCTGGACCCGTGATCGAGGCTCGGAGCATCCCGTAGGCCACGTAGATGAGCAACTGGACGGCGGAGATCGTGAGCCTTGGCTCCCACGTCCAGTAGGTGCCCCAGACCGGCTTGGCCCATAGCGCTCCAGTGACGACCGTCATCATAATGAAGGTCAGACCGACCTCTACCGATGACAACCCCAGGATATCCCATCGCCGCCTACCCCTGACCAGGTAGGCGATGCCGGCTAGAAAGGTGACGAAAAAGGCAAAGAAGCCGACCCAAGCAGAGGCGACGTGGAAGTAGAAGATCCGCTGAACGTTCCCCATCGTAAGCTCCCGTGGGGCGTAGAACAGGGCCATGCCCAGGGCCACGATGATCAGCACCCAGCTGGTTCCCGCGAGGAGAAGCCCAAGCAGATCCCGCGTTGGCTTCCTCGCCGTCGGCTCTTTTGTGGTCTTTTCTATCATATTGCGTCATCTCCTATTCTTGGACCACGTAGTCAAAGGTCAGAAGCGAGACAGCCATAATGACCAGATCGTAGACAACCAGAATCTGGATCCAGCCACTCACTTCGTTCAGTGTGGCTCCCTCAAGCAGCCCGCTGGTGGCTTGCACAGCACCGATCAGCACGGGAACAGCCAGGGGAAGCAACAACACAGGAAGCATCACCTCCCGAGCGCGGGTGTTGACAGCGATCGTGGCCAACAGTGTACCTACTGTGGCATATCCCAGGGTCCCTAAGCTCAGCACTAGAAGCACCTGCGGGCGTAGCAGAGTGACGTCGAAAAACACAGAGAAGAGAGGTAGCAAGAAGATCTCCACGATGGCCATAAAGATGACGTTCCCCACTGTCTTGCCCACGAAGATAGCTGTCCGGTCCACCGGCGCCAGTAGAAGTCCATCGATACACCCCGTCTGTTCCTCTCGGGCCATCGATCGACTTAATCCCAGCGTTCCTGCGAAGGCGATGGTCGTCCACAGCACCCCAGGTGCTGCTGCCTCTGCCATATCCCCACGCAGATCCAGGGCAAAGCTGAAAATCAGCGAAGCCAGAGCTGAGAAGACCAGCATGGCGCTGACCACTTCTTTCGTGTGGAGTTCAGCAGCGATGTCCTTCTCCACAATTGCCAGCACCTTGCGAAAGAAGCTCAATGCCCGC
>CAZEQC010000011.1:0-33399 GCA_964514285.1 uncultured Anaerolineales bacterium | reverse complement strand
GCCAGTGATGGCCCGGTAGGTGTCCAGGAACGTCTCTGGCACCACCGCCTGACGCGGCTGATCGTAGACGATCCGCCCCCGATGGAGTACCAACACACGCTCTCCGGTGGATAGCGCCCGGGTGAGTCGGTGCGTCGTCAAGACGATCGTGCAACCTTCGTCAGCGAGGTCGACCAGAAGCTCTCTCAACGTCTCCACGGCCTGTGGGTCAAGGCCTGTGTAGGGCTCATCCAGAAGGAGAAGGTTTGGCCGATGGAGCATGGCTCTGGCGACTGCGAGCCGCTGCTTCATGCCCCGCGAGAACGTCTGGACCAGGTCGGTTCGCCGTGCTTCTAGGCCCACCTGGCCGATCAGAACCCCTATGCGAGGTGATTCTCGATCCATGTCGTACATACTGGCATAGAAACGCAGGTTCTGCTCGGCGCTCAGGTCGTTGTACAGAAGAGTACGATGTGACAAGAAACCGATCTGTCTCCGTGCTCTCTCTCCTTCTGTAAGAACATCCCAACCCGCGATTCGTACAGTTCCGGAGGTCGGACGACTGAGGGTGGCCAGAATACGCATCAGCGTTGTCTTGCCGGCGCCATTGGGTCCCACCAAGGCGACGAACTCACCGTCGCCGACCGACAAGTCGAGACCGTCCAAGGCACTGCGCGGCCCGAAACGCTTGGTCAGCCCCCGGGTCTCAATCACTGATCCTGGTCCGAGACTGTATCATACACGTGCGTGAGCACGTGTTCACGCACGTGTTCCTTGAGCCGGCTGCGCTTTCTACGGTATACAGCCTCAGACAGCTCCCCGTTCTCAAAACCCCGGTCCAGGGCGGCGATGGCCTCGATTTCAGATTGCACCTTGGCCGGTATGGGGCGGCCAGGCGTTGGTGAACGCCACATCAAGGTAATTGCCACACCAGCCGCGACGAGGGCTCCCAGCCCAAGCATCAGACCACTCCCTGTGGGCGCTGCTGATCCATCCGATTGACGCGAGGGCTCAGGCGTCTTGGGAACGAGAGTGAACGCTAGCGGTTCGTCAGCGTCTAAGGGACCAGCTGAGTACGATAGCGCCGTGCCCATCTGCGTCTCCAGCGCGCCTTGAGAAGAGATGTTCGCCCCCTCCAGGGCCCAGTCACCCTCCGGCAGTACCAGGACGGCAGCGCGTATGGGGACATCGAAGGATTGCCTGACCTCGACCCCTTCCTGGAAGGGCAACTCGTAAGTGAAAGATGTCTCGACGCCTGCGTTGCCTGGCGGGATGGGCCGTGTGTCCGCAAAACCGTCCTCCAGCAAGACAAACCGTCCTCCCAACTCAGCGCCTTCGAACTGCAGGTTCTGAGCGCCGTCGGGCAGCTTCGCCGACCACGTTGTCCGAGCCGATTCTGTTGTGCCGTCTGAGGCTGGGGCCTGCGACCCAACGTAGGTGCGGTTCCCTGTGTTGCCTATCACGGCGTAGACGCCAAGCTGGATCTGTTCGCTCACTCTGTTCACGAACAGGTGAAGCTGGAAGAGAGCAATGTTCGCTGGATCTGTGGTCGTCTCATAGACTGTCACAGGAAGCGACACGTCCCTCTCTCCCTCTTCGATGGCGGCGAACTCAGAGACGTAGGTCACGTTGTCGTACACTACCCGTGCCACGGCAGTGTCCCCCTCCTCAAGGGAGACATTGTCGAAGCGAAACGACGTCCCTCCCGTTACCGTTGTCGTGTAGGTGTTGGTCTCCTCCATCTCAGAGAAGATGTGCAACGTGACCGCTAGGTCGTTGGGCACGGTTCCCCCTGGCGTGCCGTTCCTGATCTCACCGGAGACTGTAGGGCCTTGCGCGTGTACCTGAGGGGTCTGGCCCCAGGCTGCAGGAAGGCCGACAACCAGCATCAGCATTAGGAGCATCGCCGATCTGATGCCACGCTTCCTAAGATCAACCACTCGCCTCAGAGCGTTCACGTCGCCTCACCCCGCAATCGTGTACCACATCCAGAGCAGAACACGTCATCTTCATCGACTGCTCGACCACACCGGGGGCAGTAGTTGATGGCTCGCGGTCTCATCCCTTCTCTGGCTGGTTTTCCATACCTCTCCACGTCATCGGACGCCGTGTGCTCCCTCTCCTCAGATTGCACTTGCGCAACCCAGGCTTCGATGGTCCGATCGACGCCTGCGCCGGCAGTGGGGCGAAATGGTCTTGCCAGGTAGGCCGCCACGACCGCCAGCACCGCCAGGCCAACCAATACTGAACCAATACTCATGATCAAATCCTCACTCGGCCAACAAGGTGTCAAGATCTTCTTGGAGTCGCTCCGCGCTTACCGGCCCGATGTGGACGTAGGCGACATCGCCCCCCGGCTCCACCAAGAACGTCTCGGGCACGCCCGTGATACCGTACTCAATGGGGGCGACTGTGTCCAGGGCCATAGGGTAGGTCAAATCGAATTCGGAAATCGCTTCTTGGATCTCCGTCTCCATAGTAGGCAGGCCTATGCCGATGAAGGCCACGTTTCTTGTCCGGTAGGTCTCCCATACCGCCTGCAGGTCGGGGAGTTCATCTCGGCACGGTTGGCAGTCAGGCGACCAGAAGTTGATCACCGCTACCTGACCGTCCAGGTCCGACAGACGGAACGTCGAGCCGTCGAGCAGATCGACGTTGATGTCGGGAGCTGGCTGACCGACGCGCGGCCTCCCGCTCGATTGGGCCGCCGGTGTGCGTCTGGTCTGCCCAGAGAGATTGGCAGACGCGGCCGTCCCTTGTGTGCTTCCCCACATAGCCCACGCGGCAACCGCGAGTAGGGCCAGTCCGACGACCAATCCAGCCGTGCTCCAGGCTTTTCTCCGTCGAGCCTCAAGCGCTGGTAGGTCTGCAGCTCTGGCCTCCGGCCAGAGAGCGACGGCCCCACCTACCATAAAGACCAAGCCGCCCAGCCAAAGGAATGAGGCCAGCGGGTTGATCATCACCTTCAGCGTCACCTGTGAGCCGTCCTCCGACCAGCCGGCCAGCACGAGATAGAGATCTTCCCGGAGGCCCGTCCTCACCGCTGGCACGGTCACCGTCTGATGGAGGGCCGTATACTCGTCCAGACTGGGACGCAGCGTCCGCAGATAGGTACCGTTGCGATAGACGGCGAGCACGGCCTGGGAGGTTCTACGATCTTGGTCAGCGTCGCGCTCGAGGGTTTCAAAGGTCAACGTGTAGTCCTGTACCTCGACCGATTGGCCTGACCTCAGCACGGCTTCGGTCTCAAATGGATAGAACCGTGTTCCGATCACACCGACCGCCATCAGGATTACGCCGAGATGAACTAGGTAGCCGCCGTACCGTCGCCGGTTGCGACCAAACACGCGCCACGAGGCCTGAAACAGGCCTTCACCCCGTTGCGTTCGACGGTGGATGCCTCGACCGATCTCTCCCAAGGCCGTCCCACCGGCCAGGCCTACAAGGGCAAACCCGACTAGGGAGAAGGGGCGTGTGAATCCGCACAGCGCCCCAGCAAGCGTGACAAGCACGCCTCCAACCAGCGTGGGCAGTCCGTCACGCCGCAGCCGCCGAATGGCGCTAGCGGCGCGTCCCAAGAGCGGGCAGACACCCATAACCAGCACCAGCACCCCAAACTGGGGGCCAGTGACTCGGTCGAACCAGGCCGGTCCGGCCTCAAACCGCTGGTCGGTCAATGCCTCGGTGAGCGTCGGCATGACGCTGCCGATCAGAACCGACCCGGTTATGGTAAGAAAGAGTATCAACGTCAAGGTGAACATCCCTTCCCGCGAGAGAAGGTCGTCCGAGCTGCTGGGCACGCTTAGAAGCCGGCGCCGACTGTAAAGAAGTGCCAGGGATCCCATCAGCGTCACGCCCATAGCAGCCAGGAAGTAGGGGCCCAGGGGAGAGCGAGCGAAAGCGTGCACGGATTGAATCAACCCGCTTCTGGTGGTGAAGGTCCCAAAGAGGACCAGCAGGAAGGATATCATCGTGAGGATCATCGACCACCAGCGGAAGCCTCGACGCTGATCCTGCATTATCAGGGCGTGGAGCATCGCTGTCGCCGTGAGCCAGGGCATCAAGCCCGCGTTCTCCACGGGGTCCCATCCCCAGTATCCGCCCCATCCCAGCACGTCGTAGGCCCAGCGCATTCCCAGAAGAAGACCCAGCCCCAGAAACAACCAGGCGGCGAGCGCCCAGGAGCGCGCGGCCGCTGCCCACGTCTTGGGCCGACGCACAATCAGGCCTGCCAGACTCAGGGCGAATGGCACGGCCAATCCCACGTACCCCAGGTACATAGCCGGTGGGTGGAAGATCATCCCCGGATGGCGTAGCAGAGGGTTCAGCCCCTGCCCGTCGGCTGGCACCGCCGCAGAGAGGCTGAACGGGTTAGAGAGAAACAGGGTCACGGCTGCGAAGAAAGACGTGATGACGCTGAGGAAGACCGTGGCCCAACGGACAAGCGGTTCAGTCTCTTCTGAGGGCCGTGCCAGGACCAGTGCACCAAACAGAGCTTGCAGGAAGGCCCAGAGCAGCAACGACCCACCCTGTCCTCCCCAGACCGCCGATGCTTTCAAGTAGAGAGGAAGACTGCGACTCGAATGCTGGGCGACGTACTCGATGCTAAATTGATCGCCGAGAAATGCGGCTAGCAGCGCGACCACTGCGAGCCCAAGAAGCCCAGCAGCGGCGACGACGCTGTTCCGGCCGCTTTCCCACCAGCGTCGGTCGTCACGATGAATAGACCAGGTGACGGCGAGGGTTGCGTAGACAGCCGAGGCCAATCCCAGGCCTGTCAGAATCGTCCCAATATCTGCCAGCATCAGGTCTCCTCAGATTGCCCGGGCACGCCCTCCTCATACCGAGTCGGGCACTTGAGGAGTAGTTCATCGGCGTAGAACCGACCGTCCTCCCCCAGCTGACCGCGGATGATGGCCTGCGATTCGTGCTGCAGCAGGTCGGGCTTCACGTCCTCATAAACCACCGTCAGCCGCGGCGCATCCGGGTTGTTCACAGCGTCGTGAAGGACCTTCGCCAACCCCCCGGCCCGTTGTACCTCTTTTGGATCACCGGGCACCTGCACGATGGTGAAGGTGAGGCGCGGCTGCGAGGAGTCATAATCGATGGTCTCCCCCAGAACGGCCCCCGAGACCGTGAACCGGCGGTCGGTGACCTCCTGGTCCATCGCCCGGATCTCCTCTATAGTGAGGAAATAGTGAGCCGTGCTCCCGGTGCTCGTTACGATCAGGTACACAACCGCGGCTACGATTAACGACCCTGCCACGATATACTTCATTTTACCTGTCATTGGTCATACTCTTCAATCTATCGTCCTATTGCCATAGACTCCCACAATCAGAAGAAATCTACCACGCCTGAGGAGGGCTGTCAACGAAATTGCACCTCAGGTGTCGTAGGGGAAGCTGATACCCGTCAAAGATCATCAGGCACCTTCTTGTAGGTAGGTGATCAAGGGGTCGCTGATCAAGGGCACGATCGCCGGTAGCATCTTGGGCATCAGGTTCTCCATCGACATCGGCATCAGATCCGGCATCTGTTCTCTCATATGCTCCGGCATAGGGACGCGTTCTTCCACGGCTTGCAGCATATCCGGCATCACCTTCGGCATCATAGCCGGCATAAGCATCGGGAAGAGCGTTGGAAAGAGAGGTTTCATCGCCCTGAGGACTGTCCCACCGCCGGGCATCTGACCTATAGCGCGCATCATGCCCCCCATACCGTAGGGCATCGCATCCACCATCTGTGGGAGGATGTCGACCATAAGATCCGCCATAGGCTGTGGATTGAGCAAGTTGATCATGGCCTCAAACGTGGCCCACATCTCCAGTGCGTACGCCGTGGAGTCAGGATGCTGCACCCCCGCTGCATCACACGCTATGGCGCCCAGGTCAACGATGGGTAAATCGCGGTCTGTCTTCTCTGCCGTCACTCGTAGCTGGACTTCACAGCAGGGACAGGAGGTGACCACCGCATCTGCCGCTACGTCGTCCGCCTCGCGCAGTCGCACATCGCCGATCCGCCTAGCCGCCGGGGGATCGGCAACCAGGCTCATCACGGATCCGCAGCAATGACCTTTCTCACGGTTGTGCTCCATCTCCACGAACTCCAGGCCTGGTATGGCCTGGAGCAGCTCCCGCGGCGGCTCGTAGATGCCACCCGCGCGGCCCATGTGGCAGGAATCGTGCCATGTCACGCGCATGTCAACCGGTTTGTCGAAGACCAGGTCACCGGTTCGAACCCGCTCGGCCAGGACCTCCGAATAGTGCTTGGCTTCGAAGGGGTAGTCGATGTTCAGATTCTCGGCCCACCGGGGGTAGTATTCCTTCCAAACCAGCCAGCAGGCTGGGCACGAGGTGACGACGGTCTTCACACCCCGTTCCTTCATAGCCTCGATGTTGTGGCGCATAATCTCTTCCCACGTGTCCCATAGGCCGGCCATGAGCATAGGGATGCCGCAGCACGCCTCGTCCTCGCCCAGGTACGTGAACGATACTCCTGCCTTGTGCATCAAGCACGCGGTCGACTGAGCGATATCTTGTTCCACATAGGAGGCAGTGCACCCAGGGAAGTAGCATATCTCGGCCTCCTCGGGCAGCTGGTCGAGACCCGCTTCGGCCCAGTCCGCTCGATCGCTGCGGTAGGAGCCCCAGATGTTGTGCTCCTTCCTCAAGCTGGCCCGCATAATCTCGAAGGGTGGGAAAGTGAGCTCCTCACGCTCGTGAATCAGCTCGCCTCGCATCGTGAGCCAGCTCGGCTCATTGGGCAGCTCCAGCGGGCATTCGACGTTGCAGAGCTCACACGTGGTACAGGCGATGAACTTGTCGACCCACGCCTGCGTCAGCTCAGCTCGACCAGCCATATACTCCTTGAGGAAGAACCATTTGGCCCTCGGCGATTCGGATTCCCAACCCCGTCCATAGAACTGGTCGCAGGGATCCACACAGTAGCCGCACTGAGCGCACGTGTAAGCATACCAGGCTACCTCGTCGGGCACGCCCCGTCGCCCGGCACCCTCAATCCGCTCCCCAACGGGCATCTTGGCTAGGTTGCCCACGCTGCGGACCAGCGGTTCGAAGGCTCCAGCAAGCTGCATGAACGAACCCAGCAATCTGCCGTTCCCCAGCACCTTGCCAGGGTTCATAACCTTGTTTGGATCGATCTCCTTCTTGAAAGCCTTCAGCTTCTCGATCCTCTCTGCGCCCAAGATGGCCTCTGCTTCGTGAGCGAAGTAGAGACCGCTCCCATAAACCCGCCCACCGTGCTTCTTAGCCTGCTTGATGGCCGATAGGGAGAGCCCAAAGGCGAGGTTGTACCCCAGACTCCGTTCATCGTGTGGAATGAACCCCAGCAGCACCACCTCGGGATCATCCTCTCCTTTAGCCACCATTCCCTCAATCACCAACGGGAGGCGGATGCTGCCCTCGATGTCGCTCAGCGCTTGCCCGAGCCTTCCTAGCGGCACCACAACTTCCGTGGGAATGAGCGAGGGGCCTAGGCGCTTCACGTGCATAATGGAGAACCGCTCGCCCCACTCGTGCTCCGCCAGGGACCGGTCGATCAACTCCCCCCCGCTGCGGTCTACGATTGTCGCCAGCGCTTCCTCGACCTGATCTGCACCAGACGCCCCGAAAACGAAGACAGCAGTGTACCCCTCAGGAATCTCCGGACGGGCCTCGTCGACTGGCTCTCCGTGCTCCATCTTCGGCGGCCGCATGTTCTTCATCGCAGCCATCTCGGGGTTGATGAAGCTGACCGACCAGAGCGGCAGATCGTGATCGACGATGGTCTGGAGCGCTTGCGCCAGTTGATCGGGCTCGGCGAAGCGGGCTCCGATGACCCGCTCCGGCTCCGCGGGGCGTAGGCGGAGCGTCACCTCCGTGATGATACCCGTGATCCCCTCAGCGTCGGCGATCAAGTCGAGGTTGTTCCCTTCAAACGTCTGCACTTCTCCACTTGGCAGCACGACGCGCGCCGAGACGACGTTATCTGGAAAAGCGCCGTATTCGAAGCTACCGTATCCAAACCCGCCCTGCGCGAGCCATCCACCAACCGTGGAAGAGGGCGCGCTGGATGGATAGAGACGCAGGGCCAGGTCTTCCTTTGCCAACTCGTCCGCTAAATCCTCCCAAACGATGCCAGGCTCAACCGTCACCGTCAATGCCTCCACGTCGACGCTGAGGAGCCGTCTCATCTGCCAGAAGTCAACGGTTACCCCGCCCTCAACGGGCAAGACGCCGCCGTAGCCCGAGGTCGCCTTCCCTCGCGGGATCAGCGGCACACGCGTCTCGTTCGCCCATCGCACCAAACCCAACACGTCATCCTCATCCTGTGGCTGGACAACGGCATCGGCAACGGCTTTCCCAATCAACGGCTTCACTAGCGGTGGCATAACGCCGACGTCGTGGCTGTATATCTCCCGCTCCATCAAATCAGTGCTAACCCGCTGGCCAAATCGCTGGCGTAGCCAGCCTACTTGTTCGGCTGTAAGCCCCACCCTAACCCCCTTCTTCTGAATCTGAGTGATCTGGTTCCTGTGCTCCCCGCATCAGCTTCGCTTGCCGTGCCAGGTTGTCGGCCAGCATTGCGCGCAGCGTGTCTAGCGCCTCGATAATCCGCCGATCGGTCAGCGAGTAGTAGACCGTCGTACCATCTGGTTCTGCCGCTGCCAGGCCTCGTTCTCGCAGGATTTTGAGATGATAGGACACGGTCGGCTGAGGGACGTCGAGGGCCTCGGCCAATTCCTTGACGCATTGACGCTTCTTATCCAATGTGTAGAGCAGGGCAATGCGTTTGGGATCCGCCAGGGCCTGACAGATTTCGGCATGAAGCAGTTGAATCTCTCGCTGAAGCGATGTTTCCATAAGCTGATGCCATTCCATCGAAATATTTGAATACTTACAGGCCTAGATCATAGCACGTATCTCTGTAATGGCAAGCTGAGAGATCGTCGCGTCGCTCTGCCGTCCGAGGCTCATCGATCAGCGCGCCGGCCAAGGAATAGCAGCATCCAAACGAATGTCAGAAACAAACCCGACCTGTTCTCCAACCAGAGACAAACCATCTATGGCGCTGAGCATGGTAAACTAGAGCAGAGCATGGTACACTAGATTAGGTAGCGCTTGTCAGCCGCTCCATGAGGCGGAGCGGACTCCGCAGCGCGGAGCTTCTTCCGCGCCGGCCAACCTGAGTAAAAGTGAGGTGCGATGAGAGAAATCCTTGGAAAACCGGCATCGCTCTGTTCATTCCTGATCATAGGTCTCTTTCTGACCGCTTGCGGTGGGGGCGCGACTGCGACCCCGTGCCCTCCCACCCCCGAATGTCCTGAGTGCCCCACTCCCTCGACTCCCGATGCTGCGGAACCGGCGGCAGAGGTTCCTTTTCAGGACCTGTGGGCCGCTTCGGGGCACGCGGACAAGGCCGCCGAGGCTTTCCGGCACTGGGACGAAGAGGACCCACCGGAGGTACCCACGAGCTGTGCCAAGTGTCATAGCGCTCCCGGATACAAGGACTTCCTTGGAATAGACGGGACCGAGGCCGGCGTGGTGGACAAGGCTGCAGCTGTCGATACAGTGATCAACTGCATGGTCTGCCACAACGAAGCTGCCACGACAATGACCAGCGTGACTTTCCCGTCCGGAGTCGAGGTGACAGGGCTGGGTGCTGAGGCTCGCTGCTATCAGTGTCATCAGGGCCGTGCCTCCACTGACTCAGTTAGCGGCGCCATCGAGGAGGCCGGGGTCGATGCCGACACAGTGAGCGAGGACCTCGGGTTCGTCAACATCCATTACTACGCAGCAGCCGCCAGCCGGCTCGGGACAATCGCTCAGGGTGGCTACCAGTACGAAGGCAAGATGTACGATGCCAGGTTCGCACATGTCGAAGCGTTCGACACTTGCTTTGGGTGTCACGATGCACACTCCCTGGAGATCGAGTGGGAAACCTGTACGGGATGTCATCCTGGTGCCGACAGCTTGGAGGATCTCAGAGACGTTCGACTGCAGGGTTCCACCGAGGATTACGACGGCGACGGCGACGTTCAGGAAGGCGTTTACTACGAGATCGAGGGTTTGCAGGAGACCCTCCTTGAGGCCATCCAGACCTATGCTATCGATGTAGCCGGGGCGCCCATCGTCTACGATAGCGCCGCCTACCCCTACTTCTTCAATGATAAAAACGGCAACGGCGAGATCGACGATGAAGAGGCCAACTACGGCAATCGTTATGTGTCTTGGACGCCACGCCTCCTCAAGGCTGCCTACAACTATCAGACGTCCATCAAGGATCCTGGCAACTACGCTCATGGCGGCAAGTACCACATCGAACTGCTCTACGACGCCATCGAGGATCTCGACGCGAACAGAGTCGAAGGTCTCGTCCGTACCGACATCGGGCACTTCGATGGTTCATCCGAGTCCTTCCGGCACTGGGACGAGGACAGCGTGGTCCCGGGCTCGTGTGCCAAGTGCCACTCGGCCACTGGCCTGCCGACCTACTTGGCAGAAGGCGTCAATGTCTCAGAGCCGATAGCCAACGGCTTTGAGTGTCGGACGTGCCACGACGCCGTTCCAGGCTACAGCATGCCAGCTATAGCCAGCGTGACGTTCCCCAGTGGTGAGTCGGTCAGCTTCGGGGAGGAGGCGGCGTCCAATGTCTGCCTCCAATGTCACCAGGGTCGTGAATCTACCGTCAGCGTGAGGAGAGCGACGGCAGGATTAGAACCGGACGCCGTTGCTGAAAGCTTGCGTTTTCTCAATGTTCATTACTTCGCTGCGGCTGCCACAGCGTTCGGCACCGAAGCCAAGGGAGCCTACGAGTACGAAGGTCAATCGTACGTAGGTAGATTCGCTCATGAAGAGAGTCACGATGTGTGTGTCGAGTGTCACGAGCCGCATGGCCTGAACGTAACCACCGAGGCCTGCGCTGTCTGTCACGATGGTGTTGGCGGCGAGAACCGCCTACGTGCCATCCGAGAGACGGAGGTTGACTTCGACGGGGATGGTGACATAGGCGAGGGTATCGCTGGCGAGATCGAGACGATGCATCAGCTGCTCTACCCCGCCATCCAGGCCTATGCCGAGGAGGTGGTCGGAACGCCGCTTATCTACGACGGCCACGCCTACCCCTACTTCTTCGTCGACGGGAACGGAAACGGTGAGGTTGATCCTGGTGAAGCCAACTACGGCAACCGCTATACGACGTGGACGCCGCGACTCCTTAAGGCGGCTTACAATTACCAGTACGCCACGAAGGATCCCGGTGCCTACATACACAACGCTCAGTACGTCCTCCAAGTGCTCTACGATAGCTTGATGGATTTGGAAGCTGACGTGGAGGGCCTGGTTCGCCCAACGGGTGAGTGACAGAGTGATCCTCTTCTCGCCCTAACGCCCGCCTTGCATCAAGAGGCCCCTGTCGGGGGACCGACAGGGGCCTGCGAAGGCTTTGCCATGCTGGGTGCTGACACCTTCGTGCGCGACTAGCTGCCGCGGGGGCGGCCCGCAGTACGAAAGAAGGTCTACGATTCTAGCGCGTCGCCAGCAGGAGGCGCGGGCGCCCGTTAAGACGAGGCCAATAACTCGTGCTCAGCCAGCGCTCCCCTCAAGCTGGGATTGATCCGTTCTCTGACTTGCTCGCGTAACTCAGCAGCGGTTTCATCGCCAAATCGCTCCCTGACGACGCCGTACTGCGTTGTCAAGAACGTTCGATAGATATCAGCCAGTTCCTCAGTGCTCAGGGCTGGATCCGTTTGATCCTCGATCCGGCTGGCCACGAATCGCACCGGCAGGTCCTGGCATTGCTGGTTGACCTCTCGTTCACAGGTGAAATCGTTAGGAGACTCCCGGTAGGGGATCGTTGCCCGGCACATCAGCTCCGCGAATTCTCGGAACACCCGCCGCAGGCGGATCTTGCCCCGGTCGCCCGGACGAACCAGGCCCACGGTACAGAGGCCATAGAGGCTCTTACTCGCCTCGAATTCCGTGAGGTTGCAAAGCCTGGCCACATCCGAGACATCTCTCAGGCCATCCAGCGCCTCATACACCTGCTCCTCGACGTCAGTCAGGTCCAGTTCGCGGGCCTCTACCGGCCCGTCGCGATGCTCGAACACGGTTTCGGCCGAGGGAATGACTTGCTGGATCGTCGACCAGTTGTCGACCCATCTGGCCCCGGCCAGGATCAGATCATGAGCGCTCATAGTGAGCACCGTGCACCCTTCGTGCGGCTTCATCCGCTGATCGAGCGTGAAGGCCCCTTCCTGCCAACGGAACAGGTCGTAGATGTCTTTGAGAACTTTGTCGGGATCCTTAACCTCACCATAGGGGCGGTGGGAAGTTGCGCAGACGGGATCCCCTTCTTGAAAGGAGATGGTTCGCTGATGCGTATCGTCCGTGACCGACAGCGTACCGCTGTGCTTACCAGACGCTACGAGCTTGATCAGATTGGGAAGGTGGAACTCGTGTAAACTGCCCGAGAGCTGCATGAGTCCACCGTACTCGCCGCCTTCTTCCTCTTCGTCCTGCAGGTGCTTGACGATGCTCCCCAGCCACTGCCTCTCAACCCGGGTGCACGACGACGCGTGCTCAAGGATGGCGACGCGCAGGGTTTCTCCTGATGAACGCTCCTTCTCTACGAGCCGGTCCAGTCTGGAATGGTGCTGCTGGAGAAAGGCCATTCGCTGCTTCAAAAGCCCCAACGCTCGCTTGCGTGGGAGTCTATTCAGCAGGAAGATTCCCAAGTCGTACTCAAACTGAACCGGTTCTTGGGAGGCCAGGACGTTCTCCATGCCGCGGAAGAAGTGCTCTCGGCCCTTTTCCGTCACGCGGTAGACGCTCTTCTCTCCACGACTGCCAGAGTGAGTCTCAGAGACAAGACCCTCGCGGCGCAGCTTGTTGAGTGAGTAGTAGATGGCAGCTGTGCTGATGTCAAACCAGGTACGCACGCTCTCATTGCTTACGTGCCGGTTGATCTCATAGCCATGCATAGGACGGTCCAATAGCAAGCCCAGGACCAGAATGTCGTTATTGGTCAGCATGTCTTGACACGATTGGCAATAGGTGTACCATATACACGAACGTAGTAGGTTCGAAGTTCCTCCGCAACGATCCCTTGACCTGGACCTTCGACGACGCTCGAGACAAGCTCAGTTTGGGTACTGGATCTAGCAAAGCGGGCTGTCTGGGCATTCTTAAGGGTGCATTATAGCACGAATAACTGCTCTGGCAAGCTTGGTCAATCCTGAGTTTGACATCTGAACTATTACGTGCTAGAATTCCTGGCGGTCCGATAAGCGTCAACTATTTAGTCCTGAATATCGGCGGCTGGCTAGCTTTTCAGGAGGCACAAATGACAGAGAAGGACTTCTCCCGGCGCCATTTCATGGGTTTGGCCCTTGCTGGCGGGGTGACTACCGGGCTTGGTGTCAAACTAGCTCGGTCCTCGGAACCGGAACAGAACCAACAACTGGTCGAGGCGACTAAGGCCAAGTATGCACTCGTGATAGACACCACGAAGTGCACGGGCTGCAAGGCCTGCGTGGAGGCCTGCAACCTGCGGAACGACTTGCCTGAGGGGCAGAGTTACATCCATGGCAGGGTCAAGGGAGATGAACACCTGACGTGGTTCCTCATGGTTCAGTGCCAGCACTGCGCCAATCCTCCGTGTGCGACCGTTTGCCCGACGGATGTCACGTACGTCCGTGATGACGGTGTGGTGCTGATCGATGAGGAGCGATGCGTGGGCTGCAAGTACTGCGTGTACGCTTGCCCCTACGATGCCCGCGTGTTCGACGAAGAGCGAGGCGTTGCCGACAAGTGCTGGCTGTGCCTGGACTGGGTGCTGGCGGGAGGTGAACCTGCCTGTGTTCAAGCCTGCATTCCTGGTGCGCGCACTTTCGGGAGGCTTGACGATCCTGACAGCGACGTGAGTAGGCTCATCGCCTCTGGCCGGGCCAAGCGTTTGCGCCCCGAGTTTGGCACGGACCCTGGCGTATTGGCTTACATCATTGATGACCCGGCTGAATCGGGGTAGCAGCCATATGGCAGGTATGGAAAGCGAGGTACGGGAATGCACGGTGAATGGGGTTGGCTGGCTGCGATCTACTTGTTCCTGGGCGGCCTGGGATCTGGGGCCCTTGCCTACGCCGCGCTCTTTGAGCTGACTGGCAGGCGATATGAAGGAGAAAGGTGCCCGGATATATGCCCGGTCACTCTGGTGGGCGCCACAACTTCCGGCCCTCTTGTTGCAGTCGGCGTCATACTCCTGATTTTTGAGCTAGGTGCCGGTCTCCGTGAGCCATTGCGGATCCCACTGATGTACACCCATGCATCATCAGTTATGACCTGGGGGGTTTGGTTGCTTACCCTGTTCATCCCGGTCGCCTTTCTCTATGGGCTCCTGGAGATTATGCACGTCTATCCGAATGTCCAGGAACGGACGATTGGGCGGCTTGATGCCTTGCGGCACATCTCCCTCAGGAGGGTCAAACGGGTTGTGGCGGCAGTCGGCGGTGTCCTTGCCCTCAGCGTTGCCACGTACACCGGGATCCTGATAAGCTCTGTTGGGCCGGCTGTTCCCTTCTGGTCCACCCCACTCTTGCCTTTTCTTCCTCTGCCCACGCTACCTGTGCTCTTCTTGATCTCTGCATTGTCCACCGGCGAGGCGCTTACGGTCGATCTGGCAGCCACGATTCTGACGCGCGGGCAGGCTCCGCGCGGGCGACGCGAGCATTTTATCCATCTGGGACTGATAACCGGTGAGGCTGTGCTCGTGGGGCAGTTGCTGGCGCACGCTTTCCTGGAGGGTGGCGCCGCAGCAACGAGCGCGCGCGACATTCTAGTTGGTCCCCATAGCGTCGTGTTTTGGTTTTTCATCATGGTTCTGGCCTTCGCGGTCCCTTTCGTGGGCCATGTGTATGCAGCGGGTCGGGGACGGCACCAGCCCTCGACAGGCTTGGTATCAGGGGTGAGCCTTATCATATCAGGTTTGTTCCTGCGCTACCTGATCATCGTCAGCGGTATCCACGCGTTCTTGTAGGAGGTCGATATGCTTCCTTCCAATTGGCCAGATTGGATCCTTATTCCCATTGTGCTGGTGCTGACGGTGGTGCTGACCGTCATCGGGCTGGTCCTGGAACCAGCAGCGGAAGCGATCGCGCCGAGGCCAGAGTCAACATCTCAGGTGACTGGGTTCCCCACCCCGCTCCCCTACGCCGCTCCGATGTCGAGCAGCTGCGCTGAGTGTCACACTGACAAGACATCCCTCCGAAGCAGCGGGGCCTCAGCTGAGGCTTTGGACCGATTGCTCGTCAGACCTGAGAGACATACCGACACGATGGCCCTCCATGCTAGACTGGGGTGTGTCACCTGCCACGGTGGAACTGGAGGAACACAGGACGTCGAAGCGGCGCATCAGGACCTGGTCACTAATCCCAGCCATCCCACTGCGGCCGGTGCGTATTGTCTACCGTGCCACCATGACCTGCGGGTTGAGATACCGGAGCATAACATTCGTACGCCCCATGACCGGATCCTGTGGGGCATCCACGAGGATGAGGAGGTTTGCAGCTGTAGCAACTGCCACGGGCCAGTGGCGCACGGTGAGGAGCCGATTCGCACGCACGAGTTCCTCGGCGGTTACTGTATCGATTGCCACCAAGAACAGAACGTACCAGCTGAGCGGCTGAGGTGTTCTGGCTGCCACATTGGCCCTCACGATGTCTCCGACGCTATGGACTGCGAGACGTGCCACGTCTCAACTGAGCTCTGGTCCAGGGTGGAACTCGCGATCCACCCGGTGGATCTTACGGGCCAACACGCTGAGCTAGACTGCTTCGAGTGTCACTTTAAGCCCGATTTCCGCCATATCTCCGGCTTCGCGTGCAACGATTGTCACACCAAGCCCCACGCCTTTGGGAGCGAGGAGTGCTCACAGTGCCACGCTGGAAGTGAAGGTTGGTCACAGATCCAAACGGCCGAGGGTGGTTTCGATCACCAGGCGGTCTGGGAAGATTACCGGTTCCACCAAGACGTGGCTTGCCAAGGGTGTCACTTCGCTGGCTATGAACTGTCGACCGAATGCAGCAGTTGTCACGATCTGGGCGAAACCGACGCGGCGGAGCCGGTCCCGACGCCAGAGCCGTCACCGACCCCGGAACCGACCGCCGAGCCCGAGCCGGAGGCCGATGAGCTCGGGTTATTGTCAGAGCAAATCACCACCCGGCTGGCCGAATGGAAGCCTGTGACAACAGCCGAAGCGCTATTTGAGAACCTCAATGACGGTGATGAGTCGAACGATCCCTTCATCCTGAGCGTCCGTTCCCGAGAACACTATGAGCTTGGTCACATCCCCGGGGCCTACAACATCCCCTGGCGTGAGATCGCTAACCCAGAGAACCTGTCGAAGCTTCCTACGGACAGACAGATCGTGGCCTACTGCTACACCGGCCATACCGGCCAGGTGGCGGCCACCATCCTCAATGTCTTGGGCTACGACGTGATCAACCTCAAGTTTGGTATGATGGGCTGGACCGATGACGCCGAGGTGCTGGCCACCGATCCCTTCGTTGGCGCCGCTGGCTACCCGGTGGAGACCGAGGCCAACGAGCTGACCGAGACGTATGAGTTCCCCGCCTTGGAGACGGGGGAGACCGACGCGGTAGCGATCGCTCAGGCTCGCGCCCAGGTCTTCTTGGCCGAGTGGAAGCCCGTCATCGGTGCCGACGCGCTCTACGAGACTCTCATCGATGGGGATGCGTCGAACGATCCCTTCATTCTCAGCGTGCGATCGCGCGAGCATTACGATATCGGTCACGTGGGCGGTGCCGCCAACATCCCCTGGCGCGAGGTGGCGAAGCTGGATAACCTCGCTTATCTGCCTACGGATAGGCAGATCGTAGACTACTGCTATACGGGCCACACCGGTCAGGTCGCTGCCACGGTCCTGGGTCTGTTGGGCTACGACGTCACCAACCTCAAGTTTGGTATGATGGGTTGGACCGATGACGCCGAGGTGCTGGCGACCGAACCGTTTGCTGGTCCGGCTGGCTACCCGGTGGAGACTGAGGTCAATGAGCTCCCTGGCGCCGAGGCAGGCGAGGCAGGCAATGAATTCGTTGCTCTGGCCGAGCATATCGCTGCTCGATTGGCCGAGTGGAAGCCCGTCATGAGCCCCGCAGACCTCTTCGAGAACCTCAGTGACGGTGATGAGTCGAACGATCCCTTCATCCTGAGCGTCCGTTCCCGAGAACACTATGAGCTTGGTCACATCCCCGGGGCCTACAACATCCCCTGGCGTGAGATCGCTAACCCAGAGAACCTGTCGAAGCTTCCTACGGACAGACAGATCGTGGCCTACTGCTACACCGGCCATACCGGCCAGGTGGCGGCCACCATCCTCAATGTCTTGGGCTACGACGTGATCAACCTCAAGTTTGGTATGATGGGCTGGACCGATGACGCCGAGGTGCTGGCCACCGATCCCTTCGTTGGCGCCGCTGGCTACCCGGTGGAGACCGAGGCCAACGAGCTGACCGAGACGTATGAGTTCCCCGCCTTGGAGACGGGGGAGACCGACGCGGTAGCGATCGCTCAGGCTCGCGCCCAGGTCTTCTTGGCCGAGTGGAAGCCCGTCATCGGTGCCGACGCGCTCTACGAGACTCTCATCGATGGGGATGCGTCGAACGATCCCTTCATTCTCAGCGTGCGATCGCGCGAGCATTACGATATCGGTCACGTGGGCGGTGCCGCCAACGTCCCCTGGCGTGAGGTGGCGAAGCTCGACAACCTGCAGAGTTTGCCTGCCGATAGGGCTATGGTGGATTACTGCTACACCGGCCACACGGGTCAGGTGGCTGCCACGGTTCTGGGCCTCTTGGGGTACGACGTCACCAACCTCAAGTTCGGTATGATGGCCTGGACGGACGATGCCGAGGTCTTGGCCACCGAGGCTTTCAGCTCGCCTGCCGGTTACCCGGTGGAGACTGAGCCCAACGATTTGGGGTAGTTTAGCGCTGTGGCAGGCCTGGGCTCATCGCGGTCCAGGCTTGCCGTCAGCTCCAATCTAGCCGTTTCCGAGGAGGGTCTATGAGGAGAACCAGTCTGCTGGCAATACTGGCCATAGTAGTCGGCACAGCTTTTGCAGCTGGGTGTGTCGCTCGTCCTGAGGTCACGCCGGGTGCACCGCCGCCGACCCCGGCGGTCAGAGTTGGCTCCACGACTGAGGAAGAAGGAGAGGTCGACACCGATTCTGAGCTTGCCTCTCGTTTCCCCCTGCCAGCGTCGACGGCCGACACAGAAGACGTCAAATACGACGACAGCCAGTGCATCGATTGCCACACCGATCAGGAGGCCGTCCAGGCCTTGGCCGAGGAGCCAGAGGAGGAAGAGGAGCTCTCCGAAGGCGAAGGGTGAGGCGGAGAGTTGCCTCCGTTGGAGGCATGGGAAAAGGTCTTCGTCGAGGAATCATTCCTCGCTAGCTATCACGCTCGCTTCGGATGCATCGCTTGCCACGGCGGGACAGGGGGGACGGACGATATGGCTGCCGCTCACGAGGGTCTGGTGCGCGATCCGCATCCGACCAACTCGGAGACGTGTCAGCTGTGTCACGCCGATATCTCCGAGGCTCACGTGGACAGCCTGCACTGGGACTTGGAGGGGTACATAACCGTCCTCTCCGAGCGGAGCGACGAAGAGGATTGGGATCAGCTGATGGTGGCCTACGACAACCACTGCACCGAGTGTCACGTCTCGTGTGGACAGTGTCACATCAGCCGTCCGGCCGTGAACGATGGTGGCTTGCTGGATGGTCACAATCCGAGGAAGCAACCCCCGATGAACGACACCTGCACCGGCTGTCACGGCAGCCGCGTCAACGATGAGTACAAAGGTAAGAATGAGATGGCGGAAGGCGGGCGGTATCCAGCCGACGTCCATTACAATCCTGGGGGTATGTCGTGCTTCGCCTGTCATACCGAGGAGGAGATGCACGGCACCGAGGGGGACTTCAATCATCGATATGATGGCGAGGCGAATCCCTCCTGCACCCAGCTTGGATGCCACACGGTCTCCGCCGAGGACGACATCGAACAGCACGATGAGATCCATCTGGCCAAGCTGAGCTGTCAGGCCTGTCATTCAGTGGCCTACAAGCACTGCTACAATTGTCACGTCCAGCAGACCGAGGACGGCCGACCGTTCTACAAAGTGGATCCATCGCAGATGATGTTCAAGATTGGCTACAACCCGCGCCAGAGTCCGCAGCGGCCCTGGGAGTACGTGCCGCTGCGCCACGTGCCTGTTGCCCGGGACTCCTTCGCCTACTACGGCGAGGACTTGTTGTCTAACTTCGACAACTTACCCACCTGGGCCTACGCAACGCCGCATACCATCCAGCGTGTCACGCCGCAGAACAGCTCCTGTGATAGCTGTCACGGCAATCCGGATGTCTTCCTCACCGAGGACGATGTACTGGAGGACGAGATGGCAGCCAATCGCTCCGTCATCGTGCAGGACGTGCCGCCGCTGCCGTAGCTCATCGTAAGACGGGCCCAAAGACTCTGTTGAAAGACTGTCGGCTATGGCAAGCCGACCTACATGTGCGGCGAAGTCGATCATCCGCACCGGTGCCTATGTAGGGCACGCTTCTGCAAGCGCAGCGGCACCTGCCGGAATTCCAAGACATACTCGGCCCCCGGCCTATCTGAGGAGCCGGGGGCTGGGTGTCCTTCATCGTCTCACCAGCAAGTACCGTCCTCGACGATGCCGAGCTGTGGTGGCATAGAGGTAGGTCCTCTCACCAGCGATAATGATGTCGGCGTGTCCGATGCCCCAGTGATCCCCAACGTCGACGATCATAGGATTCCCCGGAAACGTCTCCCACGGTCCATCGATGGTCGGACCCACGCTGCGTGCTAACCCCAGCGCGAACTGGTCCTCCCGCACGTACCGCCTGCTGGGGCCTCTCGTGCCTTCATACGTCATGTAGTAGTGGTCTCCCACCCGTACCACGTCGGCCGAGGAGATAGTGCGAAAGTCGAAGTGAGGGTTGACGGCGCTTCCTGTTGCTCCTACAGGTCCATAGGTCGGGCTTCCGCTGAACAGAGGATTCGAGGCGCACGGTCGAAGCGCGGCTGTGCCAGCGTGTTTGTTGCCGACGAAGCACCCCATATGCCCTGGGGCCCGTCCCAGGCCCACGAAGACGTAGAGCGTGTCGCCCTCAATATAGAGCCCTGGTGGTGCCCCCGCCAGGCAGTCGTAGATAGGGCTCGTATGGGGATGATGCCCGATCCGTTCAGCAGCCGTGCACGGCCGCTGTGTGTCATACCAGATGCCCGTGCCGGGTATCTGGGCCTCACCGGACCAATGGACGCCGTCCTCAGATCGGCGCAAGAAGGTGCCCGCCCCCCACTCGTAGACCATCGTGCCGCCCGTTTCATCAAAGAAAACACGCGGGTACTGCTGCTGCTGAACGTGATCGACGTCGGAGCAGGGGCAGCTCACACAAGGGAAAAGGCACACCGGCCTCTCCAATCTGAACTGACGCCCGCCGTCGGAGCTCTTCCACAAGGTGACGCAGCCCGGAAACGGCACTGACTTGCCGCAGCGATCCTTGATGCCCTCTGTCGGCTCGCTGGCTTGCGCATAAGACCAGTACTCTCCTCCCCACCGTACCGTGTCCGACCCTTCAGCCGGTAAGCCCGTGTCGACCGTCTCGATGACCCAACGCGCTTGACCATACCAGAGGTCATCCAGCGTGGCCGGTTCCCAGTTGGGAGACAGGGTGGGGGCATAATAGGGCCCAGGGCTGCTTCGAGAGGACGTTAGGGCTGCCGAGGGTGTCGGCGTCGGCTTCCAAAGTGGTATGGGAAGAGGCGTTTTCGTCGGCGTGCTGGTCGGCCCGGGCGTTCGTGTCGGTCGAGGCGTAGGGCTCAACGTTGCCGTCCACGTCGGTGGAAACTGGACCGTCTCGCCGGTTGCCATCGGTGCCAGCGTCACTGCCGGGGCGGCCGCTGGGGGGAGATGGATGAGCCACCGCACCACCGCTCGCCCCAGAACGAGCAGCAGCAGCACGTTGAGCAGGCCCAGGAGTGCGATCAACACGCGCTGTCGTCTACTCATACCCTGGTGCTACAACCTCATTAGTCTCAACTGTCCCAAGCCATGAGGGGGAGGTAACTGCTGGAGCGGTGTGGGGGCAGGCCCACAGGGCTATGTTCGATGGACAGAGGAGCTTCCCCACCGGTCACCGCCACCGACAGGCGTCTCGGCAGCCACCCAGGCGGCGGTGTGTGCCAGTCCTCGGGCTGAACCAGAATAGTGTACGCGCCGGCCCTCAGCGTCGCTGTCGTGCTCCAGGCTTGACCGCAACTTGGGGGAAGGACGTCCGAGCCAGCCTCATCGAGAAGCCGAAACGTTACGTTGTCAAGGGCCTGCTCATCGGGCGAGTTCCAGGTGCCGTTGTTGTTCCCATCTCCAAAGACAGGCCCCACGCTCAAGTGCACCTCCCGTTCCAATTGGAGCCGCGTGCAGCGTTCTTCATCGGGCCACGGACCTATGTTCCCTGCCCGGTCCCAGGCTCGAGCGCGGAAGCAGTAGAGCGTCTCATCCTCGCCGGACGCGTAGGCCGCTGACCAGGTGCCCTCTGTCTCCGCAAGTCCGAGCCAATCTGACCATTCGCCACCAGCTCCCTCCCGCATCTGCAGGTCGACGCCCCAGATGCCGGCCGATGCGTCGCTTGCGCTCCAGGAGACGACGACCGTGTCGGAGTAGGTCGTCGCGGGAAGCGGATCCAACGCGACCTCGCTGGGCGCCACGGTGTCCTCCTCGATGACCAGGTAGGGCTCACCCCCGATAATGTAGTCGTCAGGATTCGTCACCAGGTTGGCGGTCGCTCCAGGAAGATCGATCTCGTATCTGCCGTCCGCGGATTCCAGGATCTGGACGACGCCGCGCTGATCGATCCGCGTGGCCCTTGGGAGGGTCGCCTCGTAGTGGAAGCGCTGCGCCTGCGGCCTCTCGTTCCACAAGACGCTCACCTTGCCTTCCGGCGTGCCCCACAGCGTGACCCGCCGCACGCCGTTGTTGTAGGTCCAGTTCGTCACCATGGTGGGGGTCACGAGGTGGCTCGTTGCCACCTGGTAGGCCAGGTAGCTCGGTCGATAGGATTGGTCGTTCCTCATCAGACCGAAGGACTCCGTCATATCCTGATCGTTAGCGCGGAAGAAGAAGTACCGTTCAACCCCCGAGGCCCAGGCGTTGGCGTACGATTGAATGACGTAGGCGGCCGCCTCGTCTTGCGTCGCGGCATAGTCGTATCTGTTGCGATAGATGTCTACCGATTCGTCACCCCATACTGGGACGCCAGTCTCCGTCAGCCATATCGGATGGTCAGAGGTGAGCTCTTCTACGCGAGATCGTACGTCATTCACGACGTCGTACGTCGTCGAACTCCGACTGTAGAGGTGCAGCGACATCACGTCGAAGTAGTAGTCGTTGGCAGGTGCACCTGCGTCGTCGTTCAGAATGTCGAGCACCCGCTCGAAATAGCGCTGATCTGCCCAGTAGAGCAATCCTGCGTAGAGGACGGTGCAGTCCGGGCAGGCGTCCTTCGTCGCTTGATACCCCACTTTGAGGAGTTGAGCGTAGTCCGCCTCGCTCCCCGTCCAGAAGTAATTCCAGGCTCCGTCGTCTACCTCGTTCCAGATCTCCCAGTGCTTGACCGGCCTGGTGAAGCGTGTCGGATCGCTGTAGCGGGAGACGATGGTGTGAACGTATCGCCCCCAGTAGTTGATGGGGTCGCCATCGGATGCCGTCCAATCGTGCCACTCTTCGTAGAGGCCTTGTGGGGGCGACGACGCTGAGGCTGAAGATGCCTGCGGCGCCAGCAGGGAAGGCGCGTACCAGCCTGATGGCTTCTCCTCCGGACGTGATAGAGGCAGCGCGTGCTGGCGTCCTGTGGCCGCCCACGACGGTGTCCACAGCAGAATCCCGACCACGTTGATGCCTGTGTTGCTCATATCCTGAACTAGATCGTCGTAGCCGTCAAAGTGCCATTCCCCCTGGTCCTTCTCAATGTTTGGCCAGTTGAAGTCGAATCGATCCCAACGCGAGCCCGCATTTTTTGCCAATGGCAGGTAAGGCCGATCCGGATCTCCCGGGTAATGGGAGAAGCAGATTCCCCCTCGCCCATCCGTATCCTCCACCGGTGGTAGCGGCGCGACGTGCACAGCGTCCGCTACGCTGGCGCTGAGCAACGCACTGAGCAAGAGAAAGAGGATACTACCAGATAGGGTCAACCGCGATCTATGATTCATCACTAAGGTCCTCCAGATTGACTGGCGTTGAAGCAACGTTCTTTCATTCTACCACGATTGGTGGATCGGAGATAGCCGGACGCTTGGTTTGTGTAGTTGACACAAAGTGACCATCGACTACAATGAGGCGCAGCGATCAGTTCGGTTGTATGAGTTGGTTCTGTTTGGGTGTTGTATAATTGCTATACGAAATGATATCTGATAACCAACGCTGGCTGCCGTGGCTCACAGGAGGGCTTCTCGTCCTCACGTTGATCGTCGTCTTCCTCGCTACTCCCGCCCCCATCCTGAGGAAAGCCGATCTCGTTGGCTACGCTGTCTGCCACCAAATTGAGTCCCACTCCCTCGCCATTGGCGGATCTCACCTGCCCCTTTGTGCTCGCTGCACCGGGACCTTTCTTGGCGCTCTAATGGGTCTCTTTGGACAGGCCGTTGTCCTTCGACGTCGGAAGGCCTCGGCGCTGCCGCCTTTCCCCGTCCTGGCTGTTCTGATTGGATTCACCCTCCTGTGGGCGGGAGATGGCTTGAACTCCTACCTCGCTCTTCTCGGCGGCGCCCACATCTATGAGCCCACCAACACGCTCCGCTTGATCACGGGCTCGTTGAACGGCCTGACGATGAGTGCCCTCATCTATCCCGTCTTCAACGTCAGCCTATGGCGGGTTCCCGACGATCGCCCCAGCATTCGCAGTTTCCGTGACCTTGTGCTCCTCCTCCTGATGGAGGCTGCTCTGGTGGGCACTGTGCTCTCGCGCCGGGCGTTTCTACTCTACCCCCTGGCGATCCTTAGCGCCACCGCCGTGCTCACGCTGTTGACCAGCGTCAACGCGGTCATTGCGTTGATTATCACCGGCCGCGACAACAGTGCCGAGACCTGGCGCCAAGCTCTCGTACCCATCGCTATGGGCCTACTCCTCAGCCTCCTCCAGGTCGGCCTCATCGACGTAATACGATACACCCTCACCGGCACGCTCGATGGTATACCAGAGCTGCAGTAGAAGTTGCATCCTCGGCGTTTCGATGATATAGTGTAGTCATCAACACCGCAGGGATCTCTTCTACACCCGAGATGGGTGCAAGAGAACCCGGTGTCATCGACCACACAGCCCCAGATCGTCTGGGCTTGATCCGCCCAGACCTCACAGGCGTGCAACAACGCCGTGACGATCCAAGTCACACGACCATACAGTAGAGGAGGAAGCAGCAATGAACGTCGGTGAAGCCATCAGGTTCGCCTTTGAGGACGATCAATGGATCGGCAAGCTCCTCGTGGGCGCAGTCATCTCCATCATTCCCCTGTTCGGCGGGGCAGTCCTCACTGGCTACGCCATTGCCGTCCTGCGAAACGTTGAGGCAGGCAACCAGCGCCCCTTGCCAACCTGGGACAGGCTGGGGGAATACTTCGTAGACGGCCTCTTGTTCTGGGTAGCCACGCTGATCTACTCGATTCCTCTCCTCATCCTCATCTGCCCTATCAGCCTGGCCTGGATTCTCCCCGCCGCTGCAGGCGATAACCAGGATCTAACCACCATCCTCACCAGCATAGCAGGGCTCGTCAGCGCGGGTCTTGGGTGTCTCATCCTTCTTTACGCCCTGGCGCTCTGGGTTATCACCCCCGTCCTTCAGATTCGATTTGCGGAGACCGGCACGCTGGGCGCCTGTCTGCGCTTTGGAGAGGTCTTCCGCTTCCTCTTCGACCACATCGGGCCCATCATCATCGCCCAGCTTCTCGTCTGGGCCGTGGCCCTCGTCATCACCACCGTCCTGAGCGGCGTCATCGGCGTCTTGAGCCTGGTTCCCATCTGTGGGTGGATGGTGGCCGCCCTTCTTGGGCTGGTTATGGTGCCTGTCGGTGTCTGGTTGATGGTCTTCGCCGCTCATTTGTATGGGCAGATTGCTCGCGACACCGGCGCTGCCACATCTTACGTGTGAGGCCCCCGTGACGGCGCAAGCCTTCCTCAGCCTTGCTACGGCCTTCGGTCTGGCCACAGCAGCGGGCCTCAACGCCTACATCCCCCTCTTCATCGTCGCTCTCCTGTCCCGCGTCTCGTCGCTCGTCACCCTCAACGAGCCCTATGACGCGTTGAGCAGCTGGTGGGTGATCGGCACCCTGGGCGTACTGATGGTCATCGAGATCTTGGTAGATAAGATACCCGCTGTAGACACAGCAAACGACGTCATACACACCTTCATCCGGCCTGCGGCTGGCGCCATGCTCTTCGCCGCTTCCACCAAGGTGATCGGCCTCCACCCTGTGCTCGCTGCTCTCTGCGGCGTCGTCGTGGCTGGAGGGGTGCACGCTGCCAAGTCCGGCGGGCGCCCCGTCGTCACAGCCACCACTGCCGGGATCGGCAATCCTATTGTGAGCACGGTCGAGGACGTCATCTCCTTCGTAACCTCGTTGTTGGCCGTCGTCGCCCCGTACCTGGTGCTGGCGCTCATCGTCACCGGTCTCTCCTTGTTCGCCTGGTGGTATCGCCGACGGCGACGCTCATCTCGGATGGCCGGACCCAGACCACCGACATAGATAGCGTGGACATGCTCTGTTGATGTCGTAAACGTGTTTGCAGTGGGTATTGAAATACATGGCAAAATCGTGTATAATGGGAATAGGGTACGTTCTGGTCACCGTCTACTTATACGTAGGAGGCTCCTATGCGAAAGGTACTCGTTGCTGCGGTTATCGCCCTGTTCCTGGTCGTCCTCGCCTCTTCATCGGCTCACGCCAGGCCAAATGAATGGCACATCATCGCCTATCACACCGTCAGGCCAGGGGAGACGCTATCCTCCATCGGCCGCCACTATGGCGTCTCGCCCATGGCCATCGCCTCGTATAACGGGATCGTCAATCCCAACGTCATCTATCCATGGCAAGTCCTGGCGATCCCCGACGCCTACGGCTACTGGTGGGGCACTTGGCATCCCTACTATCCCCCCTACTGGCCGGGGTATCCATATGGCTGCACGTGCCGCTACTACCACACGGTGACGGGCGGCGAGAACCTCTATCGTATCTCGCTCCACTACGGCGTCAGTATGTGGCACGTCGCCCAGTGCAATGGCATCGCCAACATGAACTACGTCCAGCTGGGCCAAACCCTCTGCATCCCCTAGCGTTAGCTCCCTCTTCGTGTCAGCGCCTGGTCACAGCCTGGTGACCAGGCGCCTGTTCTTGTGCGTAAACAGACTCTAACCACCTTCCTTGGGTAGAAATATGGACAGAGAACTCACTATGTGCTCTCGAAAGCTAATGGCCGTCGCCCTGGGCTTGTTGAGCCTGGGTCTGCTACTGACATCTATGCTGGATTCTGCTCAGGCCATCCCAAACCCCGATGTAACCCCCACCGCTTTCTCTTATTTGCCGATGGCAGTCAGTGCTCGATCTTTTCCCACCACCACCATGAGTGTGTACCCTGCCGATAATGACTACGCGAAACAGTGGGCTCTCGAAACAATCAGTGCCCCCGAGGGATGGGCCATCTCCACCGGGCAGCAGATCGTCATCGCCGTCATAGACACCGGCGTCGATCTCGATCATCCCGATCTAGAGGAGAAGATTCTTCCGAGTCTAGGCAAGAACTTCATCAACGAGGCGCTACCACCGGACGACGACCACGGCCACGGCACCCACGTGGCGGGCATCGCCGCGGCCGCAACCGACAACCACCTGGGCATCGCTGGGGTCGGCTGGGGTGCCTCAATCCTGCCGCTGAAGGTGCTGGACAGCACGGGAACGGGAACCTTCGAGGATGTCGCTCTGGCTATTGACTACGCCGTCAAACAGGGGGCTCAGATCATCAACTTGAGCCTCGGACCCGAGACGAGTCAATCGATAGCCTGCGATCAGTTCTTCTTCCTCCAGAGGGAGATCAATGATGCGCACGAAGCCGGTGTCTTGCTCGTCGCCGCCGCTGGGAACAACGGCGGAAGGATCGAGATCCCTCCCGCGAACTGTAACCAGGTAGTGGGCGTTGCAGCCACGACCCGGGATGACACCTCACCCGGCTACTCCGCTTCTGGATCCCACGTCAGCGTAGCAGCGCCCGGCGGGACCTCCAGCTGCCCCACGTGTGCTATCTATAGCACGATGATGGGCAACGGCTACGCCTGGCTCAAGGGCACGTCTATGGCGACGCCCCACGTCTCCGGCCTCGCTGCCCTGCTCCTCGACCGTTATCCCAGCTACACCCCTGACCAGGTCGCCTCGGCCATCCTCGACAATGCATTCGACCTGGGGGTGTCGGGCTATGATGAGACCTACGGCTGCGGTCGCATCGACGCCTACGTCGCTCTTTCAGCCGGCGCTCACGGGCCTGCCCCGCGCTGTCTGGAGAGCGTCACGCGGGCCGAGCAAGAGAAGGAGGCAGTGTCTGCCGAAGCGTCCCACGCTCGCTTTGCGCCGGGTGAGATCCTTGTCGAGCTGCGCCCAGGGTCGAACGCAGCGGCTCTCTCCCGGCGCCATCAGGCCGGCGGAATCGGCATGAACGACATAAGGATGGAGCACATGCCCACCCTTGACGTCTGGCGTCTCCACGTCCCGCCAGGTCACGAGCGTGCCATCTTGGCCCAACTCCGGGCCGACCCGGCCGTGCTCCACGCCCAGCTGAATTATCTCGTCGTCGCCCAATAGGCCTTGACCCCGTTGCCCACCCCGACGCCCTGCGCGGCGGCTTCCTCCCTACGTGCCGTGACCCACGGGAGGTAGACCGTCCAGGGCTGGACCGTCAACCAAGTCGGCCTCTCCCAAAGGCCCCCTGCCCCATCGTCGATGAAGGCCACCCCGTACCGGATCTCCCACACAGGGCTGGACGGCATCTCGAGCCGGAACCGCAGTGTTGCTGCCCCATCCACGCTCAAGGGGCCGGACCAGAACAGCGCCGGCCCCCTGGTCTCCACGCCGCCCTTGCTCGTCCACAGCGACCCTTCCGATACGGCGAACTGTCCTGGGGGATAGACCATCGCCGTGACCGTCTGCGCGTCCTTTGTCCCGCTGTTGTGAAGCGTCATCGTACACGTCGACGACTTCCCCGGCCGCACCACCGACGGGACACACCCGAAGGCAGACTGCGACAGCTCCGGGGCGTTGACGCCCAGAACCGCGCTCCGGTCGAATGAGATCTGATGATCCTCAAGATGGATCTCGGCCGTATTCACCAACGAGAGAGGAAGCGTCCCACTCAGCACGCGAGCCCGATAGCTGAAACGGACCGTCTGGCCCGGCCGGACGGTCCCCCTCCAGGAAACCCGATCGTCAGTTGGGTCGTAGCGCCCAGGACCAAGTAGAGACCCAGGCTCGATGACCAGCCCTGTGGGCAGCGTGTTCGACACCGACGCGGTCACCGCATCCATGCCGTCGTTCTGCAGGGAGAGCGTGTAAGTGACCCCTGCGCCAGGCACGACGCTGCTCGGCTCCACCTCAAAGGTAGAACGGCCCAGCCAGGAGAGCCATCCTAGCGCTTGCCGGGCGGTCGAGACCTGTGCCTCCTGCGGCAGCGCCTCGAAAGGGAACGCCAGGAAGAGCGAGGCATACTGTGCCTCGCGCCGCGTGAGCGCCACGCCGTGCCGATCCTGATCCCGGAACGAAACCCCGACGTCGTTGACCGGCACGACGCCGTCGGACCAGTTCTGGTATCCATCCGGGTAGTCGAGGGGCCAAGGCCCGAAGCCGGTCCCAACCGGATCGTCGGTGACACCCTCGACGTGGGTCGGGGTGATGTCCTCGGTGTAGGTCAGGACCCCTAGGTATCGCTGAGCGAACGGCTCATCGTGGTGATGGTAGAGGAAATCCTGCGACGACAGCATCAGCCTTCCACCGTCGTCGAGATACGCTCCCAGAGTCGCTTCCTCGACCTGGGTCAGAGGCGCGTACCAATCATAACCCGTCCACCAGACGACCACTGGATACTGTCCCAAGGTTTTCTCCGTGGGACCTGGGCCATGCCCCCCTCGGTCCTTGGCGGTCTCCCACACGTCATATCTCAGGCCCGCCCTCGACATCGCTTCCCTGTACGTCGCCTGTTGGTCATACCATCGATCATCGTCCACCAGAAGGATCGGCGCTGGCGTCTTCGACGTCAGCCTGGCACGGGCTATCACTGTCGGCGACAGCAAGGATCGGGCGGTCAGGGTCACCGTGTCGTGCTGATCCAGCGCCGCCGTTATCGGAACGGTGACGCTCACCGTGATCGTGGCCGACGCACACGGCGACAGCGAGATCGACGCATGGCTCAAGGCGGTGGGCCAAGACGCCCCCTCCAGCGCCAGGCTCACGTGATCGCGACGCCCTCTCTGGCCCAGGTGTCGAAGGCGAACCGTGTGGGTGACAGAGGAGCCTGACGAACTGATGCTCAGTTGTGTTCCGGGAAGCAGCTCGAGGCCAGCGCGAGGAGGTGAACCTATGAGCCACGCCAGGGAACGTTCCATCACCTCTCGGCGTGCAAGACGTTCGTTGATGGCCTCGAAGCCAAACGGTAGATAGAGGGCCCGATAGTCGAGACAAGTGCCTACCCGCACGCCGCCACACCCATCGCTTTCATACCTCAACACCGGGGTGGCCGCGTCGCTGTCGGCGACCGCTATCACGTCCGGGTGATCTTGATTGTCTGCACCGCCGGCCCCGGTGATCGTGATCGTCCTTCCGGAGAAGATGTCGTCTTCCTGCCCCATCAGCACCCTCGTGGGCGCATCGTCGTCGACGAACCGAACCTTCAAGTCACGGCGGTAGTACGGGCTCCACTCATACCCGGCCCCGCCGCCGTCCCAGAAGCCTACGTCTTGCCCCGACAGGAAAAACCGTCCACCCTGCTCCAGGTAGTGGCTCAAGGCATCTCCGGCCCCGATGATGCCTGGCGCATCTTGCGGCGCACTCCACACCACGACATCGTAGGGCACCAGATCCGAGTCCGCGGGAACGTCCTCCTCCAGATTTCGAACGGGCCACTCGTCATAGGCGTAACGCAGATCGTCCAAAGCCTGTCGGTAGTAAGCGATCTCGCTATCGTAGGTCCATCCCCCGCTGTCAATCAGCAGAATCGACGGAGCACGTGGCAAAACCAGATCGACGCGGGTCGTCTCCTCAGCCGTGATAGCAACAGTCGCGGTCATCACGCGATAGCCGAGACGACGAGCGCGCACGACGTAGTCGCCGGCCGGCAGCCGGAAGGTCGGCGAATAGGCCGTGCTTTCGCGAGGCGCCCCCACCACCTTAACGGTCGCCGTTATTGGCTCTCCGCTGGCCTCATCGACGACTCCCACCCGCAGATCCCCGCTCGGTTTCGGCGTCAGGGTGAAGTTACTCGTCGTCGTGGTGTCCGTTATGACCGAGATACCCCAGGCGACTTCAGGCTCGTGACCAAAGGCTGATGCTCTCACGTCGTAGATCCCCGGGGCGATCGCCAAACGGTAGAGCCCATCGTCGGAGGCGACCGCAGTGCCTCCACCGCCGCCGCGGCACGCGGCGGTCACCACCGCCCCTGCCACCGGACGGGGAGCTTCATCCTCGCTGCCTGACGTGCTGGTCACCTTGCCGCTGATGAAGCCTGGCTGCGTCAGCGCCGCCAGCGCCGCAAAGGCATCGACCCGACCCCAGCCCGAGTCGTTGTTCGGGATCTCTTGGCTCAAGGGCACGGCAGTGCTGGTGATCACGTACGTCGTGTGCGTGATGCTCAGAGTAGGGCTTATCGAACGGAGCATCGCCGCCACACCCGAAACGTGCGGGGCCGCCATCGACGTGCCCTCCATCGATGCATACGCCCCTCCTGGCGTGCTGGATCGCACGTCCACCCCCGGTGCTACCACGTGAGGCCGCGTATCGCCCCAGGGTGAGGGGCCTCGAGCCGAGAAACGAGCGACGTTGTCGTACGAGTCAATGGCGCCCACAGCAAAGGCCTCAGGCAGGGATGCCGGGGAGCTCAACGATCCTCTATCAGGCCCTCCGTTCCCGTTGGAGAACACCGGGAGGATACCTGCAGCTCGAATCGCTCGCAGATCACCCTGAAAAGTTGTCTGATAGGCGTTCTCGTTGCCCCACGAGCAGTTCACGACCGCCGGCGCCTTGGAGGGATCTCCGCCCGGCGCCAGCAGCCACTGGAAGCCGGCGTGGATCCAAGAATCGTAGCCATATCCCTGATTGTTGAGAACCCGCACGCCGATCCACTGCGCGCCAGGAGCGACGCCGATCCCATCTTTGCCCACAATGGTCCCCAACGTGTGGCTGCCGTGGCCGTGACCGTCCACCGGATAGAGGGCCCCAGCCCCCGTGGCGTCGAACCAGCTATGGGCGTGATCCGAGAGGCCTTGGTTGTGGTAACCGCGGTAGTTGCTCCGCAGAGATGGATGGAACCAGTCCACACCGGTATCCATTCCGGCCACTACCGCACCAGTACCCGAGATCCGCAGTGTATGCCAAACCTCATCGGCACGGATAAGGGAGACGTTCCACGCCGCGGGTGAGGCCGTCTCTCCTCCCTCGCTTCCCCGTCCAGACACGGCCTCCAGCCCTCCAATCCGCGCTCCAGAGCCCGGCCTCTCCGCCGTGACCCACTGACGCCAATGATCGAGGTCGACGCTGGCGACAGAGGGATGGTGGGCCAGTGCGCGGATCACCGCTGGGGACGCATCTACGGCGATCGCGTTCGTGATCCAGAGGGACTGATACGACGATACCCGCCCCGCCGCCCTCTCTCCTTCCAGATACGAACGGACCGCCGCCTGAGCCTTCTCCGCCCTCGCCTTGAGCCTGGAGACCAGCGCCCGACGGGCCTCAACTGTGTTCGCTGCTCTGTTTGACGCTGTCGTGTCCCCGTCACTGCCCCGCCCTGGACCTCGCATCGTCAAGATGACGCGAATCATCTCATCATCTTCAGCCTCGTCCAGAGCACGCCGGGCGTCAGGCTTCAGAGGGGTCGGTGGTTGTGTTCTCTGGTATTCACTATACGAAGTCATGTCCCCCCTCCACGGCTGGATGGAGCGCCCAGAAGAAATCGCCTCGCTGGACGTCGTCATCTGGTCCATCCGACCGGAAGAGGAGCGTTCCTCAACGGTTGCGCCGACGTGACCAACAGCTAAGCCATTTGCCAAAAACGAGAATAGGAGTATCATACGGCCAAGTCGATGAAACCTGTTCATCTCTCTCCCTTCACCACCGGGGTCCAAGAACGTGTAAGTCGAGTGCAATCCACGTTATTATACATTGACGACGCCATGACAGGAAACTGACTGACTGCAGTACAACAGGAGGCATCGAGATGGTCACAGACGCTCTGCCGCGCGTATCCATTGCACATCTTCCCACCCCCATCGAACCGCTGCCTCGCCTCACAGCCCGGCTCGACGGCCCGGAGCTCTGGGTCAAGCGAGACGATCAGACCGGACTGGCGACCGGAGGAAACAAGACCCGCAAGCTGGAGTTCCTCATAGCCGACGCGCTGGAGCACGAGGCGGACACCGTCATCACCTGTGGCGCCGCACAGTCGAACCACGCCCGCCAGACCGCGGCGGCGGCCGCCAGGTTCGGGCTCGATCGCGTGCTGGTCCTGGGGGGCACTGCATCATCAGAGGTCCAGGGCAACCTCCTGCTCGATCGACTCCTGGGCGCAGAGGTCGTCTGGACCGGGGAAGAGCCTCAGTGTCAGCTGACCGACGTGGCCCGCGACCTTGAGGAGAACGGTCGCCGTCCCTACGTGGTGCCGTATGGGGGCAGTAACTCGGTCGGTGTCAGCGGCTACGTGGCAGCGATGCGCGAGGTCCTCAGCCAATGTAGTCAGCGCGACATCGCCTTCGACCGCATCGTGCTCGCCACCTCCAGCGGTGGGACCCAGGCCGGGCTCGTCCTCGGCGCGCGCGTGTTCGGCTACCACGGCCAGGTTTTGGGCATCAGCGTCGACCCAAAAGCGGCCACTCTTAAGAACAAGCTGGTCCAGTTGACCACCTCTACCGCAGAGCACCTGTCCCTCGACCTCAGCTTCCAGCCCGACGACTTCATCGTGAACGACCATTATCTCGGCGGCGGCTACGGTGTCGTCGGCGAGCTGGAGCGCGAGGCCATTCACACGGTGGCACAGGCCGAGGGGCTCTTGCTCGACCCGGTCTACACCGGCCGTGCCTTCGGAGGC
>CAZEQC010000010.1:2755-69022 GCA_964514285.1 uncultured Anaerolineales bacterium | reverse complement strand
GAGCAAGGAGAAGAAAGCCCGACCAAGCCAGCGACAGACAGGGCTGAAGGGCTCAACATTTCGAGAGTGTCCCCATAACCTGGAAAGCAGGATCTAGGACAGACACCAGCCTGCGAAGAAGACATAAAGCAACTACGACGACCCGAATAAGCAGAAACACGGTGTAACCACTCGCCGCGCGACATTAGGGATCCCCCTGTCCTCACCTGAAACTCCGTGGGCAGCCGCTGCAAATCCTCCTTGACGCCCACCCAATCTATACTACAATCCCTCAAACCAGCGCCCGGGATCCCGAGCCGCTGCGGCAGACATTCAGGCCGCAGCCATGGACCGCCTCAACAGACCCACGGCCGGACGCTATCCTGGACGGAGACCCAGACCGACCGCGCAACGTGGAGGAGGTACTAGACGATGAACATCAGCACGAGGAAGACCAGACGAACCCTCGCCTGGCTGGCCGTGGCCCTGCTGCTGGCTTCGACCTTCGGACCCCTGCCAGCCCACGCCCAGTCGACGCGCTATGTCAACCCCGACGGCACCTGCGGCGGGAACACACTCTGCTACAAGACGATCCAGGCAGCCGTCGATGCCGCCACGGCCGGCGACATCATCGAGGTAGCGGCGGCGACTTACACCGAGCAGGTGAGCATCGACAAGGGCCTGACCCTGATGGGCGACCCGGGGGACGCCACCGCAGGCCCGGGGGCCAACCCCCCGATCCTCGACGGCGGCGGCCTGGTCGGCAGCGCCATCACCATCGAGGGCGGCGTCTCCGACGTCACCATCGCCGGCTTCGAGATCCGCAACTACCGAAACCGTACCCAGGGCGAGGAGTGGAAGCAGGGCGGCGTCGGCAGCGGGATTATCGCCTCGGACCCTGACCCGGTTGACAACGTCACCATCCGCGACAACAGCTTCCACGACCTGGGCTGGAACGGCGTCCTGGCCTGGAACCAGGGCCAGGCGCTCCACGACAACTGGCTGATCCAAGACAACGTGACCGCCAACTGCGCCGCCTACGCCCTGGAGCTGACCAACACCCAGAACTCGAGCATCATCCAGAACGAGGTGACGGGCGGGGAGAGCATCCTCGGGGAGGGGGAGGACGACGCGCTGAACGGCATCCTCGTCGGGGTGAGGATCGATGCATACCTGACGAATCCCGGCACCGGGCTGACCAGCTCCAACGTAGTGGTCGAGGAGAACACGGTCATCGGGCCGATGGAGATCGGCGGCATCCTGGTCTTCGCCGCGGACTACACCAAGTCCGTGCTGGCGGTGTTGGACGGGGTGACCGTGCGCCAGAACAGCGTCAGCGGCACCAACGCCGGCGTCAACGTCTTCTGCTCCGACGGCATCGACGCGCACGTCACCAACCTGACCATCGAGGACAACGACCTGGACGGGAACGAGGACGGTATCTTCATCCGCGACAAGGAGAACGAGGGGACCCACGGCGCCATCGAGGTGGTGGGGAACGAGATCGTGAACAGCACCGGGATCCGTTCCGGGCTGCACATCACCACCGGGACCTCGGCGGCTAATATCACCGTCCACTTCAACAACATCGTCGGCAACGCGGCCTACGGTATCAACAACGAGGGGACCGGCACGCTGGACGCCGAGGACAACTGGTGGGGCGCCGACAGCGGGCCGCTTCACGACGTCGCCGGCACCGACTGCAAACCGCCCAGCGAGGGAGGTTGGACCTGCGACGCCTGCAACGCGAACGCTGATGGCACCGGTGACGAGGTCACGGACGCCGTCGACTACTGCCCCTGGACCGGAGCGGGGGTGGACCAGGTCGACGTGGCCACCGGCGTCGACGCCGGCGCGACCACGCCCCAGGCATCGGCCCAGGCGACCGGGGGGGACGCGGACACCGAGCTGAGCGTCGTGAAATACGATAACGAGCCGACCGGCGCCGATCCGGGCTTCGGTGTGGGGGACGCGCTCTACTATAACGTCCAGGTGGAGGGGACCCTGCCCAGCCAACTGGTCGTGGAGCTGGCCTGTCCCGATGACGACTGCACAGGAAAGGTGATGCGCTGGTACGACGGTACGGCCTGGCAGAACGTCGATCCGCAGACAGTGACGAACGGCACCATCCAGGCCACGCTCAACGACACCGACTCGACGCCCCTCATCTCAGAGCTGACCGGCACGGTCTTCGGGGTCGGCCAGGCGCCGCCGGTCGGCGGCACGACGACGCCCGCACCTCCGCTGCGCGGCGTCGCTCCGCTGGCGGCCCTCGCCCTGGTCGGCGTGGCAGCGGGCGCCGCGCTGATCTGGCGACGGCGAGCGGCCCAGGGCTGATTGGAAGCAGAGCTCGTCCGACGGGGTTGGAGGTGGGCTCCAACCCCGTTCGGCCTGGACAGTCTACAAGATGTCGGAAGTCTGTCCTTGCTCAAAGCGACCTCGTAGTGGAGGACCCAGAAGAACTCGACGGGACCGCCCGCTGAAGGGAACGTAGATAAGATGAAAAACTATGAAGATTGAAGCAGATCGGCCCGGCCTGATGACCCTCGTCCTCTTCATCGCCATCACCGTGGTGGGCTTCCTCCTTTGGGTCCCCGGCCTGACCCTGGTTTGGCTACTCCTGCGGGCCCTGGGGGTCTCCACCAACCTGTGGGCCATGGTCGAGGCGCTCTCGACCGCTGTGGCGGCAGCCGCCGTGCTCAGCGGCGGCTTCGTCGCCTACCGCGAGCTTTCCGAGATCGCCAACACCCGCTACATGGAGGTGGCTGACCGGCTGTTCGAGGAGCTGAACTCGCCCCAGAACATCGAGGCCCGACGCTGGGTCTTCCAGGAGCTCCCCGACGATCCGGAGGAGGGCCTGAAAACCCTCAGCCCAGAGGGACAGGCCCACGTCAAGCGGGTCCTCAACTCTCTGGACCGAGTAGCGTTTCTGACCCAGGCCGGATGGATACCCAACGAGCTGGTCATGCCCTGGATGCATCCTATGATCGCCAAGTCCTGGGAGAAGCTGGCCCCCTACGTGCGCTACGAGCAGGAGCGGCGGAACGAGCCCTACTACTACGAGCACGCCGCAGCGCTGGCGGAGCGCTGTCGGGCATGGCGCGAGGGCAGCATCGCCGACACGGAGATCCGGTGGGTCGAGGACGCCCTGTAGGAACGGGAGCGAGGGTCGGACAGCCGTGCTCAAGGCCCTGAGGCTGTTGCTGCGCGGCGTCCAGGAGCTGGGCCTCCGCCCCACCTGGGACGCCGTGCGGTACCACCTGCGCAGGCTCTGGTGGCGGCGGCGCCTCGGCCGCTACCGGCTGCCCCCGGCCGAGGAGGCCGACGTCATACGGCCCGGAGCGGTGCGGGGTTACCGGCAAGACGGCCAGACCGTGACCGTCGATTGCGCCGGGGGGCGCTACACCCTCACGGTCCTGGCGCCGGACGTGATCCGCGTCCGCTTCGCGCCGACAGGTGCCCCAAGAGAGACCAGCGGCCCCGCCTACGAGGTGGCCCGGCCCGACCACGCCTGGCCGCCCTGTGACGTCGAGGTGGCGGAGGTGGTCGACGGGGAGGCCAGCCTGGAGCTCCGCACGGCCCGCCTCACCTGCCGGGTCGCCCGGGCCTCGGGGCGCCTGGCGTTTCTCGACGCCGACGGGGCGCCGATCAACGAGGACGCCGCGGGGGCCGGCGTCTGGGCCGGCGGACCGGATGGGGATGGTGGACCCGGGGCGCCCGTCATCTGCCAGAAGCGCATCCAGCCGGACGAGCGCTTCTACGGTCTGGGGGAGCGCGCCTGCGGCCTGGATCGGCGGGGCCGCGTCCTCCAGTCCTGGAACAGCGATCCACAGGTCTACGAGCTGGATCAGGACCCCCTCTACCTCTGTGTCCCCTTCCTGCTCGGCCTCCACAGCGGCGGCCGGCAGGGGTACGGCCTCCTCTTCCACAACACCTTCCGGGGGCGGTTCGACCTGGGGGCCAGGGAGCGGGACACGGCCTCCTTCGCCGCCGTGGGGGGGGAGCTCTGCTACACCTTCATCTATGGCCCGGCGCTGTGGGCCGTGGTTGAGCGGTACACGGCCCTCACAGGGCGGATGCCACTCCCGCCCCGCTGGGCCCTGGGCTACCACCAGAGCCGCTGGTCCTACTACCCCGAGGCGCGGGTCCGCCGGCTGGCCGACGACCTCCGCCGGGTGCACGAGGTGCCCTGCGACGCCATCCACTTCGACATCCATTACATGGACGGCTACCGCTGCTTCACCTGGGACGACGAGCGCTTCCCCGACCCCGCTGGGCTGGTGGACGAACTCCACCAGGAGGGCTTCAAGGTGGTGGTGATCCTCGACGCGGGGATCAAGGCCGACCCCGGCTACGCCGTCTACCGCAGCGGCCTGGAGGAGGACGTCTTCGTCACCCTCCCCAACGGCCGGTCGGTCCGCGGGCCGGTCTGGCCCGGCGACAGCGTCTTCCCCGACTTCACGGCGCCCCGGGTGCGATCCTGGTGGCGCGAATGGGTGGGGAAACTGGCTGCGGTGGGCGTCGACGGGATCTGGAACGACATGAACGAGCCCGCCGTCTTCGGCCTGGAGGGGACCACGCTGCCGGACGCCGCGCGCCACGATCTGGAGGGCCGCGGCGGCGATCACGCGGAGGCGCACAACGTCTTCGGCATGGAGATGGCCCGCGCCACCGCCGAGGGGCTGGCCGAGGCGCGCCCGGACCAACGTCCCTTCGCCATCACCCGCTCCGGCTGGGCCGGTGTGCAGCGGCACGCCGTGAGCTGGACGGGGGACAACGCCGCCACCTGGGAGCAGCTGTGGCTGACTATGCCGATGGTCATGAATTTGGGCCTGAGCGGCCTGGCCTTCACCGGCCCCGACGTGGGCGGCTTCCTCGGCCACCCCGGCGCGGAACTCTTCACCCGCTGGCTCCAGATGGCCATCTTCCTCCCCTTCCTCCGCGCCCACACCCACCTCGGTGACCCGGATCAGGAGCCGTGGTCCTGGGGGGAGCCGACGTTGAGCATCAACCGGCGCTGGATCGAGCACCGCTATCGCCTGCTCCCCTACCTCTACACGGCGTTGTGGCAGTGCAGCGAGACGGGGACGCCCATGGCCCGCCCTCTGCTATTGGCCTTCCAGGACGACCCCGCGACCCACGGGCTGGACGATCAGTTCCTCTGCGGGGACCATCTGCTGGTGGCGCCGGTGCTGAAGGAGGGCGCCACCCGGCGCACGGTCTACCTCCCGGCCGGCGGCTGGTACGACGTCTGGAGCGACCAGCGGCTGAGCGGGCCGGCGCGCATCGAGGTGGAGGCGCCGCTGGAGCGGATCCCCGTCTTCGCGCGGGCCGGCGCCGTGGTGCCCACCGGGCCGTCCATGGCCTACGTCGGCCAGCGGCCGGCCGATCCGCTCACCCTCCACGTCTATCCCCCGGCAGCGGGCCATAGGGAGACGAAGGAGAGTGTACTATACGAAGACGACGGCCAGACGGTCGCCTACCGGGAAGGGGATTTCCGGCTGACGCGCTTCACCCTCAGCGTGGAGGGGGCGCCGCTGACCCGCCTCTGGCTGCGGCGCCAGGCCGAGGGACGCTTCCGGACGGATCGTGACGCGTTCGAGATAGTGCTCCACGGCGTGGATCAAGCACCCAGCGCCGCTCTCTGCGACGGCGAGCGGGTCGAGGTTAGCGAGCTGGAGGACGCCGGCTCCACCCTACGGCTGCGGGTGGGGCCTTTTGGGACGCTGACGCTCAATTGGTCGTAGGCGTACGGCAGGTTCCCGTAAGCGCAGCGGCACCCGGCGCACCCCCTCCTACCTCTTCCAGATACCAAAAGAACGCCCGGGCTCTTGGTCCAGGCGTTCAGGTGAAGGTTGAGAACAGACCGGCTTGCTTACGGCCGATCTGTTCGACAAAGACGTCTACCGCTAGAGCTCTACATCTCGGGCGGTAGGATCACCGCGTCGATGACGTGGATCACGCCGTTGGAGGCCTCGATGTCGGTGCTCACGATGTTGGCGTCGTTGATCTGCACCCCACCATCCGTCACCGAGAAGCTCACCGTCGACCCCTGCAGCGTCTCCGCTTCCAAACCGTCGCTCACGTCCGCCGCCATCACCCGGCCCGGCACCACGTGGTACAGCAGGATCTGCGCCAGGTCCCCTGTCGGGTCCTCCAGCAGCGCCTCTACCGTCCCCTCCGGCAGCGCCGCGAAGGCCTCGTCCGTCGGCGCGAAGACCGTGAACGGCCCCTCGCCCCGCAGCGCGCCCTCCAGCTCCGCCGCCTGCACCGCCGTCACCAGCGTCTCAAAGCTCCCCGCCGCGATGGCCGTGTCCACGATGTCCTGTTCCATCGCCTCGCTCTCCTCCGCCTCCGGCAGGATCACTGCGTCGATGACGTGGATCACGCCGTTGGAGGCCTCGATGTCGGTGCTCACGATGTTGGCGTCGTTGATCTGCACCCCACCATCCGTCACCGAGAAGCTCACCGTCGACCCCTGCAGCGTCTCCGCTTCCAAACCGTCGCTCACGTCCGCCGCCATCACCCGGCCCGGCACCACGTGGTACAGCAGGATCTGCGCCAGGTCCCCTGTCGGGTCCTCCAGCAGCGCCTCTACCGTCCCCTCCGGCAGCGCCGCGAAGGCCTCGTCCGTCGGCGCGAAGACCGTGAACGGCCCCTCGCCCCGCAGCGCGCCCTCCAGCTCCGCCGCCTGCACCGCCGTCACCAGCGTCTCAAAACTCCCCGCCGCGATGGCCGTGTCCACGATGTCTGCGGGGGCCTCCGTTGGCGGTGGCTCCGGTGTCGGGGTCGGCTCAGGCGTTGGCTCAGGGGCAGGCGCCAATGCAGCACAGGCCGATATCAAGAGCGCCAGAACTGCGAAAACCGAAACGACTTTTAGCTTGTTCATCTCACCTCTCCTATCGTGCTTTTTAGCACGCATGTCTAAAGCTTGTCCTCTAAGTGTAAAATAATTGTATCACAAATGACAGGTTTTGTCAAGGGTTAGTTTTACAACTTATTGACAAATCTATCGTAATAGCCAGAAGGGATCCCGGGACGAAGACGTGGGCAGCCCCGCGCAGCCCGACGCAGCGGGGTAAAAAGCCTCGATGGGCAAAGGGAAAATGGGGAGCACGCGAAGACCGTGCATAAGCAGCCGCGGCGATAGACGAAGAGGACAGCCCAACGCCGCGGCTCCAGGTGGGACTTCTTCAGTTGTTGAAGCGCCTACGCCGTCGGGTATGGGGGCGGAGACCGCCTCGCCCGACCTACATCGCTTAGGGCGCTACTCCCGCATCCAAAACTCGGTCCACAGCGGGTAATGGTCCGAGATGCGCCACGAAAGCTCGAAGGGACTCAGATCTAACCCCGTCAGCGTATGCTCAGGGAACTCGAAACTGCCACCCTTGACGTACGCCAGGGAGAGCGCAGGTCGATCTTTCTCCTTCTCGGTGAACCAGGCGATCTGATCGTAGAACGTCGGGTCCTCTGGGTCGCTGAAGATGGTACGGGGGATCTCTTGCAGGTCTTTCGGCACCGAGAGGCCGGTGGAGGTGAAAGCTTCGTAGAGCGCGTCGCCGTGGCGGTCGATGTTGAAGTCGCCCAGGGCGATCAGGTTGTGGCCCCAGGTGTTGATCTCCCGGGCCCATCCCGCCAGCCAGTCGGCGATGGCCTTCAACTCCGGCACACGCTCCTCCGGCCGCTCACCGTAGATCACGTGGAGCGTGACCAGGATAAAGGTCTTGCCGCCGGCGAGGAAGCTCACCGCGTAGGGCGTGCGGGCGAACTGCTGATGGAGCGCGTCAGCATTGATGCGGTCCAGCTCCTCCTGGGGCACGACCAGCTCGCAGGCCAGCCCGGAGAGCTGGACGCGGCGGGTGTCGAAGAGGAAGGCCAGGCGCTCGCCGTTCCCCGGCGCGCCGCGCGTCACGTCGGAGAGGATGAAGCTCCAGTGTGGACCGAGGAGCTCCATCATGTAGCGGAGCGCCCGCAGGTTGCCGCTCACCTCCTGGACGGCGATCACGTCGAAGCGGGAGACGATGCGCGTGATGGCATGCAGGGCGTGGAAGTCGCGCTTGGGGCTGTCGTCCTCGTCGGCCTGCCACTTCTTGGTCAAGTTACCGAAGGCCCGGATGTTCCAGGTGGCGATGAGCAGGTTGCGATCGAGGGCCTTGGCCGGAATGGCGTCGTCCAGGGCCAGGTCTAACTCGGCCAGCTCCTGGGCGATCGCAGCGGGGGGTTGATCCGTTATGCGAGGCATGATCACTCCTTCGAGGCTAGGGCCTCACCATCCACGTCGTCCTTTGTCAGTCCCATTCTATCATATCAGGGGCGGCTTTGCAATGATTTTTAAGGAAATGGAACACCTGGGCAAAAGGAGCCGGCGCCAGGACCTACCATAGAACCGCTTCTCGTAACTGTTCACCTGCTGCTCCCAGCGGATCCGTGATCCGCGGTCTTGGGCGCGAAATCGTCGGGTTGCGAATCCGGCTAGAGCATGAGAGCCACAAGGTGAATAGGTACCGCTTCTCAATCCGTTGCTTTCCCGCGATCCGTGTTCTGAGGTCCAAATTGCACGCTCGCCGAACTGGGGCTATAATCAAAGCCTCAATCACGACGCCGAGGGCCTGCCCCATCGGCCAGCTTCTGCAATTCAGGGAGTCACTCTATGAAAGAGATCGATCTGATCCTCACCGGCGGCGATGTCCTCACTATGAACGAGAGCTTCGACCTCTTCTCGCCGGGCGCCGTGGGCATCCAGGACGGCGCTATCGCCGTCGTCGGCCCGGCCGACGAGGTGACTGCGTCGCATACGGCCGACGAGGTGATCGACTGCTCCGGATGCGCCGTGATGCCGGGGCTGATCAACGGGCACACCCACGCCCCCATGACGCTGCTCCGCGGGCTGGCAGACGACCTGCGGCTCGACGTCTGGCTGATGGGCTATATGATGCCCGTGGAGCGGGAGTTCGTGCGGCCCGACTTCTGCTGGCTGGGCGCTCAGATCGCCTGCGCCGAGATGCTCCGCTCCGGCGTCACCTGCTTCGGCGACATGTACTACTACGAGGAGGCCGTCGCCGACGCCACGGCCGAGGCCGGCATGCGGGCCGTCTGCGCCCAGTCGATCCTCAAGTTCCCCACGCCAGACGCCGCCAGCTACGACGAGGGGCTCCGCCTGGCCCACGATTTCGTCGCCCGCTGGGCGGGGCACGAGCTGATCGTCCCGGCCATCGGGCCTCACGCCGCCTACACCGCCACGACCGAGATGTTGGAGCAGAGCAAGGCCCTGGCCCTGAAGCACGACGTCCCCATCCACATCCACGTGGCGGAGACGGAGCAAGAGGTCCAGGAGCACCTCGAGGCGCGCGATATGGCCGTCGTGCCCTGGCTCGACCGGCAGGGGCTCTTCGAGGCCAAGGTGACGGCCCACCACTGCGTCCATCTGGAGGAGAGCGAGCTGCGCACCCTCCGCAGCCGCAGGGCTGGCATCGCCCATAACCCGTCCAGCAACCTGAAGCTCTCCAGCGGCTTCGCGCCGGTGGCCAAGATGATGGCCCTGGGGATACCCGTCGCGATCGGGACCGACGGGGCGGCCAGCAACAACGATCTCGACATGTTCGAGGAGGTGCGGCTGGCGGCGCTGCTCGCCAAAGGCGCCACCGAGGACCCCACCGCCCTGCCGGCCCGCCAGGCGCTCGCCATGGCCACCCGGCTGGGCGCCGAGGCGCTCCACATCGCCGACCGCACCGGCTCCCTGGAGGTAGGAAAGCGCGCGGACGTCGCCGTGGTGGACCTGGATCGACTCCATCTCACCCCCCAGTTCCATCGCCGTCCGGACAGCATCTACTCGCTGATCGTCTACTCCGGCAAGAGCTGGGACGTGCGCCACGTCCTCTGCGACGGCCGATGGCTGCTGCGGGACCGGGAGCTGCTGACGCTGGACGCGGAGGAGCTGAAGCGAAGGGCGGTCAAGACAGCGCGCCGCATCGACCAGTTCCTGATGGAGCGCGAGGAGAGCGTGCTGAGCAAGCTGGTCGCCATCGGCGGCGTGGACCGCGTGGAGACCTTCGAGGTCCAGGTCAAGGTCCACCTCGACGACGCCTCCCCGATGGAGGCGGTGCTGGGGAGCGACGAGGTGCCCGTGGTGCGCTCGTCGTGGCGGCACCAGTACGACACCTACTTCCTCTTCGGAGACGTGGAGACGAGCCGCCTCCGCTACCGCGAGGACGAGGTCCTGGACGAGGACAGCAACGTCGACGACATCGTCTACCGACTCACCCTGATCGGAGAGACGAAGGAGCGGGAGTTCACCCGCTCCATCCTCCTCTCCCGGTCACGCTTCGACGCCCCGGCGGTCCACAGCCGGCGCTTCTACCGGGAGTATTTCCAGCCGATGGACGAGTTGAAGGTGCACAAGGACCGGCGGCGGTACCACATCCGCTACGGCGGGACGGACTTCGCCATCAACCTCGATCGGGTGACGAAGCCAGAGCTGCCCGGAGTCTTCCTGGAGATCAAGAGCCGCACCTGGTCGGCGCACGACGCCGAGCGGAAGGCGGAGTTGATGGGCGAGCTTCTCGACATGTTCGACGTGGAGAGGGAAGTGGTGAAGCAGGAGTACGTGGAGCTGGCATCCCGGGAGCCAGGCCCGTAGCGCGCCCCCCCACCATCCCAAGAACTCACGCCGCCCCAAAGCCACACCCCCTCTCCCTCAGGAGAGAGAACCAAACCATCTGAGGCAGAACCAGCCTATCCCCCTCCCCCCTGGGGACAAGACTGAACCCAGCGGAGCGGGCCCGAGAGGGGTGAAAGCCTATCCCTCTCCCCCGGGGGAGAGGTTAGGTGAGGGGGAGACCGCCAGCGCCGCCTCCAGCAGCTCCCGGCCGATGGCCGTGGCCTGGCCGCGCTCCTCCGTGTGCTCCACCAGCACCGCCACCGCATAGCGCGGGGCCGCACCGGCCGGAGCCACGCCGAGGAACCAGGCGTGGGGCGCCCCCTCGCCGGCAACGGCGACGCCGCCGTGCCCCAAGATGTCTCCGTGACCCGAAACATCCCATCGCCGCCAGGTGGCGAGGAGCCGTTGGGCATCGGCGGCGGAGAGGATTCGCTCGACCTCGTCGCCCCCCTCGGCCGCGGCCGACCGCCAGCCGCCGTCGCTGTCCTGCACCCGCAGGGCCAGCCGAGGATCCGGCATCTCGCCTCCGTTAGCCACCGTCGCCGCCACCCGCGCCATCTGGAGCGGGGTCACCGTCAGCGCCCCCTGCCCCACCGCCTCCTCCTCCACTGAGGAGCGAGAGGAGAGGTCTGAGCGACTCCAATCCGACGACTCGGTGGGGATCCCCAGCGGAGGCGGCACCGTCAGCCGCCACCGCGCCACAGCCTCCGCCAGGCCATCCGCGCCCAGCCATCGACCCAGGTCGCGGATCGGCGCGGGACAGCCGGCAGCGTAGGCGTGGGCCAGCGTCGGGGCGCCTTCAGGGGGCACGCTGCAGCCCACCTCGAAACCGTCGACGGCGATGCGCTCCGTCAAAGCCGAGCCGACGTCGCCCTCCAGGTCGTCGATGACACCCCGATGGAGGGCCTCGGCGACCACCACCGTCTGCAGCGCGGCCCCGGGCTGGTAGAGGCCCTGCGTCGCCCGGTTCAACAGCGGGGCGGAGGGGTCCTCCCGCAACTGCTCCCACGCCTCACCCAGCCGCGCGGGGTCGAAGGTGGGGGTGCTGCCCATGGCCAGCACCTGCCCCGTCGGGACCTCCAGGAGGACCGCCGCGCCGGCCCCTCCCGCCAGTGCCTCCTCGGCCCGCCGCTGGAGGCCGGCGTCCAACGTCAGCTGCACGTCCCGCCCCTGCGGCGCGCGGTGGAGGAGCTCCGCCCACCAGGTTTCCAGAGCCCCGCGTCCCGCTTCCCCCCGCAGAACCTCGTCGAAGGCGGCCTCGACGCCGCCGCTTCCATAGCGGAGGCTGGCGTAGCCCACCACCGGGGCCGCCTCCGGCAGGGGATAGGTGCGGGTGACCAGGCCTGACGGTCCCACCCGGACGCTCGCCAGGGCCTCGCCGTGGCGATCGAGCACCCGCCCGCGGACGATGCGGCGCTCGTAGGCGACCCGACGAGGGTTGTCCTCCCGGGCCACCAGCCAGTCGGACCGCACCACGGTCCAGTAGCCGCAGAAGGCGGCCAGCAGGGCCAGCGCCGCCGCCAGCGCCGCCGCCGTGCGGTAGATCGACCGGCGCGTGGCACTGGTGCCAGGGGAGCTGTTGACCCGCCGGTTTGCCCGCCCCGAGATGCGCAGCAGCAGCCCCAGCGCGATAAAGGTGGAGAGGAGCGACGAGCCCCCATAGGAGAGGAAGGGCAGGGTCACGCCGGCGATGGGCGCCAGCTTCACGTTGGCGGCCATGATGACCCAGGCCTGGATGATCAATCCCGCCGTCAGGCCGGCGGCCAGATAGCGCTCGAAGGTCCGCCCGGCGCGGGCCGCTGCCCGGAAGCCACGCAGAAGGAGCACGGCGTAAAGGCCGATGACGGCCAGCAGGCCGACCAGCCCGAAGGACTCGCCGATCGCGGCAAAGGTGAAGTCCGTGTGCACCGCGGGGATGAACGTCGGCCGCCCCAGGCCCAGACCCTCACCCAGGACGCCGCCGGCGCCGAAGGCGAGCAGAGATTGGACGATCTGGAAGGACCAGTCGGCGGCGGCGGACCAGGGGTTGATCCAGGCATCGACGCGCCGCGCCAGCCGCAAGGACAGCGCGTAGCCCGCCACGCCGGCCCCGGCGAAGAGGGCCAATCCGGCAGCGACGTAACCCCAGCGGGCCGTCGCCAGGTAGAGCATGGAGAGGAAAGTGAGGAAGAAAAGCATGGCGGCGCCCAGATCCTGCTGCGCAGCCAGTAACAGGACGGCCAGACCGAACATCACTACCAGCGGACCCGCGTAGGCCGGCGCGGGCAGCCGGATCGGCCCCACCTTCCACCCTTCCGAGACCAGCAGCTTCCGCCTGTCGGCCAGGTAGGAGGCCAGGAAGACCACCATCAACAACTTGAGGGGCTCCGACGGCTGGAAATAGGCGCCGCCGAGACCCAGCCAGAGTCGAGGGCCCGACCCCGAGGGGTTAACCCCCAGGATCAGCGTGGCGGCCAGAAGCGCCAGCCCCGCCACCAGCCAGGTATAGCGGTACCGCTGTAGCCAGCGCAGGTCCCGCCCCACCTCGACGACGGCCAGCATGGCCAGCGTCCCCACCAGCAGCCAAGTGGCCTGTCGCGGCAGGAAGCTGGGCGCCACGCGGCCCACCACCAGCAGCCCCCACCCGCTTAGAAGCGCAGCGGTGGGAAGCAGAAAGGGATCGCGGCCCGGCAGATGATGGCACAGCGCCAAATGGGCCGTGGCGAAGGCGATCAGGAAGACGGAACCGGTGATAACCAGGTGGCCGAGGTCGAAAGGCGGGTAGGCGACGTGGAGGGTGACAGCTGTGAGGATCACGAAGGCCGCCGCCAGGAGCAAGAGAACACGCTCCCGGCGGTCCGCTCCCACCATCGGCCCGCCGAAGGCCTGCGTCTGATGAAGGACTGGCGCCGCCATGTCGGGCTAATCCAGGTACTTGTCTACGATCAGGTTCAGCCGCTCCTTCGTCGCCTCCGGGATCACGTCCCGATCGGTGAGGATGGCCGTCGCCAGGGCCTCGCTGCAGGCGCAGTCCCGCTCTATGTCCGCCAGAGTGGGCACCAGGGCGCGAATAGCCTCCTGAGCCAGGGCCGTGTTCCGACGCAAGATGCGCACCACCGCCTCCACGCTGACCTCTTCCTCGGTCTCGTGCCAGACGTCGTAGTCGGTGACGTGCGCCATGACGGCGTAGCACATCTCCGCCTCGCGGGCCAGGAAAGCCTCAGGGCTGGTGGTCATCCCGATGATGTCCATGCCCCAGGAGCGGAAGGTGAAGCTCTCCCCTTTGGTGCTGAAGCGCGGGCCCTCGATGGTGATGAAGCGCCCGTGGGGATGGACCGCCCCCCCGGCTGCCTTCACCGCCTCCCCCAGGACCAGCGACAAGCGGGGACAGAAGGGCTCGGCCGTGCCGATGTGAGCCACCAGGCCGTCGCCAAAGAACGAGTAGGTCCGCTGCTTGGTGAAATCGAACAACTGGTCGGGAATGACGATCTCCCCCGGGTGGAACGTCTCCCGGAGCGAGCCGCAGGCGCTCACCGCGATCACCTGCTCCACACCCAGGCTCTTCAGGGCGTAGATATTGGCGCGGTAGTTCACCTCGCTGGGCATCAGACGATGCCCACGGCCGTGGCGCGCCAGGAAGGCGACGGGGACGTCGTCGATGGTCCCCACGCGGATGGCGTCCGAGGGCTCGCCGAAGGGGGTGCTGACGCGCCGCTCCTCGACGTTCGACAGCCCCTCCATAGCGTAGAAGCCGCTGCCGCCCAGGATGCCGATGCGGACCGGGCGCCGGCCGGCGGACGTGCCAGACTGGGTGTTAGCCATCATAGGATCTCCTTAGTGATTGTGCGTTTGAAGGTTAGCAGGTTGGCGGGTTGAAACGTTGGATCGATAAAGACGATGCTCATGGACGTAGCGCTCGATGGAGGGGGGCACCAGGTAGCGGATCGGCAGCTCCTCGGCGACGCGGCGCCGGAGATCGGTCCCCGAGATCGCCAGGTGCGGCGCATCCAGCCAGGTCAAACGCTCCTCAATCCCCGGCAGTGCCTCCTGCAGCGACGTCAGGTCGGTCTCCCAGCCCGGGCGCTGCATGACGCCGAGCTGCGCCTGCTCCAGGATGCCCGCCGGATCGCGCCAGTTGACGAAGTCCGACAGGCTGTCACCTCCGATGAGGAAGAAGAACGTCGCACCCGGGTACGTCTCCTTGAGGATGCCCAGCATATCGACCGTGTAGTGCGGACCGGGGCGCTCCACGTCCACCCGGGAGAGCCGGAAAGCGGCGTTGTCGGCGACGGCGAACTCGACCATAGCAACGCGATCGCGGGCCCGAGTGATGGGCTGGTCCGGCTTGTGGGGCGGCTGCCCGGCGGGGACGAAGAGCACCCGGGCCAGCTCAAGCTGGACAGCAGCGTTCTCCGCCAGGACTAGATGGCCATAGTGGGGCGGATCGAACGTCCCCCCGATCACGCCGAGTCTGAGGTCGCGGGTCGCGTGGCCTGGCATCGGAGCAGAGAGAGTCAGCCCAGAGACGGGCTATTCCTGCCAGACGAAGTCCATGTCGCCGATGTAGACCGTGTCACCCGGCTCCACGCCAACCTCACGCAGCGCCTCCGTGATGCCCCTGCGTCGCAGCTGACGCTGGAAGCGCTGCACCGACTCGTCGAGGTTCCAGACCGTCATCGAGACGAGACGCTCGACGTCCACGCCGCTGACCCGCCAGCCGTCCTCGACCCGCTCGATGGCAAAGCGTCGAGCCGCCTCCCGGCCCTCGTCCTCCAGGCGAAAGACGGGGAGCTCCTCCGACTCGTCCTCCTCCTCGGGGATCTCGGCCAGTATCTCGGAGGCCCGATAGAGCAGCTGACGGGCGTTCCTCCCGGTCAGGGCGGAGACAGCCATCGCCGGGTGGCCCCGGCGCTCCAGCGCCTTCCGCACCGCCGGCCAAGCCTCCTCGGCCTGGGGCATATCGACCTTATTGAAGGCCACCAGCTGCGGCTTCTCCGCCAGGTCCTGGCTGAAGGCCTCTAGCTCGGCGTTGATGGCGTCGAAATCAGCCATCGGATCCTCGGAGAGCCCGTCGAGAAGGTGGATCAGCATCCGCGTCCGCTCCACGTGGCGCAGAAACTCGTGCCCCAACCCCTTCCCCTGAGAGGCACCCTCGATCAACCCGGGGATGTCCGCCATGACGAACTCGGTCTTGGGGTCGAGCGACACCACGCCGAGGTTGGGCTGCAGGGTGGTGAACGGATAGGCGGCAATCTTGGGGCGCGCCGCGGTGGTCGACGCCAAAAGGGTCGACTTGCCGGCGTTGGGCATGCCGACCAGCCCCACGTCGGCCAGCACCTTCAGTTCCAGGCGCACCCAGCGCTCCTCGCCGGGCTCCCCGTGCTCCGCCGTCCGGGGCGCCTGATCGGTGGAGGAGGCGAAGCTGGCGTTGCCCCGCCCGCCCCGGCCGCCGCGGGCCACGGTCAGCGATTCGCCTGCGTCGGTCAGATCCCCAAGGAGCTCGCCGGTCTCGGCGTCGTAGACCATCGTGCCCGGCGGGACGGCGACCCGGACGTCCTCACCGGAGGCGCCGCGCTGATTGCTGCCTCGGCCGTGCTGACCGCGCCCCGCCTTGAAGTGGCTCCGCTTGCTGAAGTGGTAGAGCGTGCTCCGGTGGGTATCGACGTAGAACACCACGTCCCCACCGTCCCCACCGTCCCCGCCGGCCGGGCCACCATGGGGCACGTACTTCTCCCGACGGAAAGCCACCACCCCGTCGCCCCCGTCGCCTCCCTTGACGTAAACCTTAGCCTCATCATAGAACATTGCAGGCTAAGGATACCGCAAACGGGCCGTTAGTCAAGATGGCCCGTCCACTCACGCCAAGCCAGCGTCCACATCGTCGAGAAGTAGCTCGCGATCGCCCCCTTGATGGCCAACAAAAGGGGCCAGAGCAGGCAGCAGAGGACCATCACGACGCCCGGCAGAACCATAGCCACGCCGATCACGGCGCCGATCACAATCTGGAGCAGGAAGAGAACCACAGCCGGCCCCAGATTCTGAACCAACACCTCCAAGCCCCGCCGATAGGAGGCGATCACGCCCAGATCCTCCAGCATGCAGGCCCGATTGGCGAACGTCCTCAGCAGATTCAAGATCAAGGCGATGGGAACCAGGAAACAGGCCAGCAGCGCGAAGAGGACGCCCAGCCCGGCGCCGGGCGCGAGGGCCACCCGCTCACCGACGAAACCGTAGAGGCCGGCGAAGATGCCCGCCGCCGCCAGGCCCGCGACCAGCAGGATCAGCCCCGGTATGGCCGGGAGGATGCCGATCCCCAGCAGGCGCCACCCCCTCTCCCATCCCGCCCGCCAGGCTGTGGCGAAAGTCGACGCCCCCCCGCCGTCGATGGTGCTGACGCCGGCGATCAGCCCACCTCGGGCGATGGTCGAGGCGATCCACAGAGCGATGCCGACGATCACCGCGAGGCTGACGAAAAGGAGGACGGCGAGGATCACCACCACCTCCGGTACACCGAGGTCGTCACCGAGATCGGGCGGGCGCCACGGCGGCATCTCGAAGTCGAAGCCCTCCTCCCCCGCCGACCAATCGACGTTCCTACCCCCGGGGGTGCTCCCGCCGCTGCTGCTCCCCAGCGCCACGATGACGCCGAGCAGAATCAAGAACTTGTGCTCCCAGATGATGCTCCAGGCGCGACTCAGGATGCGTCCGTAGTCCATCACAAACTCCTCTATGACGTGGTCTCACTGTGCAGGCCGATCGTATCCTGCCTGACGAAATCTCGATTTACTCTACGTAGAAACCCCGGAGGAAGTTGCACCCGGTCTGAGCACTAGCTCAGGATCGCCCCCTGGCTGGCCGAGGAGACCTGGGCCGCGTAGCGCGCCAGGTAGCCCTCGCGCACCGACGGGGCCGGAGGGCGCCAGGCCCCCCGCCGCCGGCCGAGCTCGTCCTCGGGCACGTGGAGCAGCAGTCGCTTGCCGGGAATGTCGAGCTCAATCTCGTCCCCCTCCTCCACCAGGGCGATGCCCCCCCCCGCCGCGGCCTCCGGCGAGACGTGGCAGACCGAGGCGCCGCGGGTGGCGCCGGAGAAGCGCCCGTCGGTGAGAAGGGCCACGTCCTCGTCCAAGCCCATCCCGGCCAAGGCCGAGGTGGGCATCAGCATCTCGCGCATGCCCGGACCGCCCTGAGGCCCCTCGTAGCGGATCACCACCACGTCGCCCGGCTCAATCTGGCCGTCAAAGATCGCCTCCATGGCCGCCTCCTCGCCGTCGAAGACCCGGGCCGGCCCACGGTGGGACATCATCCTGGCGCTGACCGCCCCGGCCTTCACCACCGCCCCCTCCGACGCTAAGTTGCCCCACAGCACGGCGATGCCGCCGCTGGCGCTGTGCGGGTCGTCGAAGGGTCGGATGATGGATTCTGGGTCGACGCCGTCACCTGGGTCCGCGTCGTCGCGACGGGACAACCTCTCCAGGGCCTCGGCCACGGTGGCGCCGGTCACGGTCAACGCGTCGCCGTGGAGCCGCCCACCCTCGTGGAGCTCCGCCATCACCGCCGAGATGCCCCCGGCTTCGTCCAGATCCTGCATGTGATGCGGGCCCGACGGGCTCAGCTTGACCAGATAGGGCGTCCGCGCGCTGATGGCGTCGAAGGTGTCCAAGGGTAGGGAGAGGCCCGCGGCGTGCGCCACGGCGGGCAGGTGGAGCACGGTGTTCGTGGATCCGCCGATGGCCATGTCCACCGCGATGGCGTTCTCGAAGGCAGCCTCCGTCATCACCTCCCGGGGGCGGAGATCCTCCTCCACCAGGCCCAGTACCCGCATGCCGGCTCGCTTCGCCAGGCGGAGGCGCGCCCCGGTGACCGCCGGCACCGTGCCGTTGCCCGGCAGGGCCATGCCCAGCGCCTCGGTGAGGCAGTTCATCGTGTTCGCCGTGAACAGCCCGGCGCAGGAGCCGCATCCAGGACAAGCGGCCAACTCCAGGGCCTCCAGCCGCTCCCGGTCCATTGGCCCCAGCTCGCCCTCCCGCCCCACCTGCGCCTCTCCAACCGCCTCGAAGACCGTCTTCAGATCCACGTCTCGGCCGCGATACCGCCCGGCCATCATAGGCCCACCGCTGACGAAGACGGCGGGGACGTTCAAGCGTGCGGCGGCCATCAACATCCCTGGCACGATCTTGTCGCAGTTGGGGATGAAGACCAGGCCGTCGAAAGGATGGCCCATAGCCATCACCTCGGCCGAGTCGGCGATCAGCTCGCGGCTCGGCAGCGAGAAGTGCATCCCGCGATGGCCCATGGCGATGCCGTCGCAGACGCCGATGGTATTGAACGCCAGAGGTGTGCCGCCGGCCATCCGCACGCCGGCCTTGACCGCCTCCGCGATCCGATCGAGGTGCACGTGACCGGGCACGATTTCGTTGTAGGCGTTGACCACCCCGATCAACGGCCGGTCCAGCTCCTCGGGCGTCAGGCCTGTGGCATAAAAAAGGCTCCGGTGAGGAGCCCGTGCCAGGCCTTCCTTCGCTGCGTCACTGCGCATCATAACTATCCTTTCCTATTCTACCCACTGATTGTCTGGTTTGTCAGGTTTCCGAAGTCTTCGTCGTGATCTCTCAAGGCACCAAGTGCTCCCCGGGGCGGGTCCGATGGCCCTATGGAAACAGCTTGCCAGACGTCGGAAGCCTATCGTTGCTGAAAGCTTACCGTCCTTTGTCCCTCAGTAACTGTTCACCTGCTGCTCCCAGCAGATCCGTGATCGGCGCTCTTGGGCGCGAAATCGCCGCATCACGGGCGGAAAGCCGCCTAATCCGGCTAGAGCATAAGGGCCACAAGGTGGATCGTTACCCTCGTCCTTCGTCCCTTAGGCCGCCAGCCGCACCACCACCAGATCCCCCATCGCCTCGGTCCCCACCGCCTCGGTCTCCGTGGCCGCATCGGCGATGTCGGGCGTCCGATGACCGTCTGCCAGGACGTCCTCGACAGCGTCCTCCACGGCCCGAGCTTCGTCCTCCAACGCCAGGGAGTGGCGCAGGAGCATGGCCACGCTGAGAATCGCGGCCAGGGGATTGGCGACGCCCTTGCCGGCGATGTCCGGCGCGCTGCCGTGGATCGGCTCGTAGACACCAAAGCGCCCCGTCGACAGCGAGGCCGAGGGGAGCATGCCCATCGACCCGGCCAGCATCGACGCCTCGTCGGTGAGGATGTCCCCGAACATATTGGCCGTGAGGATCACGTCGAAATCCGCGGGGCGGCGGAGCAGATGCATGGCCGCGGCGTCGACCAACACGTGCTCCAGCGTCACGTCGGGGTACGCCCCGGCGACCTCCGTCACCACCCGCCGCCAGAGGCGCGAGGCCGCCAGCACGTTGGCCTTGTCCACCGAGGTGACCTTCCCCCGCCGCTGACGCGCCAGGCGGAAGGCCGTGTGCGCGATCCGCTCCACCTCGCCGGCCTGATAGGTCATGGTATCGTAGGCCGTCGCGTCATCGTCGGTCGCCTCTCGGCGGGGTCCGAAGTAGATGCCGCCGGTCAGCTCCCGCACCACGAGCAGGTCCACCCCCGCCAGTCGCTCCGGGCGCAGGGGGGAGGCGGTAACCAGGGCCGGATAGACGCGAATGGGGCGCAGATTGGCGAAAAGCCCCAGCCCCTGGCGCAGCCCCAGCAGTCCCTGCTCCGGGCGCACCGCCGCTGTCGGGTCGGACCACTTGGGACCGCCGACCGCCCCCATGAGCACCGCATCCGCCTCGCGACACGCCTCCAGCGTCGCCTCGGGAAGCGGGTCGCCCGTGGCGTCGATGGCACAACCGCCGATAAGCGCCTCCTGGAAGTCAAAACGATGGCCGAACCGATCGGCGACCGCCTCCAGCAGCTTGAGGCCCTCGGCAACGACCTCCGGGCCGATACCGTCACCGGGCAACGTCGTGAGATGTGCCTGCATAGTCTCTCCTTCCAGCCGTCAGTCCATATTCTACTGCATCGGCCAGCGCCAGCCAGCTGGCCTCGATGATATTGGCGGAGGCCCCGACGGTGGTCCAGCGGCGCGTCTCGTTCTGCATATCGATCAGCACGCGGGTCGTCGCCGCCGTTCCCTCGTCCCCGTCGAGAATGTGCACCTTGTAGTCGGCCAGGTCAAACTCGGCGAGATGCGGATAGGTCGGCACCAGCGCCTTGCGCAGGGCAGCGTCCAGGGCGTTAACGGGGCCGTTACCCTCGGCGACCATATGGAACTCCTCCTCCCCCACGCGGACTTTGATGGTCGCCTCGGCGAAGAGGCCGCGCCCCTCCCGATGCTCCACCACGACCATGAAGTCCAGCATCTTGAAGGGAGACTCGTAGCCCGGCTGGGCCCGGTGGAGCAGCATAGCCACCGATCCCTCGGCACCCTCGAAGCTGAAGCCGCGATGCTCCAGCTGCTTGATCGTCTCCAATACCTCCGGCAGGTCCTCCAGCGCCTCGTGGGAGATGCCGAGCTCCTCGGCCTTGCTGCGCAGGTTGCCGCGCCCTGAAAGCTCCGAGACGAGGACGCGAGATCGGTTGCCCACGGCGGCAGGGTCTATGTGCTGGTAGCTGAGCGCGTTTCGCCGCATGGCGGAGACGTGGATGCCCCCCTTGTGGGCGAAGGCGCTCCGCCCCACGAAGGGCGCCTCCCGCCGCGAGGCCTGGTTGGCGATGGAGGCCACGGCGCGAGCCGTCCGCGTCAGGTGCCGCAGGCGGCCGGAGCCCAACTCCCCGGCGTCCAGCCTCATCTTCAGGGCCAGGTTGGGGATCAGCGAGCAGAGGTTGGCGTTGCCACACCGCTCCCCATAGCCGTTCATCGTGCCCTGGACGTGGGTGGCGCCGGCCCGAACCGCCGCCAGGCTGTTGGCCACCGCCAGGTCACTGTCGTTGTGGGCGTGGATGCCCAGCGACACGGCTTCCGAACCCTCGCCGGCCAGGAGGGCGGCCCTCACCTCTCGGGTGATCCTCTCAATCTCCCACGGCATCACGCCGCCGTTGGTGTCGCAGAGCACCAGCGCGTCGGCGCCCCCCTCGACGGCCGCGCGCAGCGTCTCCAGGGCGTAGCCGCGATCGGCCTTGTAGCCGTCGAAGAAGTGCTCCGCATCGTAGATCACCTCCACCTCCCGGGGAGCCCGCCTGATGTGCGCCACGCTTTCCCGGATGATGCGCAGGTTCTCCTCGGCCGTTGCCCGCAGCACGTCCTCCACGTGGAGCATCCAGCTCTTGCCCACGATGGTCACCACCGGCGTGCCCGCGTCCAGCAACGCCCGAAGGTTCGGATCCTCCTCTGGCGCGTTGCCCACCCGACACGTGCTGCCGAAGGCCGCCACCCGGCTCTGCTCCAGATCCAGAGCCTTCACACGCCGGAAGTACTCGACGGCCTTGGGGTTCGAGCCCGGCCAGCCCCCCTCGACGTAGTGCACGCCCAAGCGGTCGAGCAGCGTGGTGATCTTCAGTTTGTCGTCCACCGACAGGGAGATACCCTCCCCCTGCGTCCCATCTCGCAACGTCGTATCGTAAAGCGCTATCCTCGATTCCTTCATCCTCATCTCCTATCTCACTCGTCGGATGAGTCCGGCCACGACAGCCTCGCCCACCCTCAGCCCATCCGCTCCCTGGTGTATGCCACCAGCCCCCCGGCCGCGATGATGTCCATCACGAAGCCCGGGAACGGTGACGTATGGTATGTGCGCCCCGTGTCCAGGTTGACAATCGTGCCGGCGCGTAGATCGACGCGCAGTCGATCACCCGCCCTGGTTCCCTCCACGGCCTCAGCACACGTCAGGATCGGTAGGCCGATGTTGATAGCGTTACGATAGAAGATGCGAGCGAAACTCTTGGCCACGACACAGGAGACGCCCGCTCCTTTGATAGCCAGCGGCGCATGCTCCCGCGAGGAACCGCAGCCGAAGTTGTGCCCGGCGACGATCACCGCGGGTAACTCCTCCCCGGCGGCCACCCTGCGGGCGAAGGAGGGATCGACGCCCTCCATGCAGTGCAGGGCCAGCTGCTCCGCCGTGGAGACGTTCAGATAACGCGCTGGAATGATGGCATCGGTGTCCACGTGGTCACCGCAGATCCAGACCTTGCCCTCAATCAACATACTGTCATACGCTCCTCCATACACGCGGCAAACATCACGTCTTGCGCCTTACGTTCTACACATCATCAGGATGCGCGATCCCGCCGGCCACGGCGCTGGCCGCGGCGACCGCCGGGCCCGCCAGGTAGACCTCGCTGGCCGGATCGCCCATGCGCCCCCGAAAATTCCGGTTGGTCGTGCTCACGGCTCGCTCCCCCGCGGCCAGCACACCCATGTGCCCACCCAGGCACGGCCCGCAGGTCGGCGTGCTGACGACGGCGCCGGCCTCGACGAAGGCCTCGACCAGCCCCTCCCGGAGCGCGTCGAGATAAACCTGCTGGGTCCCCGGGATGACGATGCAGCGCACCCCAGCGTGGACGTCCTTACCCTGCAGGACCTGGGCCGCGACGCGCAGGTCCTCCAGCCGCCCGTTGGTGCAGGAGCCGATGACCACCTGATCGATCCCCACCTCCCCCGCCTCGCTCGCCGACCGTACGTTCTCCGGCAGGTGCGGGAAGGCGACCAGCGGCTCGATCTCGCTGACGTCGACCTCCAGGGTCTCTTCGTAGTCGGCATCCGGATCCGCCTCAAAGGCCGTGTAGCGGCGCGACACCCGACCGTCCAGGTAGTCTCGGGTGGGCCCGTCGACGGCGAAGAGGCCCGCCTTGCCGCCGGCCTCAATGGCCATGTTGGCCATAGTGAACCGCCCGGCCATAGAGAGAGTATCGATCACAGGCCCGGCGAACTCGATGGCCTTGTAGAGGGCACCGCTAACGCCGATCTCGCCGATGGTGTGCAGGATCAAGTCCTTGCCGCCGACCCAGGGCTGCAGCGTGCCGCGGTAGACGACGCGGATCGTCTCCGGAACGCGGAGCCAGACCCGGCCCGTGGCCATAGCGACGCCGACGTCGGTGGAGCCCATGCCGGTGGCGAAGGCGCCCAGGGCCCCGTACGTGCAGGTGTGGGAGTCGGCCCCCACGACGAGCTCGCCCGGCGCCACCAAGCCCTGCTCCGGCAGGAGCACGTGCTCGATCCCCATGCGACCCACGTCGAAGTGATGCTTGAGGCCCTGAGCCTGCGCGAACTGGCGCACCGCGCGGCACTGCTCCGCCGACTTGATGTCCTTGTTGGGTGTGAAGTGGTCGGCCACCAGCACCACCCGTTCGGGGTCGAAGACGCGGCCCGAGGATGCCTCCCTCCCGGCCCCGAGGCTCTCGAAGACCCGGATAGCGATGGGCGCGGTGATGTCATTGGCGAGGACCACGTCCACCGACGCCTCCACGAAGTCGCCGGGCCGTAGGTAGGGTCTCGGGCCTTGACCGTCCACCCGATGGGCAGCGATGATTTTCTCGGCGATGGTCTGTCCCATGCTCAGCCTGCTCGACGTTCGGGGCTGGAGCCGGCGGCCCGGAAGCCCAGCCCGCGGCTGCACCATTTGGCGGACCAACCCCGGGGTTCGGCAAACGGCTTGCCGCCGGTCGCGGTGGCCTTGGGGCGGCTTCGCCCCGCGGCCAGGCCATAGCCGCACCATTTGGCAGACCAGCTGCGCGGTTCTGTGAAAGCTCGTGCGTTGCGATCGGTTTCCTTGTTCATGATTCTCCTCCTGGTATGGGGACTCCCCCCTCACGGCCCGACTGCGTCGGGCTTAGCCTCTCCCCTCGGGGGAGAGGGATGGTGTCGGCGCGTGCTGGCTGTCCTTACGGGCTGCGATCAAGCGATTGAGAGCGAACATGTAGGCCTTGGCGCTGGCGGCGATGATGTCCGTGTCGGCGCCGTGACCGCTGAAGATCTGGCGCTTGTCGCCGTTGACCGGCTTCTCGGCCTGGATGCGGATCGTCACCCGCCCCACGGCGTCGATCCCCTCGGTGACCGCCTGAATTGAGAACTCGATCAGCTCATTGGGCTCACCGATGACGCGGTTGATGGCGCGGTAAACGGCGTCCACCGGGCCGGTGCCGTGGTTGGCGTCGCGAACGATGGTCCCGTCGGGCCGCCGCACCTGCACGGTGGCCGTGGGGATGCTGTGGTCGCCACAGCTCACCTGGATCTGCTCCAGGTGGTAGGTCTCGTCAAAGAACATCTGCGCCTCATCGGCCACAATCGCCTCCAGGTCGCGGGTGTCGACCGTCTTCTTCTTGTCGGCCACCTCTAGGAAGCGCTGGTAGACCTTCTCAAACTGCGCCTCGTCCAGCGTATAGCCCAGCTCGGCCAGGCGATGCCGCAGGCCATGCCGTCCGGACCGTGCCGAGAGGACAATGGCCGACTCCGGGGCGCCGACGTCCTGAGGGTTCATGATCTCGTACGTCGTCCGCTCCTTGAGCACGCCATCCTGGTGAATGCCGGATGAGTGGGCGAAGGCGTTGGCGCCCACGACCGCCTTGTTGGGCTGGACAGGGATGCCCGTCAGCTGGCTCACCATACGGCTCACCGGGTAGATCCGCCGGGTGTCGATGCCCGTCTCCAGGCCGAAAGCGTCGCGGCGGGTCTTGAGCGCCATCACCACCTCCTCCATTGAGGTGTTGCCGGCCCGCTCGCCGATGCCGTTGACCGTCACCTCCACCTGGCGCGCGCCGTGCCGCACCCCGGCCAGCGTGTTCGCCGTCGCCATACCCAGATCGTTGTGGCAGTGAACCGAGATGATGGCCTCGTCGCTGTTGGGCACGTGGTCGACGATGCCCTGAATCAACGCCCCAAACTCGTCCGGCGACGTGTAGCCGGTCGTGTCCGGGATGTTGATCACCGTCGCGCCGGCGGCGATGACGGCCTCCAGGACCCGATAGAGGTACTCGGGATCGGCCCGGCCGGCGTCCTCGGCGTAGTACTGGACATCCTCCACAAAGCGCCGGGCGTACCGAACGGCGTCCACGCCCATCTCCAGCGCTCTCTCCCGGGTGGTGCGGAGCTTGTGCTTGACGTGCACGTCGGAGACGCCGAGGCCGGTGTGAATACGCGGGCGGGCGGCCTCTCTGAGCGCCTCGACCGCGGCGTCGATGTCCTTCCGATTCGCCCGCGTCAGCCCGCAGACAACGCACGCTCGAATCTCCTGCGAGATGCGCCGCACCGCCTCGAAGTCCCCCGGCGAGGATATGGGAAATCCCGCCTCGATGACGTCCACGCCCATGGCCTCCAGCGCGCGGGCGATCTCCAATTTCTCGTCGACGTTGAGCGCCGCGCCGGGCGACTGCTCGCCGTCCCGCAGCGTGGTGTCGAAAACGTGTACCTTCTCGGCGCCCCTGCTGTTGGTTCCTTGCATAGCTTTCCTCCGTTCCTGCGGTGGGAGTAAGTCGTCAGTCGCTGTCACGCCTGTCCGCCTACTGTCCTGTCTGCTTACCCCACTCCCTACTTCCTACTCCGTACTTCCACCCTTCACTGCCAGTTCTCCGGCCGCAGCGAGCGCACCGCCGCGCCGGCCTGCCACATCTCCGACTCCCGCATCTCCCGCAGCTCCTCCTCCAGCCGCTCCTTGTAGTCCGGCGCGCTGTTGGCCTCGAGCACGATGCGGGTCTCCTCGCCGGCGACGACGCTCTCGTAGAGGTCGTCGAAGACCGGCTCGACGGCCTCGCGGAAGCGGTGCCGCCAGTCGAGGGCGCCTCGCTGCGCCGTGGTGCTGCAGTTGGCGTACATCCAATCCATCCCGTTCTCGGCGACCAGCCGGATCAGGCTCTGCGTCAGCTCCTCGACCGTCTCGTTGAAGGCCTCGCTGGGGCTGTGGCCGTGCTCGCGAAGCGTGGCATACTGGGCCTCCATCATGCCCGCCAGGGCGCCCATCAGCACCCCCCGTTCCCCCGTCAGGTCGCTGTAGACCTCCTTCTCGAACGTGGTGGGGAAGAGATAGCCGGAGCCGATAGTCACCCCCACCGCCAGCGCGCGCTCCTCGGCCCGGCCGGTGTAGTCCTGGTGGACGGCGTAACTGGCGTTGATGCCGCTCCCGGCCAGGAAGTTCCTCCGCACGCTGGTGCCCGAGCCCTTGGGCGCCACCAGGATCACGTCCACGTCGTCCGGCGGCACGATCCCGGTCTGGTCGTTGTAAACGATGCCAAAGCCGTGGGAGAAGTAGAGGGCGTCCCCCGCGCTCAGGTGCGGCTCGATGGTCGGCCAGAGGGCCATCTGTCCGGCGTCCGACACCAGGTATTGGACGATGGTCGCCCGCTCCACGGCCTCCTCCCAGGGGAAGAGCGTCTCACCGGGCACCCAACCGTCCTCCTGGGCCTTCTTCCACGAGCGGGGTCGCTCCGCCGAGCCGCCGACGATGACCTCCACCCCGTTCTCCTTCATATTCAACGCCTGCGCCGGGCCCTGCACGCCATACCCCAGCACGGTCACCACCTCGCCACTGAGCACCTGCCTCGCCTTCTCCAGCGGGAACTCCTCCCGCGTCACCACGTCCTCCACCACCCCACCAAAATCAATCTTCGCCATAACAACTCTCCACTCCCTATCTAGAACCCTCTGCTCACTGACCGCTGATTACTGAACACTGATCACTGACTACTGATCACCGTTCTTCCCGCGCACCATCGCCACCCGGCCCGTGCGCACCATCTCCTCCACCCCGAAGGGCTGCAGAATCTCAAACAGACCGTCGATCTTGTCCTCCGTCCCCGTCACCTCGACGGTGAGGGTCTTCAACCCCAGGTCGACGACTCGGGCGCGGAAAGTCTCCACGATCTGCATCACCTCGGCGCGCTGGCCGTTGCTGGCCCGCACCTTGATCAGGGCCAGATCGCGCAGCACCGCCGGCTGATCGGTGACGTCCTTGACCCGGATCACGTTGACCAGCTTGTAGAGGTTCTGCACCACCTTCTCGGTGTCGGTCCGCTCGCTGTCGACGACGATCGTCATTCGCGAGACGCCCGGCTCCTCGGTGTGACCAACCGTCAAGCTCTCGATATTAAAGGCTCGCCGCCGGAAAAGGCTGGCGATGCGGTTCAAGACGCCCGGCTTGTCCTCGACCCATGCGACCAATGTCCGATCCATGATCCTCCTCCTTACCTCTCTAGCCCGCCTCGCTCATCGCCACGGGCCGACGTATCATCTCGTGTAGCGCTGCTCCGGCGGGCACCATCGGGTAGACGTTCCCCTCCTCGCCCTTCTGGGCCACGTGGAAGTCGATCAGAGCCGGGCCATCCTGCGCCCTGGCTTCCGCCACCACATCCCGGGCCTCACCGGGGTCGGTCACCTGCCAAGCCGGCACGCCGTAGGCCTCGGCCAGTTTGACGAAATCCGGGTTGACCAGGGGGGTGGCCTCGTACCGCTCGTCGTAGAAGAGCTCCTGCCACTGACGCACCATCCCCAGGTGGCCGTTGTTGCAGACCGCGATGCGGATCGGCAGCCGCTCCTGGACGGCCGTGGCCAGCTCCTGCAGCGTCATCTGGAAGCCGCCATCGCCGACGATGGCCCAGACCTCGCTGTCGGGCTGCGCCACCTGAGCGCCTATGGCCGCCGGAAGGCCGAAGCCCATCGTACCCAGACCGCCGGAGGTGACCTGCGTGTGGGGGGCGTCCAGCGGGTAGTACTGCGCGGCCCACATCTGGTGCTGCCCCACGTCCGTCACCATCACGGCCTTCCCCTCGGTCCCTTCGTAGATGGCGTTGATGACCTGCGGAGCCAACAGACGCCCGTTCTTCGGGCGGTTCAAGACGTCCCGGACTGCCGTGTCGCTCTGCCAGCGCTCGATCTGCCCGAGCCAGGCTGGGCGCTCGGCCGGATCCACCAGGGGCAGCAGCTGATTCAACACCCGCCGGAGGTCACCCTGAATCGGCACGTCGACGGGGACGATCTTGTTCAGCTCGGCCGGGTCGAGGTCGACGTGGACCTTCTTGGCGTGAGGGGCGTAGGTCTCCAGCGTCCCGGTTACCCGATCGTCGAAGCGCATGCCGAACGCCAGGAGAAGATCCGATTCCTGAATGGCGCGATTGACGAAGGCCTCACCGTGCATACCCATCATCCCCAGGGCCAGAGGGTGCGACTCCGGGAACCCGCCCTTGCCCAGCAGCGTGAGGGCGACGGGCGTCTCCGTCTTCTCCACGAACGTCTTGAGGGCCTCCATCGCCTCCGACATAAGGACGCCGTGGCCGGCCAGGATGACGGGCCGCTCGGCTTCATTGATCAGCTCAGCCGCCCGCTGCACCAGCGCCGGATCGCCCTTCTTCTTGGGCTGATAGCCCGGCAGCTCCAAGCCGTCGGCCGGGGGCTCGAAATCGGTCTCCGCCTGCTGAACGTCCTTGGGCAGATCGATCAAGACCGGCCCCGGCCGCCCGGTGCGGGCGACGTAGAAAGCCTCGTGGATCACACCGCCCAGCTCTGCCACGTCGGTGACCAGGTAGTTGTGCTTGGTGATCGGCAGCGTGACACCGGTGATGTCCGTCTCCTGAAAGGCGTCGGAGCCGATCAGCGAGGTGGGGACCTGACCCGTGATGCAGACTATGGGCGTGGAATCGATCATCGCCGTGGCGATGCCGGTGACCAGGTTGGTGGCCCCGGGTCCCGAGGTGGCCATAGCGACGCCCACCTTGCCAGAGACCCGGGCGTAGCCGTCAGCGGCGTGGCTCGCGGCCTGCTCATGTCGCATCAGGATGTGGCGGACCCCGTACTCCCGGCGAGGATGGTAGGTGTGCATGATGGCGCCGCCGGGAATCCCGAAGACCACATCGACGTTCTCTCGTTTCAGCATCTCCCAGACGATCTCTGCTCCTGTCCTTCTCATTCTTCCTCCTTTTTGAGTGCTCGATGGCCGATAACGTCCGTCATCTTAATCCAATCTTCGTAGCAACCTGCCCCCCGGCGGCCCGACCTCTCTGCGATGTGCCTCGACCCGACCGGATCGACGGTAATCTCGAAAGACCCATTGCGTCTCTCCTCAGATAGCAAAAAAGCCGCCCGGTTGGGCGGCTTTCTCACTAGCTCCTCGGCTCTTGCGCTGCCTAAGGTGCCATCCCAACCTCCGGACCCTCCTGACTAAGCAGGAGGCCACTAATAACGATGACAAGTAGAAGCCCAATGAGGAGCCCGGACAACAGTCCGGTTCCAGCACTTTGCCGGATGACCGAGTGGGTCATTCTATGGGTTTGATCGGGACTCTCCGTCGTCCTCATCATCGTCACACCCTAGGCTTTCGATTCGGCAGTCAAAGAAAACAAAAAAGCCGCCTCGCTGGGCGGCTTTTGGCTACGTTAGACTGAAGCGCAATGCCCAGCGACTCAAGGCCCCCCGATAACGACGAGGAGCAGAACGGGCAGAATAAGAATAGCGCGCAACGCTCTTGATCTCATAAAATGATTTGCCACAATGAACTGATTGATCCCGTAGCCAGATTACGTGCCATTATAGGACGTATCCAGCGCTTGTCAAGCCGCAACCCCACCTTACTTTTAACGGATTGTAAACGCTGGCCACGGAGGGCCCTCTTCCGGTGTCACAACACGCGTCTAATCTGGACTTCTCAGGTGCTCTAAGCCCCGTCTCGGGGCGACCGACACCCGCTACCGAACCTCGTCTGGGCCAAACCGCCTCCGAGACGGTGACTGGGAGCGGGGAAAGATCAAGGCCCTTTGTGCGAAAGAGCACTACTCCACCGAGGAGAACCCGTTGGGGTCGCTGGGTGTATGATTCGACTTCCCCAGCAGCCTCGACTTCTGGTAGGCAGCCCAAACGGCCTTCGATAGCACTGTCCGCAGGCTTCCCTTCTCCAGCTGGTAGATCGCCTCGGCGCTGGTGCCGCCCGGCGAGGTGACCATGTTCCGCATCTCGGCCAGATGCCGTTCCGACTGACAGGCGAAGCTCGCCGAGCCGAGAACCGTCTGGGTCACCAACTCCTCCGCTACGCGACGCGAGAAGCCGAGATGGACGGCGGCATCGGTCAGGGCTTCCATCATCAGAAAGACGTAGGTGGGACCGGTGCCGCTCACCGCCGTGGCCATATCCAACATGCCCTCGTCCTCGACGTAGAGCTCACGCCCCATGGCCTCCAAGATGGCCCGCGCCTGCGCCTGCTGCACCTCGCTCACGCCGTCCGACGCCGTCCAAACCGTCATCCCCTGGCCGATCTGCGCCGGCGTGTTGGGCATAGCCCGCACCACCGCCTGGTGATCAAGACCGGAGGCGATGGTTTCGATGCCCATGCCGGCCACGATCGACATCACCAGAGCCTCCGGGAAGATCAATCCTCGCAGCTCCCTCAACACCGTCGGCAGCACCTGCGGCTTCACTGAGAGCATCACCACGTCGGCGGCCTCCGCGGCCTCTCGGTTGTCCGTCGTCCCCACGACGTCGTAGCGCCGGTTCAGCTCCTCCGCCCGCTCCTCCCTCGGACCGCTGGCACAGATGTGGGCCGGGGCGACCAGCGTCTTATTGACCAACACCTGGATCATCGCCTCGGCCATCGTGCCGCTGCCGATGAAAGCCAGGGCCTTGCCACTCAGAAGCTCATCCATAAACTCCGTCACCTCACCTTCTCGAACCATCAAACCAGCCCTCACGCCCTCGTCAGCTTCGCCGCCACGCCGCCGTCGCAGTCTCCCCACGCTCCCGCAGACTGGAAAGCCACGAGGAGCGACTGGACCAGGCCTTGGCTACCCTCTACTGAACAGCCGTCAGCCAACCGTGGCGATCCTCAAGCGCCCCACTGGTGATACCGAAGAACGTCTCCTGCAAACCCTCCGTCACCGGACCACGCTCCCCTGGGCCAACCGGAATACCATCGATCGAGCGCACCGGTGTGATCTCCGCCGCCGTGCCGGTGAAGAAGACCTCGTCGGCCATGTAGAGCGCCTCGCGGGGGATGAAGACCTCCCGCACCGGATGCCCGGCCTCCTCCGCCAGGGTCACCACGCAGCGCCGGGTCACCCCCTCCAGGATCGAGGCGGCCAGCGGCGGGGTCATCACGTCGCCGCGGCTCACCATGAACAGGTTCTCCCCGCTCCCCTCGCTCACGTAGCCGTTGGCGTCCAGGGCGATCCCCTCCACGTAGCCGTGCTCGTGGGCCTCCATGGCGATCAACTGCGAGTTGATGTACTGCCCGCCCACCTTGGCCGCAGCCGGAAACGTGCCCGGCGCCATCCGCCGCCAGGAGCTCACGCCCACGTCCACGCCTTCCTCGATCGCCTCCGGTCCCAGGTAGCGCCCCCACTCGATGGCGATGATAGCGACGCCCACCGGGCACGGCGTCGGATCGATGCTAAAGGACTCGAAACCACGGTAGACCAGGGGGCGGATGTAGCACGACTCAAGGCCGTTGGCCCGCACCGTCTCCAGGATCGCCCGTCGGATCTCCTCCTTGCTATAGGGAATCGCCATGCGGTAGACCTTGGCCGAGTTGAACAGACGGTCGACGTGGGCATCGAGGCAGAAGACGGCCGGCCCGTCGTCCGTCGCGTAGGCCCGAATGCCCTCGAACACGCTGGATCCGTAGTGGAGGACGTGAGCCGCGGCGTGAACCTGGGCCTCGTCCCACGGGATCAGTTCCCCATTGAACCAGATGGACTCGCTCTTCTTCATCGTCATCGTTTTCTCCTTTGGTCATCTCCTCTTGACCGCGAATGGTGATTCACTTGATGGGGCCATGCTCCAGCCGGACCTGGCCCCGAGCCTGCATCCGGCGCGTGCGCCCAACCAACAAAAAAGCCCCCGATGTGGGGGCTGGGGCTCGAAAGATGATGGGACTCAGTCCCCGATTACCCTGACAGCCTCCCAGGCTCAACCCTCTCGCTAAGGACGAGAATAGGCTTAATAGGGGCGGGAATGCCGCTTGTCAGGATCATAAGCGCCATAGACATAGCACACTCAACTCTTAGCTCAAATCTTGATGAAGCATCATAACACACCATCACCAATTGTCAACTTACCTCCGCAGCTAGGAGTCTACGATCTCGAACGCTTTCTGGCTCCTGGGCTTTGATTTCTGCCCAGCCTGGTTTATAATGGGGCCGGACGCCAGCTTCGGCCCCATGACAACCCATGGGAAGATCACAACCGTTTTCGAGCACCGCTTACCACATATGCCACATCATAAAGGAGGCTAGAGACAATGAGGACGAGACACTGGTTGCTGGCCGCTCTGCTGCTGGCCACAAGCATCGCCACCGCGAGCTGCGCCGGCCTGGGCGGAGGAGGTCAGGGCGGCGGAGATACCTTCAAGGTCGCTTACGTCTACGTCGGCCCGGTCGGCGACCTGGGCTGGAGCTATGCCCACGACCAGGGACGACAGAACCTCGATGAGGCCTTCGACTACGTCGAGACGGCCTACAGCGAGAACGTGCCCGAGGGGCCCGACGCCGAGCGCGTCATCCGCGACTACGCCGAGGACGGCTACGATATGATCTTCGCCACGTCGTTCGGCTACATGGACGCCGTGATGGAGGTGGCCAAGGATCACCCGGACGTCATATTCGAGCACTGCACCGGCTACAAGACGGCCGACAACGTCGCTATCTACGACGGCCGCGGCTACGAGGGTTGGTATCTGGCCGGCATCACGGCCGGGCGGATGACCGAATCGAACATCCTCGGCTACGTGGCGCCCTACCCCATCCCCGAGGTGGTGCGCAACCTGAACGCCTTCGCCTTGGGCGCCCGGTCGGTGAATCCGGACGCCGAGCTCCACCTGGTCTGGATTATGGACTGGTTCAACCCCCCGGCGGAGCGCGAGGCGGCTCAGGCCTTGCTGGACACCGGGGCCGACGTCATCGCCCGTGAGAGCGACTCCACCGAGCCGGACAAGCTGGCCCAGGAGAACGGCGTCTACGCCATCGGCTACAACGCTATCTCCCAGGACGTGGCGCCGGACGCCGTGCTGACGGCGCCGATCTGGGATTGGGGCGTCTACTACAAGGATACCGTCGAGAAAGCCTACAACGACGCGTGGGAGACCCACGCCTACTGGGGCCACATGTCCGACGGCGTCCTGGAGCTGGCGCCCTTCGGCGACATGGTCCCCCAGAATGTCCGAGACGAGGTGGAGGCGGCCAACGAGGAGATCATGAACGGGGACCTGCACCCCTTCACTGGCCCCATCAAGGATCAGGACGGAGAGCTGCAGGTGGCCGAGGGGGAGACGATGACGGACGAGGCTCTGCTCTCCTTCAACTGGCTGGTTGAGGGCGTGGTCGGTCAGATTCCCGAATAGCAGAATCGACAGCCTGACCCCCCGAGGTTATCAGGAAACCTCGGGGGTCTCTGAACATGCAGCAGCCTTGCCCATCCTTTACGGCGACGTCCTCTTGCGGTAGAATCCCCCCAGACCAAAGCCATCAAGCAGCTGATGATTGAGAGGAAACGATGGACCTATGACAAACGTCTGGATTGCCCTAGGACTGACCCTCTTCGCCGGCCTGGCCACCGGGATCGGGAGCGGGATCGCCTTCTTCGCCAAGCGGACCAACTTCCGCTTCCTTTCGGTTTCGACCGGCTTCTCGGCCGGCGTGATGATCTACGTCTCCTTCGTGGAGATTCTGAGCAAGGGCCAGGAGGCGCTGACGACGGCCTATGGGGAGACCCGGGGAGCGTGGGTCAACGTCGCTGCCTTCTTCGCCGGGATCGCCGTCATCGGCCTCATCGACCGTTTGATTCCGGAGGCGGAGAACCCGCACGAGCCCCACACGAAGCAAGCCAGGGCTGCGCTCCGTGATTGCGCTGAGCGCAATCCTGAGCTAACGGCTGTCTATCATAAACATCAGTCCACCGGTCCTCAAGAAGAGGAGGCCGGGGGGGACGACCTGCTCCGAATGGGCCTCTTTTCGGCCCTGGCCATCGGGATCCACAACTTCCCCGAGGGCCTGGCCACCTTTCTCGCGGCCCTTCAGGATCCTACGCTGGGGGCGGCCATCGCCGTGGCCGTCGCGCTGCACAACATCCCGGAGGGCGTCAGCGTCTCGGTGCCCGTCTACTACGCCACCGGCGACCGCGCCAAGGCCTTTCTCTATTCGTCGCTCAGCGGCATATCGGAACCGATCGGCGCGGCCATCGCCTACTTCGCCCTGCGCGTGATCGTGAGAGGCGAGGGCGGCGTCATGCCCCCCCAGGTGATGGGCCTGCTGTTCGCCGCTGTGGCGGGGATCATGGTCTACATCAGCCTCGATGAGCTGCTGCCCACCAGCCGGGCCTACGGTAAGGGGCACGACAGCCTCTTCGGGCTCCTGGCCGGGATGGTCGTCATGGCCCTCAGCTTGCTGCTGATGGCCTGACGGCTGCGCTTAGGGCTCAGCTAGCGGCAGCAACGATGTCACTTGACGCCATCGGCGACGCGTCGGCGACCATCTGGCAGGGCTTCCACCACGCCTGGGCGTACAATCACCGCCTCAACCGCCTGGGCAGCTATGTCCGCCCTCACCAGCCCGCCAATCAGGGGCAAGGGGCCGTCGTGGGCCACACGGCCGCCTCCGGCACCGGCGGGGACGTGGCCCGTTTCTCGGAGTACGTCACCCACGTCGAGGCCGCCGGGGTGGGCTTCCAGGAGGGCTGCGGCGAGACGACGGTTGAATGCCCCCGGGCGATGACCACCGCCTTTCGCATCCGGGTCGACGACCTCGATCTGGCGCCCGAGCTGATGGGCAAGGAGACCTACACCGTCCTCCTCAACGGCTTCGACCTCTGTGCCCAGCGTCACGCCGACAAGCTGATCGCCTTCGATCTGGAGGTTGCCGAGCCCACCGTCTACGCCAACGGCACCAAGATCCGCTTCAACATTCTGGGCGAGCTGTGCTTCGACTGCCGCACCGCCGAGTGCCAGCTCTGGCCCATCACGCTGGAGATGGAGCGGGCGGAGCGCCGGGAGGAGGACGCCGGGGTACCGGGCCCCCCGCCTGACGAGCCGCCGCCCAAGCGGGGCATCCGTAAGCGCCCGGCCTTCGAACAAGGCATCAACTGGCTGAAGCGGCAGATAGCGCGCTTCACCGATCTCGAGACGGTGAAGCAGGGCATCCTCGGTCGCGACGAGGATCGCCTGCAGCGGCGGCTCTTTCGCCTCTTCGGCCGCCAGTTCTTCCTCCGGCTGCTCAAATGGCGCATCGTCACGCCCTACGTCCTCCGGGTCCATTATCTCATCGTCGCCGGCGACCGGGACGTCCTGCGGGTCACCGAGTCCGACGTCATTGAGAACAGCTACACGTGGGACGCGGAGACTGAAATCCACCAGGAGGAGATCGGCAGCCGTCCCGTCACGGTGGAGGGAGAGGATCCCGGACGGTACGCGCTGAACACCTTCGGCTTCAAGAAGCTGTCCCTGACCACCGAGTTGGATCAAGACTTCGGCAGCCGCAACCCGATTCAGTGGGGGAAGGGCATGCATCTCCTGGCCTGGGACGTCGCCGTGCGGAACATTGAGGCCGCGGGGGAGCGTGTGACCGCCACGCTGGACCTCTTCTACAAGTCCTGGAGCGAGGCGATGAACGAGGTGATCACCCTCACCACCTGGGGCGCCGTCCGCTCGGCGGGAAGTGCGACGCTCCGCGCCCGCCTGGCCCTGCTCCAGTTCAGCCATGCTGCGCGCAGCCGGCAGCGGCGCCTGCCCGGCCAGCTCACCTGGCCCGGCGGTGGACTAAACGCGCGGGACGACCCACGGGCATGCTTCGAGCGACCGACCACTGGCGCCGGGGAGATGTGCCGTGATTCGTAGGTGGCGGCAGTTCCTGGGCCACGTCCGCAATCTGATCATCCGCCTCACCATCACGTACATCGTCCTGGTAGTCATCACCGCGCTCCCGGGCATCCGCGTCAGGGATGAGTTGTTCTGCACTTGGGTCGCCTCCCTGGGCTTCGTCCTTCTGACCCGCTTCGTCCGGCCGATCCTGCTGGCCCTGACGCTGCCCCTGACCATCACCACAGCAGGGCTCTTCATCTTCGTCATCGATGGGATCCTGCTCCTGCTCACCGATCTGCTGACCGGACTGGAGATCGCGAGCTTCGGATGGGCCATCCTGGGCAGCATCGCCATGGGGATTATGAATATCTGGGTTGAGTCCGGGTTCAAGCGCCTGGGCTGGATGGAGCGGGAGGGCGAAGATGATCCCACGGAGATCGCCTCCCCTAGCTGGGCGCTCCGCGTCCTCCTCGGTCTAGGGCTCCTGCTAGGCATCGTGTTCAGCGCCCTCATGGCCTTCCAGGTGGCCTTGGCCCTCTCGACCGTGACCGCAAACCTGTGTCTGCTGGCGGCCGCCGGGCTCCTCACCTTGCTGCTGCTCGCCATGGGTTCCTCCTGGCTGATAGCCGAGGGGTTGGAGGCGTCCCATCGCGCCCGCTTCAGCTGGACCGTCGGAGGGTTGGCGACGGTCGCCGCGGCGGCAATCCTGGCCTTCGTGGCCCTCGACCCGGTCGAAGCACCGCCCCCGCCGGAGCCCCTGGCGGGCGCGGGCATCTGGGAGCTCTCCACCGGCTCGCGTCTGGCCTACTACCACTACCCGGCCGCCGGCGTGCCCGCCGAAGCCCCCCTGGTCTACCTCCACGATGGGCCGGGGCTCGCGGTGCTGGCCCCGGAGCGCGCGTTCTACCGCCAGTTCGCCGACCTAGGGTTCGACGTCTATCTCTACGACCGGGCGGGCTGCGGCCGCTCAGCCCTCTTGCCGCGGGTCGAGGACTACGGGATCGGCAGAGACTTGGCCGATCTGGACGCCGTCCGGGGCGAGCTGGGGGTCCACGAGATGGTCCTGGTGGGTCAGGGTGCCGGGGCCGAGCTGGCGGCCCGCTATATGAGCCGCTACCCGGAGCGGGTGCGGCAGGCGGTCTTCCACTCGCCGACGCCCCTGGCGAACGAAACCTTCTTCCAGACCTACGCCCGCACAGCGTCTACCACCGGCCCCAACGCCGTGCTAGAGCCCCGGCTGCTCCTGGCGTCAGCCCTCACGCCCTACGGTCCCCAAGCGGCTCAGAACCTGGCCTCGCAGGGGGAGATGCGCGCGCTGCTGGAGCGATCCTTCGATCCCCGGCTCTGGGTCTGCACAGCCGACGCGGACCAGGCGCCCCGGGTTGAGAACCCCGGGTTCAACGCCTACGTGGAGCTCCGCACGGAGGCAACGGCGCGGGCGCTGCCCGATCCACGCCCGCGGCTGGCAGAGAACCTGACGCCCAGCCTTGTCCTGGCCGGCGAGTGCGACCACATCGCCTGGGACGTGATCCGTCAGTACCAGGACGCCTTGCTCAACGAGACGGTCTTCTACGTCGAGGGGGCAGGCCACATGATCCACCTCACGCGGCCCAAGCTGATGGCGGACGTGATCCGCGCCTTTCTGATGGAGACGCCCTACCCCATCGAGCCCTACGCAGGCAAGGAGAACCCGCGCCCGACATTGGGCCCGTGAGGGAGGATGCTGGAAAGCAGGAAGTGGCTGATCAGGAGACCAGCCACAACGAAGAAAAGAGCTCATCGGCACCATCTGCCGATGGATAGGAGGGCTTCTTCCCCTCACCCCCCTACTCCGTAATCCCTACTTCTTACGCCCGTCCTAGCGCTGCCGCAGCTTCCCCTCCTCCTTGCGTCGCTCGATGATCTCCTCCGCGATGTCGTCGGGCACGATGGCGTAGTGATCGAACTCCAGGGTGAACGTGCCGCGCCCCTTCGTCAAGCTGCGCAAGTCCGTGGCATAGCCGCGGGCCTCGGAGAGCGGAACCTCGCCGTCGATGTTGCGCAACTCGCCGCGCACCCGCATGGCGTTGACGCTCCCGCGCCGCCGCCCAATGTCCGCCACCACCGAGCCGACCTGCTCCTCCTGAACGTTGATGTCGATCTCCATCACCGGCTCGAGCAGCGTGGGGGCAGACCCCTTCACAGCGCGCTGCACCGCGATGGAGCCCGCGATCTCGAAGTCCATAGCCGCCGAGTCGACCTCGTGGTACTTGCCGTCGAGCAGGGTGACCTTGACGTCCGTGACGGGATAGCCGGCGATGATACCCTTCTCCAGCGCATCGCGGACGCCCTTCTCCACGGGGCGGACGAAGTCCTTGGGCACATCGGCCGCCGAGGCTTCGTTCTCGAAGACCACACCTTCTCCCCGCTCCAGCGGCTCGACGCGCAGCTCAAGCTCCGCAAAGTGGCCGTGACCACCACTCTGCTTCTTGTACGTCGTCACCGTTTCGAAGCCACGACGCACCGTCTCGCGGTAGGCTACTTCCGGCGGGCTCACCTTCGGCGCCAGCCCAAACTCACGCTTCAGTCGGTCGACAGCGATGTCCAAGTGGAGCTCGCCCATGCCGGCCAGCGTCTCCTCCTCCGTCTCCGGATCGTAGCCGTGCTGCAGCGTCGGATCCTCGTCGGAGAGCCGCTGCACCGCCTCGCGCAGCTTCTCGCGCTTCTCGTTCGACTCCGGCTTCAGCGCCACCTTGATCACCGGATCGGGGAAATCGAACGTCTCCAGGATGATGGGTTTGTCCGGATCGCAGAGTGTGTCCCCGGTGACGGCGGACTTGGGGCCCACTAAGCCCACTACGTCGCTGGCCGCCATACGCTCCACCTGCTCCCGTTTGTTGCCGTGCAGGTAGTAGATGCGACCGACCCGCTCCATCTCGTCGGTGCGCGGGTTATAGACCGTATCCCCCACCCCCATCTGACCGGAAAAGACGCGCACCCAGGTCAAGTGTCCCACGTGCGGATCGGTGACGATTTTGAAGGCGGCGGCGCAGAACGGCGCATCCTCGTCATCCGGCCGCTCGATGACCTCCTCCCCGTTGCCAGGGACCGAGCCCAGAATCGGCTTCAGGTCCACCGGCGCCGGCAGGTAGTCGACGATGGCGTCCAACAGAGGCTGCACGCCGATGTGCTCGCGCGAGGCGCCGCAGAGCACCGGTACCAACTCGTTGGCGATCACCGCGCGGCGCAGCGCAGCCTTGAGGGCTTCCACCTCGGGCTCTTGCCCCTCCAACCACGTCGCCAGCAGCTCATCGTCGGTCTCACAGATCGCCTCGACCAGCGACTCGCGCACAGCCTCTGCCTGCTCCTCCAGCGCCGCTGGGATAGGTTCAATGGTCGGATCCTCGTCGTCGTGCCAGATCAAGGCCCGTCGCTCTAACAGGTTGACCACCCCGCGGAAGTCGCCCTCGCGCCCCACAGGGAGCTGGACCGGCACTGCCTTCGTCGTTAGCCGCTCATGGACTTCCTCCAGCACGCGGTCGAAGTCGGACCCGATGCGATCGAGCTTGTTGATGAACAGCACGCGCGGCAGGTTATCCCGGTTGGCGTGCATCCAGACCGTCTCCGTCTGGGGCTCCACGCCGCCCACCCCACAAAGCAAGACAACGCCACCGTCGATGACGCGCATGGAGCGCACCACCTCGGCGGTGAAGTCGATGTGGCCCGGCGTGTCGATCAGGTTAATGCGATGCCTCTTCCAATGGAACGCCGTCGCCGCAGCGGTGATGGTGATTCCCCGCTCCCGCTCTTGCTCCATCCAGTCGAGCTGTGTGTCGCCCTCGTCGATCTCCCCGGCGCGGTGAATGCGACCGGTGTAGTACAGGAACGCCTCCGACGTGGTCGTCTTACCGGCGTCCACGTGGGCGAATATGCCGATGATGCGAACGCGTTCCATAGATGTCGTCTTCTTAGCCATCTTACTCCCTTACCTCAAAAAATATGTGAAAAAGATGAGTCCACCACAATCATACAATAAGAAACCCCGCAGTCTCCTGCGGGGTTCCTCCGAACGGAAGAAGCCTCACCCAAGACCCCAAGTCCACTAATGTCCTGCCATAACTCGCCGCTCCCTCAGCAGACGCCAACGTGTGGCTTCTTCGCCAAGAATGCCAAATACCTTTGAATGCATGCTATATCAAACCATAAATCCCTGATTCTGTCAAATTAAACCAGGTGCCCCTCACGTCTCGATGGGATGCCCCAGCAGCGCCTCCAGCTGCGGTAGGGAGACCGCAGGACTGACAAACTGGAGGGCGTGGATGCCCAGCTCGGAGGCGGCGTCGACGTTGCGCACGTTGTCGTCCAGGAAAATCACCTGCTCCGCTTCGACATCCAGGCGGTCGAGCGTCAGGTGGTAAATGGCGGGATTCGGCTTCGATAGCCCCACCAGGGCCGAGTTGACGTAGACGTCGAACTCAGCCTCGACGTCGATGCCGTGATAAGTCTGCACCACCTCGGCCTGACTGGGGAAGGCATTGCTCAAGAGACCGACGCTGTACCGGTCGCGCAGGGCCCGTGCCGCCTCGATCACCTCCTCATTGAAGCGGTCGGTGGTGTAGAAGAGCTGCAGGAAACGGAGCGCGGCAGCCTTGTCGGGAAAGCCAAGGCGATCGGCCACCCGCTCCACGTACGCCTCGTCGGAGATCGATCCAACCTTCAGCTGCTGCCAGGCCTCACCCCAGAGCACATCCGGTAAGGCCCCGGACGCGACAGCCAATCGCCGCTCCCACCGCGCTATGTCCGCGTCGTCTGGCAGCTCTTCCATCACTCCACCCCAGTCGAAGATCACGGCCTGGAGGTCGGTGACCGGCTCCAGCTCCCGCTCCGGCACGGAGATGCCCAGATCCCGCAGCCAGACGCGGAGCGGAGCCAGCCCGCGAAAGCGGGTCGCATGCAAGCCCACCTGCTTGGCCGCCTCGACGTTGACCCGCATGTCGTCGACGAAGATCGCCTCCTCCGGGGCGACTTCCAGACGCCCCACCGCCCGCTCATAGATCTCGGGGGCCGGCTTGGTGACACCCTCATCGCCGGAGATGACGATGACGTCGAAGGCATCGGCGATGCCCAACGTCTCGATGAAAGCCTCCATATCGGGAGGGGCGTTGCTCAGCAGCGCCGTCTTGTACCCCTCACGCTGCAGATGACGGATCAGTGCCACGAACGCCTCGTCGAGACGGTCGCCCTCCCAGAAGGCGCGCCGGAACTCGGCCAACGCATCATCATCCAGATCGAGGCGCTCTCCCACGTCAGCCCAGAAGCCGTCGCTGTCGATGCGTCCATGCTGCACGTCATCCCAGCGGGGACTCCTGAAGACCAGATCGTAGACCTCGCCTCGCTCCAAATCGAACTGCTGCTCAAGCTCGCAGCGGGGCCGGGGATCGACGGTGCGCATCAGGACGCCGCCATAGTCGAAGATCAGGGCCTTGATGGTCTCGTTAGTCACGGTTAGACGATCCTCCTCCTCTTGTTATGGACAAAGGCCCTAAGGGTTTCGAGAAATCAGGATGAAACGCAGTGTCCACGTACCACAGTCGCGAATCAACCAGGACGACAGAGAATGCATCAAAACCCTTAGGGTCTGGTGATCAACGGGTCTCTCTTCCACACGGTACAAACGTCATGATTCGGTCGGCCGCTCATCCAGGACGCCGTAGTACGCCACGTAATCGCGCTCGCGTCGGAAGCCCACCTTCTCCGCCGTGCCAATGGAGCCCCGGTTGTCCTCCGGGCAGTGCCAGCCGACCATAGCGAAGCCGTGCGAGAAAGCGTGCTCCACCGCGGCTGAAGCGGTGACGCTGGCCAGGCCACGCCGCCGATGGATTGGCGCCGTGTGGATGCCGATCTCGCAGCCGTCGCCGCTCACGCAGTCGGTGAGCGACCAAGAGGCGACCGCCCCGGAGCAGATGGTGACGAAACCGAAACCACCCCGCAGGAAACGGTCGGCGGAGCCCCAGTTGTTTGCCATCCACCCCCTCACGTGATCGGGCAGAGTAAGCTGGTCTGTGTCGAGTAACGATCGATCGATGCGGCGCACCGCGCAGCCATCCGGCAGGTGAGCACGCCAGTCGTAGCGCAGGCTGCGACAGACGTAGTGACGGCGCCTCATCTCCGCTGGCGTGTGGGGCTCGAGTAGCGTCGACAGCCGTCCCCGCCAGCCCTCCGGGTGAACGACCAGCGAGAGGACGCGGACGTCGTCCCCCAGAGCGCCCTCGACGATGACGGCTCGATGAAGATCGCGGACGAAGGGAACGTTGTCGGGGTCGCCGGCCAGGTAGCCGCCCTCGGGGGAGAGCATAAAGGCCGACTGCGGCCCATCCGAATCGTCGACGAAGACCCGCCCGGGGTTGTTGCCATCGAGGACGGCTGCGCTGGAGAGATGGAAACGCAAAGGCCGGAACAGCGATCGCACGCTCCCATACTCGGAGGATTTCAGCTCGTGCACCATCGCTATTTCCGCCCGACGCTCTCGCCATCGGAGAAGAGCGCGCTCAGTTCCGCGAATCGCTGCAGCACCGTGACCCGCTCCGACGCCACGACGTCTTCCACCTCCAGGGTCCAGGTGTTGGGATGCGGCACGTAGACGGCGCCGAGGCCCGCCTCTACCGCCGGGTTGATGTCGGAGCGGGGGCTGTTGCCCACCATCCACGCTTGCTCGGGATGGAGATCGTGCCGCTCCAGCAAGTCCTGGAAGACCCTCACGTCCTTCTCCGGCACCACGTGCACCTCGTCGAAGTAGCGACCCAGGCCGGAGCGCTCCAGCTTATCCTCCTGCACGGCCCGATCGCCCTTCGTCAGCAGCAGGAGCCGGTGGCGGCTGGCGAGCTGCTCCAGCGTCTCCTCGACGCCGTCCAGCAGCACGATGGGATAGGCCGCCGGCATCATCCCCATCTCTCGGACAGCCGCCGCCACCTCCTCATCGAAGGGCAGATCGTACCGCTGGCAGAGCTTGCGATAGGCGATGACCAGGCTGCGGGCGAATTCCTCCACTGCGTACCCCACCACGGGGATCCGCTCGCGCTCCACCGCATCGGCGGTTTGCTCGGCCTCCTCCGGGTCGAAGCCCTGCTCCGCCATCAGCGCCGCGAACTCGGCGAAGCACTCTTCATAGAAGATGTTGTTTTCCCAAAGCGTGTCGTCCGCATCAATGAACAGCGTCAGCATGCATCCTCCTTGATCGGCCCAAAACCCCAGTCTCAGCAGATCCAAGGTTGCTCCAAGCGGCATCCCTGCCTTTGCCCTGGATCTACTGAATCTATATTGTCCGGATTTGGCGCCCCTTGTCAACCCGCCGGATCTGATGGTCGTGGTCACCTACCTCCTGACCCGGGCCATCATGAAGCAGTCCGCGTAGGCCCCATCACGGAACACGTAGTCGACCAGCGTCCCTTCGGTGACGAAGCCCACCTTCCGGTAGAGGTGGATGGCGGGGGCGTTGTCGGTGAACACCGTCAGCTCCAGCCGCCTCAGGTTCAGCCAGTTGTCCGCCAGGTCGATCGCCGCCTCCATCAGGGCGGTCCCGACGCCCTGGCCGTGCCAGTCGTCTCGCACCGCCATGCCGATCCCCCCCGCGTGGCGGCGGCGCGGCCGATTGGGAAAGGTGCGCAGGCCAAGGCTGCCCACCACGTCATCTTCAACAGAGGCGACCAGACTGAACAGCCCCTCCGAAGGTTCTGCCAGACGCTTGCGCCACCGCTCTCGCGACGGGAACGGAAGCTGCAGCGTGCCCCAAATGGCCTTGGGCCCCGAGAATATGCGGTGTAGGGCTTCGTAGTCGTCAGGCTCGCTATGTCGGATCGAGATAGTCGCAGCCATGGGCATCCTCCGAGCAACCTTATGCCTCAAAGGCCCCCTCCATCACTAGATCGTGGACCGTCCATATCGGCTCCCAGACGCCGTTCTCCAGATTGGAGAGGATAACCACGTTGATATCCCGTTGGGGGAAATAGCGCATAACGCCGCTCACGCCCGCGTTGATCCCCTCCTTCTGATAGCAGACCGCCTCGCCGGATGCATCCACGTAGAACACAAGACCGTATCCCATCATCAGCGTCCAGTCGTCCCGCTGCCGGTAGCGGACCTGCGGGGTCAGAAACGCCTCCGTCAGCTGCGGTGAGAGCAGATCCCCAGCCTGCACGGCTCGCAGAAAGCGATCCAGGTCGCGGGCCGTGACGTAGGCACCACTGTCCGGCGATCCAACGGGCGGAAAGGAGTAGACATTCCGCTTCCAACCCACAATCCTGCCGCTACCATCCCGTATCGGATCAGCCCCCTCGGCCACGTTCTCGTGAACGCGGTCCAGGCGCAGAAAGTCGCTGTGCCCCATCCCTGCCCTGGCGAAGACGTTCTCGCGCACGTAGTCCCGGTAGGACATCCCCGTGATCTGCTCAATGATCAGGCCGAGCAAGATCCAACTGCAGTTGCAATAGCGGCAGCCTTGCCCTGGTGGGAAGTTGGCCGCTTTGTGAACAAACTGAGGCAGGAAGTCTACCGTCGCCGTGACCGAGTAGTTGGGCTTGGTCCTCCACAGATCCTCGTAAACCTCACCGTCCTCCTCCTCACAATCATCTCCGATGCCGGAGGAGTGAGTCAGAAGCTGGAAGACGGTCACGTCTGGGGAGATAGCTGTGCCTTGCAAACCCAGGAAGTCGACCACCTGGGTCTCAAAGGCCAGATCGTCTCGGTCAATCAGCTGCAGCGTCGCGATCGACGTGAACAGCTTGGTGATGGAGGCGGTATCAAAGCGCACATCGAGCGTGTTTTTGATCCTCCAGGCACGGCTAGCGTAACCATAGGCTTGAGCATACAGCTCACAGTCCCCATGAGTGATCAGCACAACGCCGGAGAACGCTTCCTTTGCCTCCAGCGCGAGAAGATACCGGTTCAGCGTCTCTGTTCCGTTCATCGACATCCTTTGTTCATCATTTGTGAGCGTCAAGTTAGCGCAACGGATGGATCGCCATCCCTTGCCCGTGGAGGCTTGGAGGTCCCAGCGGGGCGCGCCGGGACCTCTTGCCTATCCGCTCCGCTTCAGCTTCCCCGTCCGCTTGGCGTACATCTCCGCCTGGCGGAAGATGGCCAGCCCCACGGGGATCGCCACCAGCCCGATGATCAGCAGCCGCCCCAGATGGGGCAGCAGCGCCGCCGTGCCCGCCCCGTCCAGCAGCGCCGACCGCATACCCTCCAGCACGTACGTCGCCGGGGAGAGCCGCGTCAGCGGCTGCATCCAGCGCGGCAGCACCGAGACCGGGAAGTAGACGCCCGAGATCAGGAGCAGCAGCGCCTGAATCACGTGCGTCATCTGCGCTCCGCGCTCCGGAAAGAGGAGCGGCAGGACCGACGCCACCATCCCCAGCCCGATGAACGACAGACTCCCGGCCACCAGCATCATCGCGCCGCCGAACAGATTCGCCTCGCGCAGATCCAGCTGGAAGAAGAGTGCCACCACGCCGAGGATGATCCCGGTGTGGAGCATACCGTAGACCAGCGAGAAGAGCGTCTGCCCCACCATGTGCGTGAAGCGGGTGACGGGCGCCATAAAGGTGTACTCGATGGTCCCCTCCCAGCGCTCCCAGGCGATCAGCTCGCTGACCTGGTCGAAGACGACCGAGAGATAGTGCCAGACCAGGGTCCCCACCAACAGGTAGAGGATCATGTGACCGGCGTCGATCTTCTGCCCGGTCACAGCCTCCGTCCCAGCGCCGATGAAGGTGATGGAGAGGGCGTTGGCGATGGAATAGAGCAGCCAGACCACCTCCCAGCCCCAGTAGCGCTTCACCAGGTTGAAGTTCCGTTCGATGAAGGCGTACGATGCCTTGATTTCGTGAACCAGTTGTGCCATGATTGACCTCCCAGAGTTCTCCAGGACCCTCCGCTACATCTGCACGTCCAGATGCACGCGCGATGGGTGTTTCCAGATGTCGCCCCGCTCAAGCCCTCCAGGGATCGCCCGATCCCGACTCCCTTGCGCCGAAAGGGCTGCCGCAGGAGGAGATCTGACGATCTCCTCTGAGCGAGTAGACTACAGCTTTTTGTTCATGACCCGGAGGTGACGCCTATCTACTCATCCTCCACCAGCTTCTTGCCCGTCAGCTCCATGAAGACGTCCTCCAGCGTCGGCTCGTGGCCGTTGGAGCCCGGGACGCGGGCCTTGAGGCCGGCCGGCGTGTCGAGCGCGACGATGCGCCCCTCATCGAGGATGGCGATACGATCGCACAAGATGTCGGCCTCCTGCATATCGTGGGTCGTCAGCAGGATCGTCGCGTCGTGCGTGTCCCGCAGCTCCCGCAAGAAGTCCTGCACCTCCCGCTTCGAGCGCGGGTCGAGCCCGGTGGTCGGCTCGTCCAGCAGGAGCAGGATTGGCTGGGTCAAGAAGGCCCGTGCCGCCGCCACCTTCTGCTGCATCCCGCGGCTCATCTCCTCCATCGGCCGGTAGAGCGTGTCCTCCTTTAGCCCGAGCCGGGTCAGGATCTCCACCGCCCGCTGGCGCGCCTCGCCGGCATTGACGCCGTAGAGGCGCGCGCCGTAGAGCAGGTTCTCCATAGGCGTCAGCTTCTTGAAGAACGACGCCTCCACCGAGACGCGATTGATCAGCCGCTTCACGGCCATCTCGTCATCGCGCACGTCGTGCCCGAAGACGGTGATCGCCCCCTCGTCGGCCACTAGCAGGGTAGAAATGCAGCGCACCAGGGTCGACTTGCCGGATCCGTTGGGTCCCAGGATGCCGAAGACCTCGCCCCGGCGAATCTCTAGGCTGACGTCGTCCACCGCGACGACGGTGCTGTGACCGTTGCCGTTGCGCTTCCAAGGCCAGCGGACGCCCTCGCTCTTCGTGAACGTCTTGCTGACGCTCGATACATCTAATGCGACTTGACATTGATGAACCATCGTTTACCTCCTGGCGTGTCTCTTCCCGATCCAACCGGTGACCTGCAGCAGAAAAGGCCGTGGGTACCCACGGCCTTGCAAAGAGACACCAGAATGTGGCAAGAAAAAAGGCCGTGGGCGTCGCAATCGCCCACGGCCTTGTTGAGACTAAGTCAGGTCAACTACCGGAAGGCGCACTGCGACCAGGGCAACAGAGCTCCGCCGCTCTTGCGGAGCCGGGCTGCCTGGGTGTTCTTCATCACAATGCGCATCATTCCCATGTCCTCCTAAACTAACCTGAACGACGCCATCATACTACACTTCGTGGGGATGTCAAGTCGGGGTACAACCTCATTCTAGCGTCTATCTTTCGCAAAGCGACCGGCACTTAGGGCCCTCGCATCAATGCCTAAGCTGGTTTCCAAGGACATCCGCATCGGTTTTTCGACATATCGGCCCAAGTGTTGGTCACCTCCCGACGAAAACGAGCATACACCAGCCACCATCTCCGCCCGCGATTGCGCGGCGGCCGGGCTGTGCTATAATACAGGTCGTCGACCGAGAACCGGAAGGGTGCCGGAGTGGACGAACGGGGCGGTCTCGAAAACCGCTGTGGTCTTATTGGCCACCGAGGGTTCGAATCCCTCCCCTTCCGCCTGACGAGCCTCTCGCTCCAGCGAGCAAGGGGCTTTTTGCTTCCCTCCGATGTCCTTCAGCCCACGGTGGAGATGACCACTTCATCATCGCGGATCTCCACCCAGTCCCCGGTCTGGACCCGGGAGAGGTCGACCCGATCGACCATAGGGATGTCGGCGATGACGGCCCCCACGGCGACCACCGGATCGGCCTCGGCGTTGACAATGGCCGCCGGCGCCAGACCGTTGCACGCCAATCGGTAGAGGATGTAGGAGCCCACGGTGCTCCCCTTCCCCGTCGGGAAAACCAGCACGCGCCCCGCGACGCACCGGCCCTCCAGCGAGTGCCCGGGATCGATGACTACACCCGTATCCGGATCGACCCCGCCGAAGAAGCCGATCGGCTCCGAGGAGACCAGGGCCTCGCCCTGAGCGTGACCGGCCTTGACCACGCGGGCCAGAACGCGGATCTCAGTCAACGTCAAAGGCCTCGATATTCCAGAACGCCGTCTGCTCGCTGGGATCGAGTACCACCCCCTCCACCCCGGGCCCCACAGCGACCATCCGAGGCACGAAGTAGAGCGGAAGCACGGGTAGATCCTGAGAGAAGATGCGCTGCGCCTCCCGGTGGAAGCGAGCATGGGCGGGAGTTCCATAGAGCGCGTCCAGCGCCGACCGACACGCCTCGTCGTAGGCCTCGTTGGCGTAGCCCGGGTTGTTGCTGGTCGCCCACCAATTCTCCTCGGTGGGAATCTGTGACGACAGATACAACCCGCACGGAGCGCCCAGGCCGTTCAACCAGGAGAAGAGAGCCAGATCGAACTGCCGGCCGAACACCGGGCCGTCGGGGCCATCGGCGTAGAAGACGTCCGGCGCCAGGGACTCAACCGACAGCCCCACGCCGCACTCGCCCAGGTTCTCCCCGAGAACGCCGGCTACCCGCTGACGGGCTGCATCGCCCTCGGTCGTCAGCAGCGTCACCGAGAAGACCGTGCCGGCGGCGACGCCCGACGCGCCGTGGGCCTCCCGGATGCCGTCCCCGTCCTCGTCCCGCCATCCTGCCTCCACCAGCATCGACCGACCGAGGGCAGGATCGTACGACCAATAGTGGATCTCATCGCCGCCATGCAGAGGATGCCCGGGCAGCACGTAGCTGTCTGCCACGGGAGCGTCGGCGGTGGGGAACGCCTCCTCGGCAAGTCGTTCCCGATCGACGCAGTGGGCCAGGGCTTGGCGCACCCCTCGGTCATCGAAAAACCTCACTCTTCCCGACCAGCGAGCCGGCTGGATGCCGAAATCGAGGTGCTCCCACTCCCTGCTTGGCGCGGTAACGAGATGCACTCCCCTCGAGTTCAGGGCCTCCAGCCAGGGCGTCAGCTCCGCTCTTCCCATCAGATCCTCGGAGACGACGTCACAGTCGCCGTTCACCAGCGCCTCCATCGCTTCCTGGGGGTCTTCGATGAAGCGGAACGTCACCCGATCGACGTGCGGGAGCCCCTCTGAGGCCCGGAAGTAGTGCGGGTTGCGGACCAAGCTGATGTGGTCCCCCTCCGCCCACGCCTCGACCACAAAGGGCCCCCATCCCAACGGGCGACGCTGAACCACCTCCGTCTCCAGCAGCTTCTCAACACTCGTGCCCCCCAGGACGTGCTGGGGCAGCGGATGGTAGAAGTTGAGCAGATAGTACGTGTCGCGGTAGCCGGGCACGCCGGTCCAGACGACCGTCCGATCGCCCTCCACCTCGTAGCTGGCAGTAAGGTCCAGCCGCCGCTGGAGCGCGGCGTCGTCGAGCTCCCCGACCAGCTGATGCGAGAACCTGGAGTCCTCCGCCGTCAGTCTCTCACCGTCGGCCCAGGTGACGTCGGCGCGCAAGGTGAAGGTGACCACCATCTGCGTCATACTGACCACCTCGCCGTCGAAGACCACCGCCTCCCCGTCCGCGTCTTGGACGGTGACCTCGGGCACCAGGTCCACAACCTCACCATCGGCGTTGAGCACCCGTTCATCCTGGCCCACGTAAGCAGTGCGCAGAGCAACGTCGCCGCCCTCCAGGCTGGGGAGCCGCTCCAGAATCACCGGCTCGAACGTGTGGTCCCGCTTGTCGATGGGGCCATCGTAGATGGCGTTGAGCACGTTGCGCGAAGCGCGCGAGGGACCGCCGTAGATGAAGAGCGTGTTTGGCTCCTCTCCCTGACAGACGGTCAGCTCTTTGGGCGGCAAGGGCGTCGCCGTCGGTGTGCTGGTGGGCACGGGGGTTGGCGTGGAAGAGGGCGTCGCGGTGGATGTCGGATCCATCGTCGCCGTGGGATCCGGCGTGATAGGATCGGCGCAACCCGTCACCAGCCCCATCAGCAGCAGGACGAGCCACGTGAGACGGTGACATCCACGAATGGGTCGACGAAGGAATAGGATCATCGATGGACCTCGCAGGCTGATCTAATAGGCTCTGGCGAAAACCGCGCGCTCCTTGGCTTCCTCACCACAGCGCACACACCTTCCTACGCCGGAAGGCTGCTCCAGCGGGATACAGCGCAGCGTCGCCTTCGTATCGTCCTTGATCTGAGCCTCGCAAGCCGCGTCGCCGCACCACCACGCGTTGGCGAAACCCTCCTCCACCGCCTCCTTGAACGCCTCATAGTCCTCGGGATAGCGCGTATGGTCCTCGCGGTAGGCGAGCGCCTGCTGATAGAGATTCTGCTGGATCTCGTCCAGCGTGTCGCGCGTGGCCTCGCTCAAGCCATCCCCGATGGGGACGATCTTCTTTCTCGCTCGGCCCGCAAGATCGCGCCGTACCAAGACCACCTGCCCTTGCTCCACGTCCCGGGGGCCAATCTCCATCCGCAGGGGCACGCCGCGCATCTCCCACTCGTTGAACTTCCAACCCGGGGAGTAGGCCTCGCGGTCGTCGACGTGGAAGCGCACGTCGCCGCCGACCAGGCTCTGAACCCGCTCCACCGTCTCCAGCACCGAGCGCCGCTCGTCGTCTCCCCTCCAGATCGGTACGATCACCACCTGATGAGGCGCCAGCTTGGGGGGCAGCACCAGCCCTTGATCGTCCCCGTGGACCATGACCACGGCCCCCACCATGCGCGTGCTGACCCCCCAGCTCGTGGTCCAGACGTACTGCAGCTCGTTGTTCTCGTCCAGATACTGGATATCGAACGCCTTGGCGAAGTTCTGACCCAAGAAATGGCTGGTGCCGGCCTGGAGCGCCTTACGATCGCCCATCATCGCCTCGATGGTATAGCTGTTGACCGCTCCCGCGAACTTGTCGCTCTCGCTCTTCCGCCCGGCGATGACGGGGATCGCCGCATCCTCGATCGCGAAGTCGACGTACACCTGGAGCATACGCAAGGTCTCCTCGCGCGCCTCCTCCGCCGAGGCGTGCGCCGTATGCCCCTCCTGCCAGAGGAACTCGGTCGTCCGCAGGAAAGGACGCGTGCGCATCTCCCAGCGCACCACGTTCGCCCACTGGTTGATCAGGACCGGCAGATCGCGATAGGACTGAATCCAATCGGCGTACATATGCCCGATGATCGTCTCCGACGTGGGGCGGACGACCAACGGGTCCTCCAGCTCCTTGCCCCCGCCGTGGGTGACGACGGCCAGCTCGGGGGAGAAGCCCGCCACGTGCTCGCTCTCCCTCTCGATGAAGCTCAATGGAATCAAGAGGGGGAAATAAGCGTTGACGTGTCCCGTCGCCTTGAACCGACTATCGAGCCCCTCCTTGATGTTCTCCCAAAGTGTGAAACCGTAGGGCTTGATCACCATACAGCCTTTGACCGGGGCGTAGTCGGCCAAATCTGTCTTTTGGATGACGTCCGTGTACCAACGAGAGTAATCCTCGCTGCGCGGCGTGATCTTCTCAGCCATAAACCTCTCCTTTCGTGTCGTGATCTCTCCTCAGCCTTCGCAGACTTGACGCAGAGGGCGTCAGGTGCTGATCACCCGATAGGGATAGACGTTGATCACCTCAGTCTGTCCATGATGGGTGTGCGTCGGCTCCGGCCCGTAGACGTGCTTGTGTCCGTGGAGCAAATAGCGTGGCTTGAACCAGTCCATGAGGCCGAGAAACGTCCTGAAGCCCCGATGAGCCAGGTCATCGCCATCGTGAATGCCATAGGGCGGCGAGTGGGTGACCAGGATGTCGACGTAGCGGCCACGGCGTAGACGGTTCACCAGGAACGACGGCACGAGCTCCCATGCCTTCCAGGCCATCTGCGGCTCTTTGTACTGATAGGGTGCATCTGGCTTGTAGCGAATCGATCCCTCCAGGCCGGCCAGCAGAAGGCCCTTCCTCTCGACCGTTCGACCGTCCAGGTTGATCCATCCCCCCGGCTCGGTCAGCACGACGCCGTTTGCCCTGTACTCCGGGTGATCGTGGTTCCCGTGAACGTAACAGCAGGGCACCCCCAGCATCGTTACGATAAACTCTAGGTAGGAATAGGGCAGATCGCCGCAGGAGACCGCCAGGTCCACGTCGTCAAAGCGTCCGCTCGTGCAGCCCCGGTAGACGGCGTCGGCCACCTGGTCGCTGACGGCGAGGATCTGCACCCCTACTCCTTCAGCCAAGTGCGCTGGTAGTTCTCATCCAGCTTGTCAAGGACGGCCTGCTCCAGGTCGACCTCCTCTAAATAGGCTAGCTGGAGGAGGTAGAGGGCCACGTCGGCCAGCTCTCCGGCCAGCGACTCTGCGTCCGCCTCCCCGCCCCACTGATAATGCTCCAGCACCTCCGCCGCCTCCAACGAGAGCGAGATGGCGATGTTGCGCGGCGTCTGCGGGGATGGCGACGCCTCCCGATACCACCCCATAGCCTCCACGAAACGGTTCATCGCGTCCGTCAGATCCTGAATGGTCATCGACATCGGATCAGACCCTACCCGTCTTCTCGTGCGCCATCCCCGTCGCTCCGCCAACCGGCGCGTCATGGGATGTGCGCGGTTCCTATACAAAAACCAGCCCTCTTGATCTGGAGGGCTGGTCGTGCCAGCGATTGAGTGTCTAACCTAATCGGCCTGCCCAGAGCCAGCTCCCCATAAGGGACCGGCCAGCGGGCAGAGAAAGCCGACAGTGAATGTCAAGCACATCGTGAGGCGCAGTATACAATGAAAGGACGAAGATGTCAACGCTCGTCTTGCCGCCCCCCACGGCCATCGCATCTAGGCTCAAAGCCCTCGTCCTCGAGGGCGTCGCAGGCGAGGGAGCAGGGCTGTGTAAGCGAAAGTGCCGGGTACCTTGGGCCCTGTCACGATCTGTCGGAAGGCCGAGGGCGCCTCCTCGTCGCGATAACGGCCGCCAGCGCGACGACCATCGCCAACACCACCAACACCGCTCGCTGCCACGCCGAGACCCTCAACGTCGCCGCCAGCGTCGCGCCGCCGACGGGGACGGATCGACCCTCACCCAGCAGCGCGAACTCGCTCAGATGACAGATCGTCACCGACAGCCAGTTCTCGACCGGATGACGCTCGTAGCCATCACACGCCGCGTCCTCCCAGCCGACCCCGTTCCAGACCTCCAGCGTCAGCGATGTCTCATCGAGCCCCGCCACGTCCTCATCGCTGTAGTGGATGGTGATCAGAACCGGCTCGCCGAAGCGATAGCCCCGTTGCAGCTCCACGCCGTCGTACACCGCCAGGGTGAAGGCGTGTCCGGCAAAGGAGAGCAGCCCCAAGGGATGCGTCGGCTCCTCCAGGGGCGTGAGGATCACGGTCAGGGTCCCACTGACCGCGCCGGCCGGGATCTCCACCGTGGTGGTATAGCCCTGCGCATCAGTGTAGACGAGCGTGGCGCCCTGGTCCGGCGTCACGGTCGCGATCACGGCCTGGGGATGCTGCGCGATCAGCGCCGCCCGGCCCACATTGTCGTCCTCGTCCGGATCCGCCTGCTGGGACGCGCCGATGAGGGCTGTGTTGGTGACGACCGTTCCGGGGGAAAGACCGGCTCCCACCGTGGCGGTCAGCTGGAGCGTGACGCTCTGGCCGGCGCCCAACGTCCCGACCGTCCAGGCCCCAACCCCCTCATCGTAAGCACCGCCGCCGTCGTCCCCGACGTAGGCCACGTCGAGGGGCAGCGTATCGCTCACCACCACGCCGGTGGCGCGGCCGGGCCCTTGGTTGGTGAGCCCGAGCGTGTAGACGACCGTCGCGCCGGCCCTCGGGGTGGGATCGCTCACCGTCTTGCTGATGACCAGATCGGCACCGGCCAACGTCAGGACCGCGAAGCTGGTGTTGTCCAGGGTGTGCGTATCCACCGCCGTGGTGGTGATGGTCGCGGTGTTGGTGATGGTGCCCCCGGCTAACGGCCCGCTGAGCACGCCTGTGACGGTGATGACGCCGCCCTCCCCAGGCGCCGGGTCGGCGACCTCCCAGACGTAGCGCGTGCCGGCGCGCTGCACCAGGGGGACGCCGCTGCTCACGACCGAGGTCGTCACGACAGAGGCGGGAATGGCGTCGCTGATGACCACGCCGAGGGCCGGATCCGGGCCGTGGTTGCTGAACATCAGCGTATAGGTGATGGCCTGGCCGGGAACGACCGGCGCGGCCGGGGCGACGGTTTTGGTGATCGCGACGTCGGCGTAGCTTGTCACGCGAACGACGGTGGTGGCCGTCATAGCGCTGACGTTGTTGACGGCGACGACGGTGGCGGTATGGACGCCCGCGGCGTAGTTGTGAGCCACGACCGGTTGGTCATCCGACGCCGACGGCTGCCCGTCCCCGAAGTCCCACCCGTAGGCCACCCCGCTGCCGGTGGCGACGGTGGCCGTCAGCCCGGTGGCGTCGCCGAGGCCCGTCGGGCCGTCGTTGACGGCCTCCAGCCCGGTGATCGCCTCCTCTATCAACATCGCCGTGGTGGTCGTGAAGGTGTGGGAGCCCTTCGTCGCCGTCACCGTGGCGGTGTACGACCCGGCGGCCGGATAGACGTGACCCACGGGCGACGCCTGGTCGCTCATGGTCGTGCCGTCGCCCAGATCCCAGTCGAACCCATAGCCGCCATCGCCCAGCACGGTGGCCGTCAGCGTGGTGGTCTCGCCCAGGGCGGTCGGGCCGTCGTTGACCGCCTTCATCCGCACGACGGTGACAGGGAGCGGACCTTGGCTGGTGCTGTTGCCCGCCAGATCGACCGCATTCACCCAGATCGTGTACTCGCCCACCTCCTCCGGTTTCAGGTCCAACCACCACCTGCCGCCCCCCCGGCCCACCTGGACGCTGACCATCTCACCGCCCGGCGTGCGGACCATGGCGTATATCTGCTGGACGCGCCCCCCATCTGCGCTGGTGCCGGTCATCACCCGAGTGGCAGTGGGCACCAGCCCCACGGCGACGAGATCGACGGTGTCGGAGATGGTAAGCTGTGGGGCCACGTTGTCGATCCGGAAGGTGACGCTGACGGCCTGACTGCTCTCGTTGCCCCCCAGATCGATGGCGCGCGCCTCCAGGGTGTGGGTGACGAAGTCCTGCTCCCGGAGGTCGCTTTCGGTGTGGAACCAGACGCCGTTCTGGAAGGTGGCGCCCTGCTCCTCCAGCACCAGCCGGGACCGCTTGTAGCTGCCGCGGTCTCCCCCGCCGCTGTCGCAGATGGTCAGCGTCCACGCCCCCGCGGCGCCCTCTCCTCGGAGGGGTTGCAGCGGGTCGTCGGGGTGAGCCGGCCGGTCGAAAGACGGCAGCCCGGTGTCGTCGTCGGCCCGGGCCCCGTGGATTTCCCCGGGCGAGGCGTCCTCCAGGAACACGTCCAGGTTCTGATACTCACTTGGGGTGCCACCGGGCGGCTCTACCACGTCCACCAGCATACCACCCGGCGACGTCAGCGTCACGGAGAGGGCATCCCGCTGCGGGTGGTCGGCGCTGAACCCCAGGCTGACCGCGCCGACGTCGAAGGTCTCGGTCACGTCGAAGGTGACCGTCAGCTCCCCGCCGCTGCAGGCACCGATGGCGTCCGGCGACCCGGCGTCGTGGTCGTAGACGTAGGACGAGGTGCCGCTCACCGAGAGCTCGGCCTGGTCGCAGCTGTCGTCCAAGCAGACCACCGCCCCGGCTATGCCGCGCTCGTCGCCCACACGCCCGCTGAAGCTGGCCGTGTTCTGGCTGAGCACGGTGTCGCTGTAGGTCGACGTCGTCGCGGCGCTCAGGGTGACCGTCGGCGGCGTATCGTCGACCACGTACGTCCGCCAGGGGGTCCAGTCGCTCTGCTCTCCGTAGCCGTCGGTGGCCTGCAGGCGAATGTGGTACACGTCACCGTCGGACGCCGCGCCCGCGTCCCACATGCACGACCAGACGCCGTCGAACGGCGCGTCGTCCGTGCAGACGGTCTGGTAGCTGCCCCCGGCGGGGGGCTCCGCCTCCAACGTCACCTCCGGCACGCCCGAGGCGTCGAAGGCATAGCCCTCGAAGACGTTCTCCCCCACGCCGATCACGGACCCCGGCTCCAGGATGCCCAGGAACTCGGGGGGCTCAGTGTCGACCCGATGGTCGGCCCAAAGCCAGTCCAGAGGGGTGCCCGTGGTGCCCTGGGCCGTGTCGTAGACCAAAGCCCCCATCACGGCCCAGTCCCTGTGATCCTCACAGCTCCCACTGTCCCCGCCCGCCCCGGCCATGCAGTCCGCGTACCCGCCGCTGGCGTCGACCTGACCGGTGAAGATCACGCTGCCCGTCGCGCCCGGCGGGACGGTGCCGATGATGATGGTGACGACGTCGCTAACGGCGCCCGTCAGCTCCAGGCCGTAGAGGCCCGTGGCCCGCGCCGTGACCTGGGTGGCGGTGTAGGTGCCGTGGTTGGCGTAGGAGAGGGTGTAGGAGATCGTCTCCCCCTCGCCCACGGGGGGATGACGGACGTCCATGAAGTCGAAGCTCTGGCTCAGGTCGGCGACGCGGTTCGTGTCGGTCAGCAGATCGGTCAGCCAGAAGAGGTCGCTGCTCATCAGACCGTAGGTTGCCCCCACTGGCGTCGCGCTGAGATCGAAACGCAGATCGACGTCGGCGTGCGCCGGCACGATCCCCATCACGGGATCGTTGGGGCAGATCCCCGGTCCCAGGTTCGGCCAGGCGTAGACGTGGAGCCAGTCCATGGCGTGCTGGGCGCCCGCGAAGAGATCGGTGTCGACGACGCGCTCGCTGTTGACGGGGTTCTGGTGCGGCATAGTGGCCCAGAGGTCCATCTCCTCCTCGTCGGTGGCGAAGGCGTAGAGCACCAGCGGCGAGGTAGCTGGATCGTCGATGCCCAGCATATCGAAGGGCAAACGGAGGTCCGTCAGGCCGCCATCCAGCCCCGCGTCGAAGCGATACTGGGTCCGGTCGAGCCTGAAGTGATCCAGCTGGCTTTCCGTGTCATCCCACGCGTAGAGCTCGGCCCACTGCGCATCCTGCACCCAGACGAAGGCATTGGCCCCGGGCAGGTTGATCTCGATGTCCTGTGTGGGTGTGAAAGGGTTGTAGGCGCTGGTGATGGGCGCGCTGTAGGGATCGGTCTTCAGGTAGATGAACAGGTCGCCGTTGTAGTCCCAGTTCGCCCCCGTCCAGGCCAGGCGCAGCGCCTCGCTGTCCCACGTGGCGTAGAGACGCTGTGGGTCGTCGAGGGCCGCGCCACCCTGGGCGTTCTCCGCCACCCGGCGGTCGACGCCCAGCGCCGTGCAGCCCGAGTCCATCCAGCCGCGGTACGGGTTGCCGTGGGCGGGGAGAGCCGTAGTGTCCGGCGTGCGGGGCGTGTCCACGACCACGGGGCCGTAGTCGTCCACCTGGGTATTCCCATCGGTGAAGACGCTCGTCACCTGCGGCTCCACCTGCTGGGCGTCGAAGACGGCGTCATACGTCGAGGAGAGCGGATCCGTCGGCTGGACCACCTCGAAGACCTGAACCGTCTGCGTCGCCGTGCGCACCGTCCAGAGCACGTCGTAGCGCGAGAGCTTCTCCGGCGGCTCGCTCGCATCCCAGGAGAGGTCGAGCGTGACCGGGACCGTGGACACGGTCCCCCTAGCCGGCGCCGGTGCGCCGTCGGCGGTGAGGGTCAGCGTGATCGGGTTGGGCACGTCGAGGTCGACGGTCACCGTCTCGGTGACGCGCGTCGTCCAGCCGGCCCGGTCGGTGGCGCGGGCCGAGACGGTGTAGCGCGCGCCGTCGGGCTCCTCGCCCAGGTACCAGTCCCAGCTCCAGGCGTTCCCCTGAAGCGAGGCTTCGGACCAGGCGCCGCTGTCCACGCTGACCTCGACGCGGGTGACGCCGCTTCCGAGGACACCGTCGAGGGCCTGCCCGGCCAGCACCACGCGCCCGTAGCTGAGACGGTGGTCGCGGTTGAGGAGCAACGGTGTGATGGTCACCTGGGGCGGGGTGGCGTCCACGGTGACCTCGTGGCTCTGGTAGTAGTGATACTCGTCCGCACAGGACTCGGTCGTGGCAGCCAGGGTGTGGCGCCCCTCGCTGCTCGGCGTCCAGGCCTGGGTCCAGCGGGTGGTGGTCACGGTATTAGTGCAGCTCAGGCTGGCGGGCGTGCCGACGGGGATGCCATCGTCCTTGACGGTCACGGTATCGATCCCGTCGCGGGCGTAGGTCTTGCCCGTGATGGTCGTCGTACCGGTGTGGGTGATGATGCTCTTCCGCGCGGGTGTCAGGATGGTCGTGTAGACCGCGTCGATCTCCTCGAACAGTTCCTCTGGTTCCAGATCCCGCGTCTCGGCGCAGTGGCCGTAGGCGTCGCAGGCCCTCATGATGTTGGCGGCCGGCTGTAGACCCTGGACGGTGCAGCGCTCGGTGTGCTCGTAGAGACGCGTGGTGTCGGTGAAAGTGCCGGCATACCATGGAGAGACTTCGTGGTAGAAGGTGTCCGTCACAACTGTCGAGTGCGGGGCCACCTCCCGGCAGGGACACTCAAAGCTCAGGTCCGCCCCCTGCGTCGACGTATAGACCAGGTTGAAGTCCCGCGCCCAGCAGGTGTAGGTCGTGGTGGCTTGGAAGACGGGGCGACCGGCCACCTCGGCGAGCTCCTCCGTCTCCTCCACCACCTGCAGATCGACCTCCGGTGGTCGGGTGTCGATGGCACCGGTCCAGACCGACCGCGCATCGGCCGGGGCGCTGTTCCCGTAGATGTCCTCGGGGCGCACGTTGATCTCGTAGAGACCGTCGAGCGTGGCCGGGAGCGTGTAGGCCCAGGTGGTGTCGAGCACCCCCGACCCGGCGTCACCCAGCTCCGCCTCCGCGTACACGGTATGGACCTCGGCCGGCGAGAGGGCGCGACTGTAGACCCGCACCTCGTCCACCAGGCCGCTGAAGAAGTGGCTCGGCGTGTCGCCGTCCCACGCCTGCCCAACACTGAAGTGTCCCTCCGGGTCGGGACGGACGGCGGTGGTGAATGGCTCGTCCTGAGCCGGTTCGCCGTTCAGGTAGGCCATGCCCCGTCCGTCCTCGTCGATGGTCACTAAGACGTGCACCCACTCTTGATGGGCGACCCCCACGTCGACGTTGGTCGTGCCATCGCGATACCAGAGGTGATGGTCGTCGTGCACGATCTGGTTGCGCTGGCTGCCATCCGCGGCGTCGAAGGCCAGCACCGCCCGGTTCCCCGGGTTGTACTCGGGGCGCACCCAGGCGCCGAAGGAGAGGCCCATCGTGTCCGTGAAGGCCGCCGCTACGCTGTCGGCGGTGACGTAGTCGTTAGCGGTGTCGTAGTCTCCCCCGAAGCTGAGGGCGCTGCCCCAGACGCCGTCCTGGCCCGCGGTGGGGCAGGTGTCGCCCTGGCAGGTGGCCGGCGCCAAACCGGTCTGGTTGGCGAACTCGGTCGCGCCCGCCGGCTCGTCAAAGTGATAGAGGGCGACGGTACCGCTCATGCTAGCCATGGCCGCGGGAAGCACGTTCACGCGCAGCCCCCCGAGCCCAACGCTAATCGCACCCGTCTCGGTGATCAGACCACCTATCTGCAGCGTGCTGGTGATGGTGCCGGTGACGCCCGTCTGGGCCGTGACGTCGTCCAGGCTGGCCTCGGGCGGCGCCGCGTCCACGCCCAGCGTCACCAGGGTCACCACTGTGGTCCGGTTTCCCACTTCGTCGACGGCGACGGCCGTCATCGTATACGTGCCGGTCGGGTCGGCGCTCAACAGGGGATAGTCAGCCTGCCACGCCGTACCATCGACGGTGGCGCGCACCCGATTCCCCTCCGCTTCCTCCACAGTGCCGGCCCCGCCCTGCGGCGCGTCGATGGCGCGAAGCTCAACCGCCAGGGCAGCCACACCGCTGCCGGTGTTGCCGTCGATGAGCGGATCGCTGACCGTGCCGCTCAGGTGGACCACCCAGGTGTCATCGGGCTTTCGGGCCGGGTCGAGGATCTCCCCCTCGGCGATGCCGGAGCTGATCGCGGGCGGCGTATCGTCCACCAGCGTGGCGTACGTCCCGGCCGGGCTCTCGCGGTTCCCCACGCCGTCGGTGGCGCGGAACTGGAGCAGGTAGCGCCCTTCGCCGATCGTGGGCTCGAAAGTGGGACACCATGCGGTCTCCTCCGAGTCCTCGCAGGGAGGCGCCGCCGACCAGGTGGTGGTGGTGCCGCCGTCGGTGCTGACCCCCATCTCCACCAGGGTGACCGACGTCGTCGCATCCTCCGCGTGTACCTGGAGCACGGCGTCCCGGTTGGGGCGGTAATCGTCCGTAGATTCCAGCGTAGACCTCGGATCGTCGTTGTCCAGCGTCACCTCGGTGTGCTGGCGCTCCTCCACCCACTTGGCCTGCAGGCGGAACATGGCGCGGATCTCGCGCGGCGAGAGGGCACGGGTGTGGAGCGTCACGTGGTCGAGCCGCCCGTTGGCGTGATAGGAGCTGCCGTCCCACGGGGCGGCGCCGACGCGCAGCGGACTGGCGTTGGCGGCGATGGGGGTGTCGCCGGCGGAGATCCGCCCCGCCTCGTTCCCGTTGATGTAGCCGACCATGTCGCCGCCCGTCTCCCAGGTGAGGGCCAGATGCGTCCAGTAGCCGGCGTTGACCCGGCCCCAACCGGCGCTGTAGCGATTCCCCGACGTATCCCAGATTTCGGGGTAGAGCTGCCCATCCGTGATGCCGAGGACGAATCCGTCGCCAATGGTCGACTTCCCCGCCAGCTTCTGGTCCGGATCGGTGTCGGTCAGCTTCACCCACAGGGCGAGGGTCATCTCGTCGCCGGGGTCGAGCGCCCCGTCGTGGTCCACCTCGATCACATCGTCCTGCCCATCGAACATGGCCGAGAGACCGATCTGTCCCTGAGTTCCGGCGCCGGGGCAGGCATCGCCGCCGCACGATCCATCGTGGCCGTTGCCCGTGAAGTCGGCGAACTGGGTGGCCCCGGTCGTCTCGTCGAGCAGCAGCGTCATCTCTGGCGCCGCCTCATACAGCTCCCCCACCTGACCGCCGCTCAGAGCGCGGCGGTAGACCCGCACGTCGTCCAGATAGCCATCCAGGGGCTCACTGGCGCTGCTGAGGCGTATCGTGTCGCCGCCCATCAGATCTCCGTCCACGGCCCGGCTGCCCACCTCCACGCCATCCAGATAGAGGCGCATACGATCTCCATCGTAGGTCCCCGCCACGTGATACCATCGATCGGCCACCCAGCCCGGTGTGTGGCGAACGTGCTGGATCACGGGGGTTGGCACGCCGACTTTGCCGACGTAGAAGTCGAGCTGACCGTCGTCGTAGCGGATCACGGCCTTCTCGTCGCCCACGGTGACGAAGCGCATGATGCCGCCCGGCAATGCCTTGAGGCGCACCCAGGCGGCCACCGTCAGCTCCCGCACGTCCCCCGTGTCGACGTCGCTGACAGTGACCACGTCGTCTTGCCCGTCGAAGAGGAGCGCCATCTCGTCGCGTCCCGGCACGCCGGCGGTGGGGCACGTCGCCGCCGACGAGCAGGATCCGTTCTGCTGGCCCAGCGCCTCCACAAACTCGCTGGAGCCCGGCGCGTCATCCAGCGGCAGGCGGAGCACGACCGTGCCCGCCTCGTACGCGTCGGCCACCTCCTCGGCGGAGAGGGCCTTCTTGTGGACCGCTACCTCGTCGATCCGCCCCTCGAACGGGGCGGCCGCATCGCGCGCCTCGTCGGGTAGATGCCACAGCAGGTCCATCTTGTCGCCCGCGTCGCTCTCGTAGCGGGTGGTCGACTCGAAGGGGCTGACGTCCATGGCCTGCACGGTGTGGGTGCCGAGGTCGTCGTCGTGGATGCCACCCCAGCCCGCGTCCTTCTCGTAGAGTCTGATCTGCGCCTCGTCCTGAAACACGCGCGACACATTCACGTCGTAGTCCTCGGCCCACGCCTCATCGTGGGACCAGACCTCCTGCCAGGCGCCATCGTCCAGCCGGAGTTCAACGCGCAGCTCCAGATCGTAGTCATTGTGGGAACTCGTGTCACCCCCTGCCAGCACGCTCAAGGTATCCAGTTCGAGGGTCGTGGTAGGGGCAGAGCGTCCCACGGAGAAACCTGTGCCTGCCTCCGGCGACTCGCCGGTCACGTTAAATTGATCCACCTCGACGCCGTCCACGTAGAGGAACCAGGTGTTGCTGTCGCGATCGAAGCTGGCGGCCACGTGGTTCCAGGCCTCCGGCGAGAGGACCTCGTTTTCCGTCAGGAAGGCGGTGTCGTCGTTGAGCACCAGGCGGAGGCGATTCCCCACCCGCTGGATGGCGGGGTAGTCGTCGGCGCCCAGGATGCCCTGCGGTTGGGGCAGCGGTCCCGGCGTCCAGCTCACCTGGGCGACGGCGTTGCCCGCCCACTCGAAGTACTCCACCGTCACGGTGTGGAACCCCTCGTCGACGTGCTGAACCACCTCATAGGTCGTCTCACCCTGCTCGTGCCACGCGTCCAGGAGCTGGATGTCGCCCAGCCAGGCCCGCATGCCGTCGTCGGTGGTGAAGCGAAAGGTGTGATCGCCCTCGCGGAAGTAGAAGGTGCCCGTCCATCGGACCTCAAAATCCTGTTCTCGGTAGTAACCCTGTCCCCAGCCGTCCTCACCCCAGTCGTGGTCGATGGGGTAGCCCTCGCATCTGCGCTCCGTATCCTCGCGCCCGGTGTATGGATTGTTGCTGAAGTACTCGGCCACGAAGGGGCAGCTGGAGAGCGCAGGTTCGCCCTCCGGGTAGATCCAGGCCGAGAGGGTGAAGGGGCCCCTGTCCACGGCCAGAGCGTCGACATCGGGCACGTCGACGTAGTCGTCGCCGCCGAAACGGAGCGAGTGACCGATCACGCCCGGCTCGCCCGCCGCCGGGCAGCGGTCGTCGCCCTGGCAGGTAGCGTCGTTCTCAAACCCCGACGCATCCTGGAAGACCTGGGCGCCGCTCTCCTCGTCAAAGGGGAAGCGGGCCATGGGGCTGTTGAACTGGGCCTGGACCTCGTCCTCGTAGAGCGCCCGCGGGAAGACCATCACCTCGTCCAGCCGGCCCGCGAAGAAGTTGCTGGTCGCGCCACCATCCCACTCCTGGCCCAGGCTGAATACATCGTCCTCTTGAGGACGGATCGAGGTGCTGAAACGAGCCTCCTCGACGCCGTTGACGTACAGATAGCCGTTGTCGCTCTCTCCCTCGAAGATGACCACCATGACGTGGTACCAGGTACCAGGGTCGAACGTATTGGCGCTGTAGGTGTCTCCCGCTTCGGGATCGTAGTAGTAGAACTTTTCGGCAGTGGGGTTGTACATCAACAGATGGCGGTTGCCGCCCCGGCTCGTGTTGAAGGCCATGACGGCGCCGGTCTCGGTCATGCCGCTCTTGGGGTAGACCCAGCCGCCGAAGCTGAGGGCCGGGCCCGTCAGCGCATCGCAGACGGCGTCGGCGGTGACGTAGTCGGGACTGCCGTCGCCGGCGGCGCTGCCGTCGAAGCCGGCGCCGTTGCCGTGGCGGCCATCGACCAGGCTCGGGCAGTGTCCGCTCTCGCAGGCGCCGTGGCGCGGGGGCTGGGCGCCGGAGTTGTCGTCCAACAGCGTGTCGTCGTCGCTGAAGTGATAGAACAGCTCGGCGAAGTCCGACGCCTCCTGCCAGTCGTTGATCAGCGCGTCCGCCTCCTGGGTCAGCGTGTAGATCCCGGAGGGGGCCGTCCCCACGTCCACCTGGCCGGTCATCGTGACCGACTCCCGGGGCTGGAGCACGAAGTCCTGCGGCGGCAGCTCCTCGAAGGCCGCCGGGAAATCGGTGCTCAACAGCCCCTGGGCGTAGCGGTTGAAGAGCTCGTTGGTCACCGTCGCCTCATAGCGCAGGCGGTCGCCAGCGGTCACCCTCAGATCGTCGGGGTTGTACCGTCCGGCGGCCTGCTCCTCGATTTCCGACACCGTCAGAGCCCGCGGGAAGACCAGCACCTCGTCGATGAAGCCCAGGAAGAAGTTGCTGGGCGTGCCGCCGTCCCACGCCTGGCCGATGCTGAAACGATCATCGCCGGCGGGCCGGACCGCGGTGCTGAAGGCCGCCTCCTCCGCCCCATTCACGTACAGGCGGCCGTTGTCGTCCCCGTCAATCACCACGAAGACGTGATGCCACGCGCCAGCGTCGAACCTGCCACTGCTGTAGACGTCACCTGCTTCGGGGTCGTGGTAGTAGAATCCGTCCTCGCCGGGATCGTACATCAGCAGATGACGGTTGCCACCCCCCTCCGGATTGAAGGCCACGATGGCGCCGTCCTCACTCATGCCGCCCTCCGCGTGGACCCAACCGCCGAAGGAGATCGCCCCGCCCGTCAGGCGCGAGGAGAGCCCATCGACCGCGACGTAGTCGTTATCACCGTCGAAGTGGGGTGCGTTGCCATACTTCCCGTAGTGGCCGGCCGCGGGACAATGGGTCTCCGCGCACGTGCCATTGTTCAAGAAGCCGGACTCGTCGCTGAAGGTGGTGGCGTCGTCGGTCTCGTCCAGCCGGAGCAGCAACCGTGGCGCGTCCGGCTCGCTCACCTCAGACTCGAAGCTGAGCAGACTCGGGTCCGACACCACGCCAGGGTGGAAGCCGTACGTCTTCTCCTGGAAGTCGGAGAGGCTATCGTCATCGCCGTCGATCAGCAGAGGATCGGAGCTGACCCAGGTGCTCAACGGCGTGCCGTCGGCGTCGAAGTCGTAGACGAAGGACCAGCCCTCCACCTCCTCCGCGTCCGTCAGCCCATCGTAGTCGGTGTCCTGCCGATTGGGATCGGTCTCCAGGATCACCTCGTCGTAGTCGTTCAGCCCGTCGTCGTCGGTGTCCCAGTCCTCGGGGTCGCTGCCGATGGTGGTCTCGTGGTAGTCGGAGAGCCCGTCGCCGTCGGTGTCCCAGTCAAGGTCGTCGGGATCGGAGCCGCCCGCCACCTCCACCCGCAGGCCGTCCCCGTCGGCGTCCTGCAAGCGGGGGAAGGCGGGGGACGAATCCTGGCTCCAGGCCAGGGCGTACCCCCCCTCCTTCTCCGTCAGGTCGTAGAACCCGTCGAACGTCGCGGGGAAGACGTCGAAGCGCATATTGCGGCCCAGGTTCAGGTTGGAGCTGTCCTTGTGCGTGCGCACGTAGCAGACGGGGATGACGGGCACGAAGAGGAAGCAGGGCAGCAGCCAGCACTCCTGGGTCGGCACGGCGTAGCTCTCGTTCAGGTAGAGCGGAAGCCTCCGGTTGATGCCCGCTTCCGTGAGCGGGGACGTCGTGCTCTCGTCGTCGTAGGTGACGTAGGATTCGGCACTGTCGCTCTCGGGGCTCCACTCGTGCTGACGGATGCCGTAGCGGGATAGACCTTCGTGGTCTGACCTGGCACGAGCGTCCAGATCGTACCTGAAGGTGGAGGAGCGCAGGTTGTCGTTGTTCATCTGCCACCAGTAGAGCCCCGCCATCCAGTTGTAGTTGGTGTCCGCCCAATCGATCAGGCGGATCTCGTTCCGCACCGTAGCCTCCATCACCAGGCTGTTGCCCACGCTCATCCCCTGGGAGGCGTCGAGGAAGTCCTGGGAGAACGCGTGGATAGAGAGACGGTCCCGGTCGTCGAAGTCGACCATGATGCTCTGGCTGAAGATCACCCAGGCCACGGCGACGGCCACCCAGCCGCTGATGCCTCGGCAGATGGGGTTGTCGGACTCCAGGGCGCCACAGATGAGAAGCACCACGGCGTCGAACAGGCCGATGACGGCCGCCAGGATCTGGCCCACGACCGGGATCGCGGCAATGGCCAGCAGAATCACGGAGGCGATGATAGAGGCGACGGTCTGCGCCAGGGCGTAGGTGAAGGCCAGGCTGGCCGGATCCACGTCGGACGAAACCACCTGATAGACGAACAGCCCCCACGCCACAGCTATGCTGACCAGAATACCGACACAGCCCAGCTTCGAAAAGACGGACTTGGTCGCCTGCGACAGCTTGTAGAGCGCCTGGGCGCTCCCCCTGGCAGCCTTGTAAAGCGTGGTGGCTGCCGTGATCGCGTCCGACGCCGCCATCAGCGTGAATACGCCCCTGATCCCGTGGGTGAGCCACTCGGTTCCCGTATGCGCCGCCACGTAGGAGAGCCCAATCAGCACCAGCGTTGCGACAGCCATCCG
>CAZEQC010000010.1:0-2655 GCA_964514285.1 uncultured Anaerolineales bacterium | reverse complement strand
GTCACCCGGGCCACCCCTCCACCGCCGTCCGACACCTCCTCCCTCCACGCGGCAAGCTCGGCGTTGGTCTGGCCGGCGTCCACGTTGCCAACGATCTCGTCGCCCATCTCCACCAGGACCGACCGTCCGTTGAACAGCGTCAGGTACGACATCTGCGCCACCATCACCTGGCCGTCACGGATGTCCTCGAAGTCAGGATCGTCCTGGTAGTCGTCGAAGGCGCCCTCGAAGCGCACCTCCATCTTGTCCCAGTACTCGTCGATGGGGTACGTGCGCCATTCGCCGTCCTGGCGGCGGTAGGGGGCCCAGCTCAGCGACGTGACCACCTCCTCCTTGCTCTCCTCCGGGTCCAGACTGATGGTCAGCTGGCTGGTGATCACCTCGCTGGCCGCCACGTCGCCCAGGTTGGCGGAGCGGTAGTGGGACTCCTGGGCGAAGAGGAGCGTGGGCGCGTCGCTGCCCCGATCGACGTAGGTCGAGAAGGCATCGTCCAGGATCCTCCTGGTCTCCGTCATCATCACGTGCGAGACGAAGTCGATGTGCTCGTAGGCGTAGGTCGTCACCTGGGTCGCCGTGATGGGAATGCCCCAGCGCTCCTCGTTGCTCGTGCCGCCGTTGCTCCGGTTGTCGAAACGGTCGTGGATGGTGTCGATGGTGACGTCCCGTACACCGTCGCCGCCGCACGCATCCCCGTCGAGGGGCTCGCAGTCCATCCCGGTGAGGAAGGTATCCTGAAGCCCCCATGCCAGCCCCCACAGCCAATCGTCGTAGCGCCGGTCCTCGTCGGAGGCCTCCTCGGCGGGATCCTCCGCCACGATGGCCACCTTCAAGCCGTGGTCCTCCCGCACCGCCAGCCCCGTCAGCCTCCAGGCCTCGTCGTAGGCCCGCACGATCTTCTTCGAATCCAGCACCCACTCATCGCCGGAGCAGATGCCGGCGTCCTCCTCCACGTCGGTGCAGGGATGGTCAGTCAGCATCTGCACCACCCACGTCATGCGCACCTTCTGGGTATCCCCCCACTCGTCGGCCGTGGGCCAGTAGTGCATGCGCGCGGTGAAGGCCACCCGGTCCTCCCCGGTCTCGTCGGCCAGGACGTTCAGCGGGACGTAGGCCAGCAGCGTCTCGTCGTGGTCCTTCTCCCGCACCGAGATGCCGTAGGGGTCGAGGGGCTCCCTATCCACCATGCGGTCCTCATAGGCGCCGTTGATCACGTTGCCCATGGTCACACAGACGTCGTGAGCGCCGTCCGAAAGGACGACCGACCGCTCCCCGTTCGCCAGCTCCGTCAGCTTCTCATCGGACAGGACGCGCGTGTCGCCGTCGGAGAGGCCGCTGAAGCTGTGCAGCTCATCATCCAGCGAGTCACACGCATCGTCATAGATCGTCGCGCTGAGACTCCCCGCGGCGTCGATGGAGGCCTCCATCTCGACGTCGCCATCCACCTGGCGGAAGTGGAGCGTGCCCGTGATGCCTCCCACAAAGGTGACGTCGATGGCCGGGTCGGTGAATTTCAAGGGCACGTTCTCGCCCGTCATCTCGATCTCCAGCATCGGGATCAGGCGCATGTCGCCGTTGCTGGCGTTGGCCGCCACCGGCTCGTCCCCGACAGCCACGTCCTCGAAGGTGGAGTCGTTGCCGCTCTTTCGTTTCAGCTGTCCCGCTTCGTCGCCGCTGGGCCAGTCGAGCACGTTGAAGGCGTACCACAAGCGCTCCTCGTCCCGCGGCCGGATCTGGAAATCGACGAAGGCCGGTTCGTCGGGCTGCAGGCCGTCCACCTGGAGCAGCAGGGGCTGCTCGCCGTCGAAGGGCGATCCATCGTCGTCGCTGCCCTCCACCCGAGAGGGCGAGATATCGACCCGGTCCGGCACGCCGTCGCCGTCGTCGTCACGGTCGAAGGGATCGGGCGTCCCGTCCCCGTCGCTGTCCTGGCATGCGTTCTCCTCCGGAGAGAGCTCGCCCTCCTTCACCGTCTTGACCTCGCACTCCAGTGTGTCCAGCCGGCCGTCGTCGTTCGTGTCCGGACTCAGCGGATCCAGGTACCACCACTGGTTGTTGTACCAGAAGCCCTTGACCTCGGCGTTGTCCGTGATGCCGTCCCCGTCGGTGTCCTTGTCGTCGGGCTCGGTGCCCAGCCGTTCCTCCTGGGCGTAGGTGAGGCCGTCGCCGTCATCGTCGCTTTCGGGGTCAGGGTCTCCGTTGTCGGCCTGCAAACGGCTTGCCATGCGCGTCGCGTCCCCTACTCCATACTCCCTACTTCCTACTCCCACCCCCAACGGATCGGCGTGCGCATCCCAATCCGACCCATACAGCGTCTCGCGCAAGTCCTCGGCCGCCCGCTCCTCGTCCTCTCGCCGTTCCATCTCCTCCCGCTGAGCGGCCTGCTTCTGGCTGAAGGCGTAGACCTGCTGGCTCTGCAGGAGGGGGGTGACGACCATCGAGCCCACGATGACCAGGACCAGGACCGTGTACACCGCCTTGGAGCGCCGCTTGATCACCAGGAAGCCGAGCAAGCCCAGGGTGCTGAGCGCCAGGCCGAGCCGCTGCCCTAGACGGCCCGCCTCCTCAGCCCCGCCGGGCAGGTCCAGGGCGCGGCTCACCCGGTCCAGCGGACGCGCGGCGGCGGCCACCGCTCGGCGGTCAAAACCTGAGAAGTCG
>CAZEQC010000009.1:56652-75136 GCA_964514285.1 uncultured Anaerolineales bacterium | reverse complement strand
GATCTTCGCCCTGCTGATGTCGAACGCCGGCGGGCTTTGGGACAACGCCAAGAAGCACATCGAGAGCGGCCGCTTCGGTGGTCCCGGCTCCGACGCCCACAAGGCAGGCGTCGTCGGCGACACCGTCGGGGATCCCTTCAAGGACACCGCCGGGCCTTCGCTCAACACCTTGATCACGGTAATGTCCCTGGCATCGTCCCTCTTCGCTCCCATCATCGCCGCGTTTCACCTGTTCTAGGAGAGCACCCACGAGCAAGCGTCCTGAGCTTGATGACCCGTGCAGACCTGTTGGGTAGCTGAATACGACAACGAAGCCGTAGCGGGGCCAGAGAAGTCGTCGAGCCAATAGCCGGAGGATAGAATGACAGCAAAGACGGACATTCAAACGTCGCAGACAGAGGTGGCAATCGTGGGGGGCGGGCCGATCGGATTGGAGTTAGCCGCCGCGCTACAGGAGGTGGGCACGGACTACATCCTGTTCGAAACTCAGCAGATCGGTCACACCGTCTCGACGTGGCCACGACACACGCATTTCTTCAGCACAGCCGAGCGGATCGCTATCGCCGGCGTGCCAATCCCCTTTGCCGACCATGCTCACATCACTGGTGAGCAGTACCTGGCCTACCTGCGCGCCGTCATCCAGCAGCTCAACCTGGAGATCAACGCCTATGAGCGCGTGATCACTCTGCAAAAGGGAGAAGGATCCTTCCGGCTAGCGACCGAGACCCGAACGGGCGAGAAGGCCTACCAAGCCCAGCACGTCGTCTTAGCCGTCGGCGATATGGGGGCAGTCAACAGACTCGACATCCCAGGCGAGGACCTGCCCCACGTCACCCACCTGCTGGATGATCCACATCGCATGTTCCACCAACGGTTGCTAGTGGTGGGAGGCGGGAACTCGGCGCTGGAATTCGCCGCACGCTGTTGGCGTGCGGGAGCGCGGGTGACGCTCAGCTATCGCCGGGCCAAGTTCAACCCTCTTTTCGTCAAGTCAGCTCTGCTAGAGGACTTCAGAACGCTGAAGCGAGAGGAGAAGATTCGTTTTCTGCCTCGTACGATCCCTGTCGAGATCGGACCACGCTATGTGACGTTGGCGCCGACGCGACGAGGATCGCCCACCGACGGAGAGAGGACACAGCACCGAGCCGACTTCGTGCTGTTGTGTACGGGCTACCAGGCGGATCTGAACCTCTTTGAGCAAGCCGGGGTCACGCTGGAGGGGCCGGGGCCGAGGCCGGTCTTCGATCCCGAGACGATGGAGACTGACGTGCCCGGTCTCTACGTGGCTGGCACCGCGGCCAACGGCAACCAAAGCCGCCACAAGTTGTTCATCGAGACCACACACCACCACGTGACCAAGATCGTGGAGCACATCAGCGGAGAGCAACCGACGAAGGTGAACACGCTCGTGCCTGAGGGACCGGAAGACTTCTCGATCTAGGGAAACCGAGCATACGTGTACTCCTCTGGGACTTCGATGGGACGCTCGGATATCGGCGGGGTGGCATGTTCGGATCTGCTATGCTGGACATCCTTCGTCGGGAGAGACCACGATTGGATGTGAAGATCGAACAAATGCGTCCCCACGGGCGTTCCATATAACCCTCGAGGCCTACCCGGAGGCGGCAGCCGTATGGATGATCGGCGATAGCATAAGGTCCGACGTGATCGGAGCCAAGAACGTGGGCATCCCCCCATTCTGGTTCACCAAGAGTATCGCAACGCGAAGTACGTCTGCCACTCATTGTCGGATGTAGAGACTGTCATCACCAGATAGCAGAGAGAAGCCGGGTAGGGAAAAGAGCACCCTGGCGACAGTCAGCTGCCCGCCTTGACGCAATGTCACTTCATGCTAGACTGGTGTGCTATGACAAAATCATCGAACTCTACGCCACCCAACTACCGCTGGAACTTCCTCGCCTTTGTCGTCGACTACGTGTTCTTCGGCATAGCCCTCGCTTTCGTCAAGCAGGACAGCGTGCTTCCGGCCTTTGTGCGTCAGTTCACCCGATCCGCGCCCGTCATAGGACTCGTATCAACGGTGTGGAACGGATGCTGGCTTCTGCCCCAGGTCATCTCGGCGCGCTGGATCAACGACAAGCCACGCAAGAAGCCCTACCTGATGGCGGGGCTAAGCGGACGCGTGGCTTTCTGGATCGTCGGCTTGGCCCTCTGGCTAGGACTAGCCCGAAGTCCGAGCATCATGCTTTCTCTCTTCTTCGTCTGTCTAGCCCTGTTCACGCTGACCGATGGACTTGCCAGCGTCGCCTGGTTCGATATGCTGGCGCGTGCTATTCCGCTGAAGCGCCGGGGGCGCCTGATGGGGACATCCCAAGTCATCAGCGGCTTGGCAGGCCTGGTCGTCGGGTGGGCGATCAGCCGCGTCCTTGAGAGCGCTCAATTCCCCTTTCCGCTCGACTACGCCTTGATCTTCACCTTGGCCGGGATGGCTTTCCTACCCTCCACGGTTGCCCTCGTCTTGTTGCGCGAGACCAAGCTCAACACAGCGAAGGACGCGCCACAGAAGCATCGTCAAGATGGATGGCTCAAGCCCTTGCTTCAGGATTCGATCTTCCGTCAGTTGATGGGGTGTCGCATCCTGGCTGGCCTGGTCTCCTTGGCCATCCCGTTTTACGTCATTCACGCCACCGATGTCCTGAACCTTCCCGAGAGAGTCGTCGGCAGCTTCGTGGCCGCCCAGCAAGTGGCCGGCGTCGCCTCCGGGGCCTTGCTGGGCATGGTCAGCGACCATTGGGGACCCCGCCAAACCATCCGTATCGGCAGTGCCCTTTCCGTCATTGGGCCTCTCTTCGCCCTGTTGGCACACGTGACCAACGGAGGACTCCTGGTGCGAGCCTATCCCCTCGTCTTCGTCGCCCTCGGGATCTATCAGAGTTCCAATATGCTCGGCTTCTACAACTATCTGCTGGAGATCGCGCCCGATCACCTGCGTCCGTCCTATATCGGACTGGGTAACACGATCATGGGTGTGCTGACGCTGGCGCCTACCCTCGGCGGGTGGGTATTGGAAACAACCTCCTACACCACGCTCTTCGCCACCACGACAGCTTTCGTATCGCTGGGCTTCCTGGTCGCGCTACGCCTCCGTCCCTCATCAGAGGCAGCGCTGGCTCACGACCTTGATGGAGAATATCGTCTTTGAGGCATCAGGAGGATCGACGATGGCCCTGGCTGACTGTCGTCATCGTAACTGTTGTAGCGATCGGCCTCAGCGCCATCCTGTGGGCCTGGCGTGAACCTCTCTGGGCCGTCATCAGAGACGAGGAGGATCTACGCTCCTGGGTCGCCAAACTGGGCCCGTGGGGTCCGATAGCGACAATGGGCCTCAACGTACTCCAGGTCATCCTGGCTCCCATACCAGGGCAGTTTGTCGGCGTGATGAATGGCTACCTGTACGGCATTGTGGCCGGCTCGCTGTACAGCATCGTCGGCTTGGTGATCGGAACGGCAGCTGCCCTGGTGGGCTTGGGGCCCCCTCAGCGGCGAGGCCGCTGGCCTGGCGTGGCTCTTCTGGCACTATCAGGAGGAGCTAGAAGACCTGATGGTACGACTGATTCGGCGGCTATCGGAGTTAACCAACAAGAGAAAGCCAGACTAGAGCAGAAGAGAGGGTCTTAGCATCTCCCCAGCCGGAACCCTTCAGGCAACGGTTTCCGCGACCTCAGAGCCTCCCGAGCTCAGGGCATCCTCCGTAATCAGCTGACAGGCAGCCGGATCCGCCAGGCAAGTCAGATCGTCGTCGGGGGTGACGATCCGTTCCAGGCGTCCATCCAGCAGATGGATGATGCGGTCAGTGTACTCCACCATACGCAGATCGTGGGTTACCATAATCCCGGCACGCCCTTGCTCGTGTACCAAGTGAGCCATCGTCTCCACAACCTGGAAGGCGCGCTCGGTGTCGAGGCTGGCCGTCGGCTCGTCGGCCAGCACCACTGCCGGGTTGTTGATCAGGGAGCGGGCGATAGCGACCCGCTGCTGCTGCCCTCCGGAAAGCTCTCGGGGCAGCGCGTGCATACGATCCTCAAGCCCCAACATCGTCAGCAAATTCCGTGCGCGCCGTTTGTTGGCTTGATCGTATTGATCAGTGAGACGTAGCATCAACTCCACGTTCTCGAGCGCCGTCAGATAGGAGACCAGGTTGTTGGCCTGAAAGGTGAACCCAATTCTGCGTCGGCGAAAGGCGGCCCGCCGGCCCTCTCCCATCTCAAGCATGTTCTCGTTCTCGATCAGGACACTACCTGAACTGGGCTCCAGCAGACCCGCCAGCATAGCCAACATCGTCGTCTTGCCAGAGCCGCTCGGACCCACCAAAGCGACGAACTCCCCCTTCTCCACAGTGAAAGAGACGTCATCAATGGCCTTCACCTGGTTAGCGCCGGCCCCGTAGATTTTGCTTACCGACCGAGCTTCTGTCGCTAGGCTCGATGAAGTCATTGTGCTATCCTCCCAATCCCAAAGCGATGAGCGGCTCGACGCGCAGCGATAGGCGGATCGAGATCAAGCCACCCAGCGGGCCGATCACCGAGATAGACCCCAACGCTCGCAGAATCGCACTACCCTCAAAGACGAGGGGAATGCCTGGCGGGAAGATCAGCGACAAACCATAGGTCACCAGCCCACCGATAAAGATGCCAATTACGTTGATGACCACGATCTGAATCAAGGAAGACAGGGCAATCATCGTATTTGGCGTGCCAATCGCCTTGAGCATCCCAATCTGCGGCACCTTCTGTAGCGTCTGAATCTGAAAGAAGCCCCCGATGACCAAGAGGCCGATCAGGAGTGCGAACCCGTTCTGCGTGTTCAGCGTCTGCTGCTGAGCGGAGTAGCCCGGCGTGTTCTCCCAGGCCGTCTGCCGATCCACAGCCTCTATGTTTCGGACCTGGGCTGCCAGCCGCCGGCGCATCACATCGATCTGCGCCGAATCCTGGAGCTTGATCGCCGCCACGTTGCAGGCCGGGTCATCTGCGCCACCAGAAGGGACCGCCTGTGGACGCAGTTCATCCCACTTGGCAATGGGCACGAAGACGGAGGGCCGGATGCCATACATCTGGCTCTCGGTCACCCCCACCACCTTCAGCAGATAGAACTCCTCCTCACCCCCCTGGGGCGAGCGAATGTTGAACCGATCTCCCACCTGCAGCCCGGTCACTTCTGTCACCATACGGTCGATGAGGGCCTCGTTTGCGTTCCGTCGCTCCAGGCCTTGCCCCGCCACGGCCGGCGGTTCGCCCGGCTTGCCCGGTTCGACCCCGATGAGTGAGATATCCAGATCCTCCCCAGCGTCGGCCTCGGGGATGGAGACGCTGGAGAATCCCACAGCGCCCACATCCTCCACCCCGTTGACGGCGCGCAGCGTATCGCGGGTCTGACAGCCAATTCGGCTGCTGGCGATCGAGAGCTGGGCCGTGTCCTGATAGGCGATCAACTCAGCGTTCAGTTTCTCAAGGTACTCACGGTTTCCGGCGCCGAGTCCCTCGCCCAACGCAGCGATGAAAAGAATAAGCAGCGTGATCAAGGCAATAACCAAGCTAAATAGGAAGAAGCGGGACTTGTTTCGCCACGTTTCCTTCAAAGCCAAGAAAAGGGCTGTCGACATCGTCTCATGACTCCTCTACAGTTCGCAACCGATTCTTTCGCACAAAACCAAGCGCTGAGGGCCTTTTCACTCCCCCACCAGCGTAAGCTGCCGTTGATAGAGCTGACTGTATAGCCCGTCCTGAGCCAGCAGATCGCTGTGGCTGCCCACCTCGCGGATCCGCCCTTCCTCCAGGGCGATGATCTTGTCGGCGTCGCGGACGGTGCTCAGTCGATGGGCGATGACCAAAGCCGTGCGCCCCTTGAGCACCTTATCCAGCGCCCGCTGGATCAGATATTCTGCCTCAGCATCCACCGAAGACGTCGCTTCATCGAGGATCAAGATGCGTGGATCGGCTAGAATGGCCCGTGCCAATGCCAGTCGCTGCTTCTGCCCACCACTCAATCGCACACCGCGCTCGCCAATCTCGGTACCATACCCCTTGGGCAGCTCTCGAATGAAATCGTGGGCATAGGCAGCCTGGGCGGCAGCAATCATTTCCCGCTCATTCGCATCCGGCTTCCCGTACAGCAAGTTGTCACGCACCGTGGTGTTAAATAGGAAGGTATCCTGTAGCACAACAGCAATATGTTGTCGCAACGACTGGACCTTCACCTCTTGTACGTCGTGACCGTCAACCAACACCTGTCCACGTTCTGGATCGTAGAACCGACAGAGCAGGTTGGCGATGCTGGTCTTACCAGCGCCACTGGGCCCGACCAGGGCCACCACCTCACCAGGAGCGATGTGGAAGGTGACGTCTTTCAACACCTTGTCCCCCTCGCCGTATCGGAAGTGGACGTGGTCGAAGACCACGTCTCCCTCGATCGCCTCCAGGCTGATCGCTTCTGGCCTGTCTTGGATATCCGACTCCGTGTCCAGCAGTTCGAAGATGCGTTCACCGGCGGCAATGGCTTGCTGGAAGGTGTTATCCACCTGGGTCAGTCGTCGCAGCGGTTCATAGAAAGAGACGATGTAAGAGAGAAAGGCAACCAGCGTGCCCAACGTCAGTTGGTCATTGACAACCAGGTAGGCACCGAATCCCAGCACCAACGACCCACCCAAGGCCGAGACGAAGTGAAGGGCCGGGAAGAAGATCGACCAGGTGCGAATAGCCTCCACTCGCTCCTCCAGGTAGTTGCGGCTCACCTCGCGGAAGTGTCGAAGCTCCTCCTCCTCGCGCTCAAAAGCCTGCACGACACGGATGCCAGCCAGCTTGTCTTGGAGCGTTGCGTTGATATCCCCCAGTCGATCTCGCACGCGCCGGTAGATGGGGCGCGCGCGGTGATTGAAGATCCAAAGCCCGGCAGCCATGGAAGGCAACGGGATGAGCATCACCAGCGCCAGTCGCCAATTGAGGACGACAAGAACGGCTGACGCGCCCACCAGCCGCAGCAGGTCCACCACAGTGAGAGCCACACCATGAGTCACGAACTGCTCCAGGGCATTGACGTCGTTGGTCACTCGGGACATCAGCTCACCGGTGGAGGTACCTTCGTAGAAGGCGAGCGAGAGCTGCTGTAGATGATCGTAGATGCGCACGCGAAGGTCGAAGATGAAGCGCTCCCCGATGGCGTGGCGCACGTAGAGATCCCCGAAATCCACCAGTTGAGACAGCGCGTGAATGACAATCAAAGCCCCAATCAGCAAGGTAAGAGTCGATAGATCATTATCAGCGATGACCTGGTCCACCACTCGTTTCTGGATCAAGGGAGGCAGCAAGACCAGGCCGGTGCGTAGGAGCAGCAACATACTGACCCCCACCAGAGCCTTCCAGTAGGGGCGCACGTAACGCAGAAGTCGTCTTAAGACGTCCAAAGGAGTATCTCTCTCCTCATAGTCCACATAACCAAGAACAAGGCTTCAACCAGGGCAGATTATAACCCACCGCAGACACCTGCACAACCAAGCAGAATCGGACGCCCCCCAGCAGACGAAAGCCTTGCCCCCATTATCGGGAACAAGGCTTCCATCGTCTATCTGTTGTCGCAGACAGCAAGCAGGTCAGTCGGCTTCGGGCAGCTCTAAGTCTTCGAGAACGGTGTCCAGATACGCTTTCACCTCGGCCACGGTGGGCAAAGAGAGCGCCTCTTGGGCGATCTCCTCCGCCTCCGATAGCGTCAGCGATCGGACAATCTGCTTCGCCTCTGGGATCGCCCGCGGTGTCATACTGAACTCATCGAGTCCCAATCCTAGCAGCACTGGAATCGCTCTACGGCGCCCGGCCAGCTCGCCACACAGGCCCGCCCACTTCCCGGCTGCGTGGGCAGCGTCGATGACTTGCCGTATCAACCGCAGAACAGCCGGATCCAGAGCCTGGAACAGATAGCCGAGCTGCTCATTGCCGCGGTCGCTGGCTAGAGTGTACTGGGTCAGGTCGTTCGACCCAATACTGAAGAAATCAATCAGCGGTGCGATAGCCTCCGCCTCCAGGGCCGCGGCAGGCGTCTCTACCATAATGCCGACGTCGATGCTCTCCGCGTGTGAAACGCCCTCCTCGGTCAATGCCTGATGGGCCTGCGTCAGCGCGTCCTTCGCCTGCTCGACCTCCGCATACGTGGCGATCAGGGGAAACATGACTTTGACGTTGCGCCCCTCAGCGGCCCGTAAGATGGCTCGAAGCTGGGGCTGGAACAGATCTGGTCGTTGGAGTGACAACCGTATAGCACGCACCCCGAGAAAGGGGTTCATCTCAGGCTCGAGGTCGACGTAAGGCAGAGGCTTGTCCCCGCCCACATCTAACGTGCGGATGATCAGAGGTCTCTCTCCCATAACATCGGCGATCACCCGATAGGCCTCGTATTGCTCCTCCTCGTCGGGCATCGTCGCCCGCTCCAAATAGAGGAACTCCGTACGGAGAAGGCCAACACCCTCGGCGCCGAACTCAAGGGCCTCTTGGGCCGACTCGACGTCCCCGACGTTGGCCACCATCTCGACGCGATGCCCATCTTTGGTAACAGCCGCTTCTTCACGCCTCTCCATGGCTATCTCCAGGCGGGCCGCGCGCTGCTCACGCCGCTCTTCATAGGCCTCAATCACCTCAGGCGCCGGGTTAACCTCCACGATCCCGGCCACTCCATCGAGGGCGACGGGCGTCCCCTCCGGAATCTGCAGCACGCGATCGCCCAGCCCTACCACCGCGGGGAGGTTCCACATCCGAGCCAGGATGGCCACATGGGAGGTCGCTCCACCAGCCGCCGTACAGAGTCCTACAATCTTCTCTCGGTCCATCCGGGCCGTGTCCGATGGCTTCAAGTCCTCAGCAACGAGGATGACACGCTCGGCTAGAGCGCTAAGGGGCTGTTCCTCTACGACGCCCAGGAGATTGCGCAGGAGGCGATCGCCTGCGTCTCGAACGTCGGCGGCTCGCAGCCGCATCAGCGCATCCTCGCGCGACTCGAAGCGGCCCATCCATTCCTCAATGACGTGCTTCGCCGCTGCCTCCGCGTTCCAGCTCTCGCGCCGTATCGCCTCTTCAATCGCGTCCACCAACGTCGGGTCCTCCAGCATCATGCGCTGGAACTCAAAGATCTCTGCCACGTCCTCGTCGTGCTCAGCCACGTCCTCCTGCAGCTCCTGAAGTTGATACCGCGCCTCACTCAGCGCATCGTGAAGTCGCGTCACCTCCTTTTCGACGTCGGACACGGTCGTTGGCTCGACGTCCAACGCGGGCGGCTGGTAGACCAAAGCAGGGGCCACCACGAAACCCTCTGACGCCGGAATGCCCTCCAGCTCACCTTTGGCCGGTAGATCGGGGTCTGGCGCGGGGCCTTCGGTTGGTGCGGGGATCTTTGGCTCGGGCTGTTCCTCAGCCGGTTCCTCGCCCTCCTCTACCTCACCAAAGCCACTCTCCACCAGCGCCTGCAGGGCCTCCAGCGCCTCATCGGCGTCATCGCCTTGAGCCGTGATGCGGATTCGCTCGCCCTGCCGGGCCGTACCAGTGTTCGCCACCTCCATCATACTCTTGGCATTAGCTTGGGGCCGAGCGTGGGTCACGTTCTCCACGGTGACCTCGGCATCAAAGCGCATCGCTGTCCGCACGAAGCGCGCAGCCGGCCGCGCGTGAAGGCCGGTAGGATTGGGCACCGTAAGCTCCACACTCCGCTGTTCAACATCGGGCTCTTGATCCTGATCCGAAGGGCGGCCGGCCGGCTCGATCGGCACGGCCTCGGGGATCTTGGGCGTCGCGAGAGCTTGCTCGGCGGCCCGCCGGACATCCTCCACGCTCTCTCCCCCGGCGGCGGCCACCACCGCCGCGATTGCGCCCTCGGTGAGCGGCGCGTTCGTCATGTGAACCCGCTGCCGCTTCTCATCGGGTAGGGACTCCATCACCATCTGGGTTACCATCACAGCACTGCCCAGATCGACGAGGATCAGGACGTCCTCCCCCTCCTCCAGAGCTTGCTGGACCGCTTGCTCGACCTTCGCAAAACTCGTCCCCAGGTGACCATCATCGGTCCCACCGGCCGGGAAAATCGGAACCGACTCCTCACCAGCCATCTGACTGGCAAGCTCGGCGACACCAGCGGCTAGTTCCTCGCTATGCGTGACGACAACAATACTGACCAAGGCTCACTCCTCAGTTCAATGTGGAGATCGTTGATGAGGACTCCTACGTCTCCAACGCAGCGATCAACTCGCGGCAGAAGTTAGGGATATCGGCAACAACCCGGCCCCAGACCAGGTTCCCTTCCCGGAAAGCAGACTCTTCCACCCAGGTGGCTCCGGCGTTGACCAGGTCGTCCTTGATGCCCTTAGAACCGGTGGCACGGTGACCCTCTACAATGCCAGCCGAGATTAAGACCAGGCCGGCGTGGCAAATGGAGGCGACGATTTTATTCTGCTCGTACGTCTGACGTACCAACTCGATGACCCCACCGTAACGGCGCAGCTTATCGGGCGCCCAGCCCCCAGGCACTACCACGCCGTCGAAGGCATCAGCGGACACCTCGTCGGCGCCCATCTCCGCAGTGGCGGTCAGACAACCATGTTTGCTCTTGTACGTCTTGTCACGCTCAGGGCCGACCACTGTGACGTCCGCTCCCTCTTCCCGCAGCCGCATAACGGGGACCCAGAACTCCAAGTCCTCGTATCCGGGTCCTACGAGTACTGCAATCTTCTTCCCTTTCAACCTCATCGCCCTCCCTCCTTTGTTCGCCCCTGTTTGGAGTGGCTCACCTATAATCTCGTTCGCCCCGCTAAGCTGCAAGTGAGAAACCACAGGTTGAGCGGCTGGTCATCTGACAATTCGCACGTCGTTCATGTCCTGATTGGCACAAGCAGGACACGACACGACCTCGATGGGGGCTGCATTCGGGCTCTCTCCACACCCTACGTAGCCCGTCGCCCCACAGCGGCAGGCATACCATCCCTCGGTGACGTCTTCGAAAGCCAGGCCAGAGGTGGTCAGATCCATCACCTCCACCCCCGTTCTCCAGCGAGCGTTGGTCAACAGCCGCCGACAGCCCACCGATTGGAGACGGTCGACGTACTCTCGAAAATGATGGCAATGGCGCATCAGGAGCACGGCGACCGTGACGTCCGCCGGGATAGAGAGATCGAGTGCGTTGGCGCAAATGACGTGGAGACTTCGAGGTAGGTCCAGGCCGATGATGTCCAGGGCCTGAGCCAGGAGCAGGGGATTGACCTCCACCGCATAGACCCTCTCCGCCCGCCGCGCCATACGAAGTCCCAGGCGGAGATCGCCTGCTCCGATGTCGAGCACCACATCCTTTGAGTTAATGTGGCTCAGCACCGTCTGGTAGATCTCCTCGTCATAAGGATTGAACCACCCTTCCCAATCTGTCAGTTCGTGTCGCTCAGCAAACCGACGGAACCCACCGCGGAACTGAAGGCATCCTGCCTCGGTGAGTGCCTGTAAGCGTTGAACGGTCTCTTCCACGCTCACCTCGCCTCCGGCTAGCGACGCGTACCGCTCTTCTTCAGGTTTTCGGCGATAACCTCAGCTTCCAACAAGGTCATCGCGAATTGCGCGTCACGTTTGCTCGTTCGTTTCGCTCCGTCTCCCTTGCCCTCTGACGAAGCTTCTGGGTTTTCACCATTGCTCTTCTCATCATCCATGGCTGGTGCCGGTATCTTTTTCATCTGCCTCCTCTACCTCCTGGCAGAGAAGTCAAGGGCATCCTTCAGCTTAACTTAGACCGAGCTCAAGTCAGCCGTAGTCTCTGTCCCATCAATCCTCGTCTGGGCTTGCTTCTTTCTTCCGATGCTTCAGGATCGGCCACCCGGAGCGCTCCATCGTCACATACCAGAAACCAATCCAGGCGATGGGAAACATGATCATGCTGGGAATCTTGCCCACGTTCCAAAACATGACCTCACTGATGATCAAGGGCACCAAGAAAACCAGGATCCAACCCCAGAGTGGGACCCACTCAAAGGCCGTGCCTGTCTCAAGCTGCTCCTCGCCCTTGGACTTAGAAGCTTCTCTCCGCCCCATCCGTTTCGTCATCTCACCCTTCTCAGTCCCCTGACTAAGGCGTGGGTAGGGGCTCTTCGGCCGTGCGGCAGGGCTCGTCGACCCCCATTTTCTCCGCCACCACATCGACAGTTTGTTCAGCCATCATGCGACCTGTGGTCAGCTTTCCCCCGGTGATGGTGATGAAACCCGCGACACCGTCCAGCTCTTCGTGGTCAAGGACGTAGAAAGCTCGGCTGACCTCCATGCCTGTCTCTCTCTCCTCTTCCTCATTCTCTTCTGAAGGAGGCTCATAGAGGGGACGGACGCTGGCCCAAGGGCGCTGCATACCCATGTCCGCAATCTCCGGAACCATCTTCATGCATTCCTCAAACAGCAGGTCCAACTCCCACGGCTCAATGGAGAAGTTATCAGGATCATCAATGACAACGTCGGTCGTGCCCAGCACGATGGTGGTGCCCACGGGCACAATGATGTCACCATCCCCTGGATAGTGGCAGCGATTGATGACTCGCTGATGAGGTCGGCCGTCCAAGGGGACCATCGTGCCTTTGCCGAGCACCATAGGGACCTCGATATCGGCAAGGCTGGCGATCTTGCCAGCCCACGGCCCGGAGGCGCTCACCACGTACTCGGCCTCGACCCTGTACTTCTCGCCAGTCGACACATCCTCCGCTTCAATGCCGACCACGCGATCATTCTCACGAAGGATATTGGTGACCTCGGTAAAGAGGAAGGTCTGTGCGCCATACTCTTTGGCCGATGCAACGTTGCTCACGCAGACGTCCCAACCGTCAATGCTGGCGTCGGGCACTTTCACCGCATGAATAACGTCGGGTGAAAGCGCTGGTTCTAGCTCCCGCGCATCCTCCCCCGAGATGACCTCGGTGGGGATGCCGCACTCCTCACATCCATCAAGGAAGGTGGGAAGGAATTCCTCATCCTCGTCGTTGAGCGTGACGAAGAAGCCACCCGTATCCTCGATCGCACGTGGTACGATGCGGCGCAGAATACGGTTCTCTTCGATGCACTCAACGGCGGCCGGTTTGTCCTTAACTGCGTAGCGGCCGCCACTATGGAGCAAGCCATGGAAGTTCCCTGTCGTGCCCTCCGCAAGGTTACCTCGTTCGAACAACATAGCGTCCAACCCTCGCATGGCTAGGTCACGCAAGACGGCTGACCCCGTTGCGCCGCCGCCAATGACGACTACCTGTGTCTTAAGCTTTTCCATATTCTATCCCCTGTCTCATACTGCTTCTGGACCATCGCGATGCCTAATCCACTCGCTACAATGAATGAAGCACTGCAATACTTACACGTGGGTACGCGTCTTACTTCTCCTTGAGCTCATCGATCAAAGTAGGAAGCACGTTCTCCCACTCATCGATGACTCCAATGTGAGCCTGTCGGAAGATCGCTGCATCCTCATCCTTATTGATCGCCACGATTGTCCTGGAAGACCCTGCTCCCGACATATGCTGAGGCGCGCCAGAGATCCCCACAGCGACATAGAGGTTGGGAGCCACGATCTTGCCCGTCTGACCCACAAGTCGGGAGTGGGGCACCCAGCCTGTATCCGCCGCTGGGCGCGACCCAGCGACCGCTGCATCTAAGGTTTCGGCCAGCTCTTTGACATACTGGAACCCCTCCTCGTCGCCCATCCCTCGACCGCCACTGATGACGATGTCGGCACGATCGAGGCTTGGTCCCTCGAGAGCCTCCTCTTCCACGATCACGTCAACGATTGGCACGTCAGGAGAGATGGCCTTGAGACCGACATCTAGATGCTGAACCGAGCCTTCGCGCGCCTCATCAGCAGGTAGTGGCTCGAAGGAGAGGGCACGCATCGTGGCCAACTGCATCGGCCCAGTGGCGGTCATAACAGCCGTGGCCTTACCGCCGTAGACCGGGCGCAGCCAGCGGACGGATCCATCCTCGACTTCGAAGCCGCTGCAATCGGTGACGATGCCCGTCTTCAGGCGATAGGCCAGGCGCGGCGCGACGTTGCCACCACTTCGCTCATCGTGGGGGAAGATGACCATCTCAGGCGAGAGCTGGTCAACAGCTTCCTCCACGGCTTTCAACAAAAGGTCCTCCTCCAGCTTCTCGAGCTGAGGATCGTCTACAACAAAAACCTGGTCCGCTCCGTGCTCGATCAATGCAGCGCCATACTGAGCCGTGTCCGCGCCCACGAGCAGCGTCTGGACCTCCGTTCCACCAAGATCTTCGCTCAACTGGCGGGCCGCAGCCAGGGCCTCCAAGGGAGCCCTGGGCAGTTCCTCGCCAGAAACAGCACAGAAAGTTAGAATAGTCATCGCATCACCCCTATCCCTAGATCAGCTTCTCTTCTTTGAGGTACTCCACCAGATTCTTCGCCTTCTCCGGCCCCGTGTCTCCCTCGATCAAGTGACACTCTACCTCGTGCTCGGGGATGAACAGCTCTTCCATCTCGATCTGCGCTGACGCAAGCCCGAGTGTGCCGGGTTCTATGCCCAGATCATCGACGGACCACACGGGAATCTCCGCCCGCCGGGCTGCCAGCATACCCCTGACCGAAGCGTAGCGAGGCACGTTGCTCTCGTCGTTGGTAACGGTGGCCACGAAGGGCATGGAGGTCTCCAGAACCTCATAGCCGGCTTCAACGGAGCGCCTCATGCGCACCTTGCCATTCTCGGGCTCAACGTTGGCAAGGATGGTCGCGCAGGGGAGGCCTAGCTCCTCGGCCAGGAAGGCCCCGACGAGGCCTAACTCCACGTCCCCAGCCTGCCGCCCACACAGGACCGCATCGAAGTCTCCTATCTTTCGTATGGCCGCAGCCAGGATCTGCGCGTTGCTGAACGCGCCCGTGTCTTCAAGACCTGGCTCGCTCACCCGGATGGCTTGATCAACCCCCATCGCTAGAGCCTGATGGAGCGACTCGACCGTGTCCTCGTCGCCGATGGTGATAACGGTCACCTTGCCGTCGGTCTTCTCCTTCAGCTGCAGCCCTATCTCGATAGCAACCTCGTCATAAGCACTGATGACCAAAGGATGGGTTCCTCTTATCTGCTTCATATCCTCAGGATCAATCTCGAAGAGATGAGGAGGCACTTCCGGATCGATAATCTGTTTCATGCAGACAATGGTATGCACTTTGCACCTTATCCTTTCAGCTTCAGAACATCTTAATGCCGGAACGTCTCATATCGTCTAGATAACTGCTCACCTCGTGCTCGCCTTAGAGAAGCGTCCCAGCACTGCCCTGCACCCTGGATCCCCGTAAGAGGGAGCAAGCTCCAAGTGCACGACCGACCTGTCGAACGCGACCGAAGCTCCAGCCAGCGCACGGCCCATCCAGATCCTTGCGCTGGGAGCACCAAATGAATAGCTACCCCTAGCGACGTCACCAACCTCGTATAATGAGAGAACTAGGAGCTCAAGAGCCTCTCCTAGTTCTCTCCAGCCCTTACGCTACATCACGGGCAATACTCTGCCCGATGATAAGACCTTCGACTAGACCCAGTCGAAGGTGCGTGTGACGGCCTTCTTCCAGCCCTGATAGAGCTCCTTACGGGTCCCCTCCTCCATCCCGGGCTCCCACGTCTTGTCGATCTTCCAGTTCTCACGCAGGGACTCCACGTCGTCCCAGAAGCCAACGGCCAGGCCCGAGGCGTAGGCCGAGCCCAGCGCCGTCGTCTCGGAAACCTGGGGCCGAATCACCGGTACGCCCAGGATGTCCGCCTGGAACTGCATCAGCAGCTCGTTGTAGACCATGCCGCCGTCCACCTTCAGCGCCTCCAGCGGCACGCCCGAGTCTTCCTCCATCGCGTCCAGCACCTCGCGGGTCTGATACGCCGTGGCCTCCAGGGCCGCTCGGGCGATGTGATACTTGTTGATGTAGCGCGTCATACCCACGATCACGCCGCGGGCGTCGCTCCGCCAGTACGGGGCGAAGAGCCCGGAGAAGGCCGGCACGAAGTAGATGCCGCCGCTGTCTTCCACCTTCTTGGCGAAGTCCTCAACATGCTTGGAGAACTCGAAGAACTCCAGGTTGTCCCGCAGCCACTGCACCAGGGCGCCGGTGATGGCGATGGAGCCCTCTAGTGCGTAGACCGCGTCGTTGTCGCCCATCTTGTAGGCCAGCGTGGTCAGCAGGCCGCTCTCGCTGGGCACGGGCTCCGTGCCGGTGTTGAGAAGCATGAAGCAGCCGGTGCCGTACGTGTTCTTCGCCTCACCGGGGCTGTAGCAGGTCTGGCCCACCAGCGCGCCCTGCTGGTCGCCCAGCGCCCCGCAGACGGGGATCTCAGCGCCGAACGGCCCATCGGCGGGGGTGTGCCCGTAGATGTCTGGGTCGCTGGAGGGGCGGATCTCCGGGAGCATTTTGCGGGGGATGCCCATGGTATCCAAGATCTCCTGGTCCCAGTCCAGCGTCTCCAGGTTCATCAGCATCGTGCGGCTGGCGTTGGTGACGTCGGTGACGTGAGCGCCGCCGTCGGGGCCGCCGGTCATGTTCCAGATTTCCCAGGTGTCGATGTTGCCGAAGACGGCGTCACCTCGCTCGGCCGCCGCTCGCAGGCCGTCGACGTTGTCGAGCAGCCACCTGATCTTGGGGCCGGAGAAGTAGGTGGCCAAGGGGAGGCCAACCTTGGGGCGGAAGCGGTCCTGTCCGCCGTCCTTGGCCAGCGTGTCACAGATCTCCTTGGTGCGCGTGTCCTGCCAGACGACGGCGTTGTGGTAAGGCTCCCCGGTGTTCTTGTTCCAGACCACGGTCGTCTCGCGCTGGTTCGTCACGCCGACCGAGGCGATCTCCTCAGCCTTGACGCCGGTCTTCGCCAGCGCCCCCTCGATGACGTCCTGGGTGCGAGCCCAGATCTCCATCGGATCGTGCTCGACCCAGCCGGGCTCTGGGTAGATCTGTTCATGCTCAAGCTGGTGCGAGCCCACAACCTCACCGCCGTGGGTGAAGATCATGAATCGGGTACTGGTCGTGCCCTGATCGACTGCTGCTGCGTACTTCTTTGCCATTGTTCGTTACTCTCCCTTGTATCTCACGCAATCGCGAATTCAAGATGCCATACGGCATCAACGAGAGTCTGTTCAGAGGCGACTCGTCCTATGACAGCCTCAGAACGCCCATATCGTGCCCGTGCAGCGATGTCGTCTTCCAAGACCTCACAAACTCTGCTTCTTTTCCCGAGCCACCTCAGCCATCGTGTTGATGAGCAGATAGGAGGAGGTGGCACCCGGATCCTGATGGCCGATGCTGCGCTCGCCGAGGTAGCTGGCGCGCCCCTTCTTGGCCAGCATCGGGATGGTATCCTTCATACCTTGCTTCGCGGCCTCTGCCGCAGATTCCAAGGCGTCAGCGGTATTGGCGCCGTTGTCCAGCGCCTCTTCCATAGCATCCACCGCTGGGGTGATGGCGTCGACCATCGTCTTATCCCCAGGGCTAGCCTTGCCGCGCATCACCACCCCGTCGAGAGCGGAGCTGAGGGCATTCAGGATGTCCTCACCCTCCAACTCATACTTACCAGCCACGGCCATGCCCGCCTGCATAAAGGCTGTGCCATACAAGGGCCCACCCGCCCCGCCCACGCTGGACACCAGCGCCATACCCGCGGTCTTGAGAATCGTGCCGGCGTCCTTGTCCTCCGCCGACGACACCTTCTTCAAGACGGACTTGAAGCCACGGTTCATATTGACCCCGTGGTCAGCGTCACCAATCGGTGAATCGAGCTTGGTGAGGTACTTCTTGTTCTCTTCGATGACGCCCGCCATGCGGTGAAGGCAGGTCAGCACGTCCTCAGTCGTAATGGGCATCGTGGGCTATCTCCTTACCGTAGGTCCATCCATCATTGATCTCTCATACTGACATCGAGTGTTCCCTGCCTATCCCATCCAGCCTACAAGGCCACCTGCCAGGATAGGCAGAGTGTAAGTCAAGTTAGCGACCTGGTCTCCCAACCAGGATCTACATCTTCCAGCGAAGACCTGGCGTCTTGACCGGTTCGTCCCACAGCTCGATCATCTCGTCGTCCATCTTCAGCAGGGTGATCGAGACGCCCTCCATCTCCAACGAGGTGATGTAGCGGCCCATCAGGTTGCGGACGATCTCCAACCCATGCGCCTCGCAGATCTCGTGCAGCTTGCGGTAGACGATGGGCAGCTCGATATCCGGCGTGCCGCCCATGCTATTGACGAAGGCCAAAACCTTGTCGCCCTCCTCGAAGGGCGGGTCCACCAGCTCAATCTCGACCCACTCCTCCTTGTCCATATCCCACTCGCGGACGGTCCGAGTGTAGGCCTCGTCCTCGATGATGGATGTGGCCAGCATCTCGGTGACCTCGTCGGCAGGCTCCAGCTCTATGCGCTTCCGGCCCGGCTCTCCGTGGATGCCGATGCCGATCTCCATCTCGTCCTCTTCGAGCTCAAAGGTGGGTTCGCCGGCCGTCGGCACGGTGCAGGGC